>NZ_CP073380.1:0-162093 GCF_018204675.1 Klebsiella sp. P1927 | reverse complement strand
GACTTACGGCACTGTTGCAAAGTTAGCGATGAGGCAGCCTTTTGTCTTATTCAAAGGCCTTACATTTCAAAAACTCTGCTTACCAGGCGCATTTCGCCCAGGGGATCACCATAATAAAATGCTGAGGCCTGGCCTTTGCGTAGTGCACGCATCACCTCAATACCTTTGATGGTGGCGTAAGCCGTCTTCATGGATTTAAATCCCAGCGTGGCGCCGATTATCCGTTTCAGTTTGCCATGATCGCATTCAATCACGTTGTTCCGGTACTTAATCTGTCGGTGTTCAACGTCAGACGGGCACCGGCCTTCGCGTTTGAGCAGAGCAAGCGCGCGACCATAGGCGGGCGCTTTATCCGTGTTGATGAATCGCGGGATCTGCCACTTCTTCACGTTGTTGAGGATTTTACCCAGAAACCGGTATGCAGCTTTGCTGTTACGACGGGAGGAGAGATAAAAATCGACAGTGCGGCCCCGGCTGTCGACGGCCCGGTACAGATACGCCCAGCGGCCATTGACCTTCACGTAGGTTTCATCCATGTGCCACGGGCAAAGATCGGAAGGGTTACGCCAGTACCAGCGCAGCCGTTTTTCCATTTCAGGCGCATAACGCTGAACCCAGCGGTAAATCGTGGAGTGATCGACATTCACTCCGCGTTCAGCCAGCATCTCCTGCAGCTCACGGTAACTGATGCCGTATTTGCAGTACCAGCGTACGGCCCACAGAATGATGTCACGCTGAAAATGCCGGCCTTTGAATGGGTTCATGTGCAGCTCCATCAGCAAAAGGGGATGATAAGTTTATCACCACCGACTATTTGCAACAGTGCCCTCCCTGGGGAGACTTCCCGGCAGTAGTGAGGAACGGCGATCTAAAGGATCTCTCTAAAGAACCTGAATACGAAGCCGCCAAACATGGCGACCACAAGGCGATGAGCTATAAGCGCATGAAGCCGGCCGAGGACGAATTGCATTGCGAGATCAAGGCGCTGCTTGATCGCGCCAAGGCTACCGACGACCAGGAGCGTAACGAGCCGGAGCTGGACATTCCTGCCGAGATTTCTCGCCGCGAGAAGCGCCTGGAGGCGATCCAGGCGGCAAAGGCGCGCCTGGAAGCGCGCCAGCGTGAAGCGGACCAGGCCCGGGGGCGCAGCGAAGACGATGGCCGCCGGCCTCGCCATCCGGATGGCTCGGACAAGGGCGGTGGCTCGTACAAACGCGAGTTTGGTGTGCCGGATGACCGTGATCAGGAAAGCTTCACCGATCCGGACAGCCGGATCATGAAACACGCCGGTGGTGGCTCCGAGCAGAGCTACAACGGGTACACAGCGGTCGATGCCGAGCACCAGATCATCGTGGCGGCGGAGTTGACCAACTGCGCCGCGGACAGTCAGGCGCTGCTGGGCATGCTGGCAGCAGTTCAGGCCAACACCGGAGAAATGCCGGCCCAGACGCTGGCGGATGCGGGATTCCGTAGTGAGGCTGTTCTGGCAAAGGTCGCCGATCACCACGGCGATGTCATCGTTGCCCTCGGCCGCGAGGGACGTGAAGATGCCAAGGTCAATGCCAAGACCCATCCGCATACGGCGGCGATTGCGGCGAAATTGAAAACGGAGCAAGGCGATGCAGCTTACCGCCGGCGCAAGTCGATCGTGGAGGCTCCGAATGGTTGGATCAAGGCGGTGATGGGATTGCGTCAGTTCAGCATGAGGGGCCTGGACAAGGTGCAAGCCGAGTGGAAGCTCGTCTGCATGGCGCTAAATCTGAGGCGAATGGCGTATCTGTGAGGGCGAAGGTTAAATGGGGCGGCTCAAATGCACCCCAGTCGTCATAACACGCCGCGCGCCGCAAGATTGGTATCCTTGGCGCCGACGCCTTGCCAATTGCAGAGAGCGCCGCCGCCATCGTCAGTGCTCTACAGAAAACCGGTCACACGGCTCTGCCGCGCAGACTCCTAGCCTAAATGTGACAGTGGTTGGTAATCCATGCCGCCCGCAAGGGCGGCGGTGGTGGGCCAATAGATGATTTTCAGAGCCTTACTGCCCGTTGACGCCCAATCCCTCGAGCGCGAGTCTAGCCGCAGCGGCGATGACGGCCTCGCTGTGCTTGTCATCCTTGTTAGGCGCCCGGGTGTAGACGGCCAACACAATAGGTGCGCGCCCAGTGGGCCAGACGACGGCATAGTCATTTGCCGTGCCATACACTCCGCAGGTTCCGGTTTTGTCTCCGACTGCCCAGTCTGCCGGCACCGCCGCGCGGATGCGGTGGTTGCCGGTCGTGTTTCCCTTTAGCCAATCAACAAACTGCTGCCGCTGCGGCGCAGCCAGTGCAGAGCCCAGTGTCAGTTTTTGTAAGCTTTCCGTCACGGCGCGCGGCGATGAGGTATCGCGCGCATCGCCTGGGATGGCGGAGTTCAGCTCCAGCTCCCAGCGGTCCAGACGGAACGTGGTATCGCCGATAGAGCGCATGAAGGCCGTCAGCCCGGCCGGGCCGCCCAACTCCTTCAGCAACAAATTGGCGGCGGCGTTATCACTGTATTGCACGGCGGCCGCGGACAGCTCCGCCACCGTCATGCCTGTTGTCAGATATTTTTCCGAGATGGGTGACCACGGAACCAGCGCATTTTTGCCGTAACGGATGGGTGTGTCCAGCAAGCCGGCCTGCTGCTGGCTGCGAGCCAGCACAGCGGCAGCAAGAAAGCCCTTGAATGAGCTGCACAGTGGGAAGCGCTCCTCAGCGCGGTAACTTACAGTTGCGCCTGAGCCGGTATCCATCGCGTACACACCGATGGAGCCGCCAAAGTCCTGTTCGAGTTTAGCGAATGGTTCCGCGACGAGGTTGGTCAGCGCGGTGGCAGAAAAGCCAGCCAGCGGCCATGAGAGACAAGACAGCAGAACTAGACGGCGATACAGTGACATCAACGATATTCCTTGTTTGAAGGTGGAGCTAGGTGTAGCGGCCGGATGTAATCAGGCCGCTACAGCTGGGATTAGGGGTCTGACGCTCAGTGGAACGAAAACTCACGTTAAGAAGTCATTTTTCAATATTATTGAAGCATTTATCAGGGTTATTGTCTCATGAGCGGATACATATTTGAATGTATTTAGAAAAATAAACAAATAGGGGTTCCGCGCACATTTCCCCGAAAAGTGCCACCTGACGTCTAAGAAACCATTATTATCATGACATTAACCTATATGTCAAGACCCGGCTGGTTATACACGCGTTTCCTGAACAATTCAGGGCGTTTTTCATGCCATTCCTTGAGCGCCTGAACGGGTGTTTTGTGTTGGAGCGCGCGTTGCGGAATGCTGTGGTTGTAGATCTTGACGTAATTGCGCAGCGTCGATTCCAGTTCGGCAGCTGAACCAAAACGGGTCTGGTTGACGATGTCGCTGATACGACCGTTGAAGCGCTCCACCATGCCGTTGGTCTGCGGATGACGAGGCGGGATGAGCCGGTGCTCGATGCCGAGCTGCTTGCACAGGCGGTCGAACACGTGTGTGCCGCTGGGTTCCTTCTTCTTGCCGCCAGCCGTGAAGCGGTCGGTGAACTGGCTGCCGTTGTCGGTCAGAAGCTTGACGATCTTGACGGGACAGGCTTGCTGGACTTTGTTGAGGAAGTCGCCACTGCTGCCATCGGTCTGGTCGGCATAGAGCTCGATGAAGACCCAGCGCGTAGCACGGTCGATGGCAACGAAGAGATAGCGCCTTGCCGTCTCGTCGGGCATCTGCGGCAGGTACTTGATGTCGATGTGCACAAAGCCCGGCTCGTAGTCCTTGAAGGTCTTTTTCGTGGCGGGCGCAGTGCCTTCCTGCTCGACCAGGTTACGTAGATCCGAGACACCGTGGCGGCGCAGGCAACGTCCCAGGCCGGCACGCGAGACGGCTGGATTGATGAACTCGCGCGTGACCGCCAGCAGGTCGTCCGTGGGCAGCAGCAACGTCTTGCGCAGCTCCACCACGATGAGCTCCTGCTCGGGCGTGAGCGTCGTGTACATCTTGTTCGGCGCATGCGACTTGTCTTCAGGAGACTCGCGGTTTTGCCACTTTCGGATGGTTTGGCGGGTGACGTTGTACATCCTGGCCAGTTCGGCCTGCGGGAGCGTCGAGTTCCTGATTTCCTCACGGATCAGGTGGGTAGTACGGGCTTGGCTGTGCAGTGCCTGGGTCATCGAGTTGCCAGTGAAGAGTCGGATTGGAACAGTGTACGCAAAACGTGTCTGGCCTTGAAGAGCGGCCAGCTACGCATGGGTACATGATCCCACGAGTCCAGACACCTATAAAAATAGGCGTATCACGAGGCCCTTTCGTCTTCAAGAATTTTATAAACCGTGGAGCGGGCAATACTGAGCTGATGAGCAATTTCCGTTGCACCAGTGCCCTTCTGATGAAGCGTCAGCACGACGTTCCTGTCCACGGTACGCCTGCGGCCAAATTTGATTCCTTTCAGCTTTGCTTCCTGTCGGCCCTCATTCGTGCGCTCTAGGATCCTCCGGCGTTCAGCTTGTGCCACAGCCGACAGGATGGTGACCACCATTTGCCCCATATCACCGTCGGTACTGATCCCGTCGTCAATAAACCGAACCGCGACACCCTGAGCATCAAACTCTTTTATCAGTTGGATCATGTCGGCGGTGTCGCGGCCAAGACGGTCGAGCTTCTTCACCAGAATGACATCACCTTCCTCCACCTTCATCCTCAGCAAATCCAGCCCTTCCCGATCTGTTGAACTGCCGGATGCCTTGTCGGTAAAGAGGCACTGTTGCAAAGTTAGCGATGAGGCAGCCTTTTGTCTTATTCAAAGGCCTTACATTTCAAAAACTCTGCTTACCAGGCGCATTTCGCCCAGGGGATCACCATAATAAAATGCTGAGGCCTGGCCTTTGCGTAGTGCACGCATCACCTCAATACCTTTGATGGTGGCGTAAGCCGTCTTCATGGATTTAAATCCCAGCGTGGCGCCGATTATCCGTTTCAGTTTGCCATGATCGCATTCAATCACGTTGTTCCGGTACTTAATCTGTCGGTGTTCAACGTCAGACGGGCACCGGCCTTCGCGTTTGAGCAGAGCAAGCGCGCGACCATAGGCGGGCGCTTTATCCGTGTTGATGAATCGCGGGATCTGCCACTTCTTCACGTTGTTGAGGATTTTACCCAGAAACCGGTATGCAGCTTTGCTGTTACGACGGGAGGAGAGATAAAAATCGACAGTGCGGCCCCGGCTGTCGACGGCCCGGTACAGATACGCCCAGCGGCCATTGACCTTCACGTAGGTTTCATCCATGTGCCACGGGCAAAGATCGGAAGGGTTACGCCAGTACCAGCGCAGCCGTTTTTCCATTTCAGGCGCATAACGCTGAACCCAGCGGTAAATCGTGGAGTGATCGACATTCACTCCGCGTTCAGCCAGCATCTCCTGCAGCTCACGGTAACTGATGCCGTATTTGCAGTACCAGCGTACGGCCCACAGAATGATGTCACGCTGAAAATGCCGGCCTTTGAATGGGTTCATGTGCAGCTCCATCAGCAAAAGGGGATGATAAGTTTATCACCACCGACTATTTGCAACAGTGCCCCAGGAACGAAGTAGCGCGTGTGACGACGGCCGGTACGCCGACACGCGCCACGGCCTCGGCCCAGCGCGCGGCCGGCGGTTGGAGCAGGCCGTTGTGCACCGAACCGTGGTAGGTGCCGACCGCCAATGTGAGCCAGCGCTCTAGCTCGCGCAGCGTCAGGGCGGCCTTGTTTTCGGAATCGTAGTCGCCGCGCTGGTCAGGGTTGGAGAAGGTCGTTCCCGGCAGTTCGTCGTGAATCATCTGCATCGCCGTGCCGATGATCCGTTCCACGATGCCGCCATAGTGCGGCTGTCCCAGCGGGCGATAGTCCAGCCGGATGCCATGCTGCTCGCAACCCCGGCGCAGGGCCTCGCTCTTGAACTCGGCCGCGTTGTCTAGGTAGAGCAGCAAGGGCTTGCCGCTCATCTGCCAATCCATTTCCACGTTCAGTCCTTCCAGCCAAGGGCGCTTGTCGCAGGCGACATGCACGAGGCACAGGCCAACCGAAACGGCAGACGGCGCTTCCAGCGTGACGACCATGCCGAGCACGCAGCGGGTGAACACGTCGATGGCGAGGGTCAGGTACGGGCGGCCAATAGGTTGCCGGTCGCGGTCATCGACCACGATCAGGTCGATGACCGTATGGTCTATCTGCACCTGCTCCAGCGGCGCGGTCACGGCAGGAGGCTCGCCGCCCACACCTTGTAGGTCACGAGCGGCATCCTGGCCTTCCCGCCGGCGGATGACCTTGCGCGGGTCAAGGCTAGCGATCCGTAAGGCCACGGTATTGCGCGCCGGCACTCGCAGTTTTTGAGCCTTGCACACCTGAGTGACTTCGCGGTGAAAGGCCGCTAGGCTGCGCTTCTGCTTGGTCAGGAACCGCTTTTGCAGTAGCTCGTGGATGACGCGCTCGACCGGTTCCGGCAAGCGCCCCTTACCTTTACCTCCACCGGACTGGCCGGGCACCAGATCCGTCACGAGGCCGCTGCCTTGCCGGGCACGCCGGATCAGAACGTATACCTGGCGCCGAGACAAGCCCAGCGCCTGAGCCGCCATATCGGCCGCTTCGTGCCCGACCGTCTCCGACTGCGCCAACGGACTGATGATCTCCGCACGACGGCGCGCACGCTCCCAAGCCTCATCAGGCAGAGTGGCCACGCCTTGTTCTGGAATCCGTGGGGTGTCCGTCGCCATGCTCACCTCGCTTTGGTGCACACGAGTATTGAGCATAGTCGAGATTGGTGCAGATCACTTCTGATATTGAACTGTCAGGAGCTGGCTGCACAACAGCCATTACGCCCAATCAACTGGTGCAGTCGTCTTCTGAAAATGACATCCATGCCCAGCCCGTGCGCGAGCTGGATCACCGCCCGCACGATAGTTTGGTCACGGGCATCATCCGGGAGCCTGGCGACAAAGGATTGGTCGATTTTCAATGTGGTGATGGGGCAGCATTTCAGATGTTGCAGGCAGGAATAGCCGGTGCCGAAGTCGTCGGCGGCGAAGCGCACGCCGATGGCGCGCAAGGCGTCGAAACTGGCGAACAGGGCTGGATTGCCGAATGCGACCGATTCGGTCAGTTCGATCTCCAGAAGCTCGGCGGGCAGGGCCATATCGGCCAGCACCCGCTTTACCTCGTCGTCGAACGTTGGCCCAACCTGGCTGGCGGACACATTGATGGCAAGACGGAACGGTTGCCATGCCGGTCCTTGCCACTTGTGCATCTGGCGACAGGCCTCGCCCAGCACCCACGCGCCTATTTCCGGCATCAGGCCGAACGACTCGGCCAGCGGCAGGAACTGGCCGGGCGGCAACAGGCCAAGCCTCGGATGCCGCCAGCGCATCAACGCTTCCGCGCCAGCGATCCGGTGATCGCGCAGATCGACCAGCGGCTGGTAATGCAGGTCAAGCTGTCCGCGCGCCGCCGCCTGCGCCAACTCGGCCGCCGTCCATCCGGCGGGCTGCGAACTCGTCATGATCCGCCCCGGAAGGCGCGCAGCAGCCGCGTTACGGCCAGAACGAACAAGCCGGTCAGCGCGAGCGCGGCAACACCCCAATGCTCGCCAAGGAAGGCACCGGCGGTCGTCCCGGCCAGCACGGCGGCGAGAATCGGCAGATGGCAGGGGCAGGTCAACACGGCCAGCGCACCCCACAGGTAGCCGGAAACGGGTTGGCGCGTCTCGGGCGGCAGTTTGTCAGGGGCGTTCACGGCAATGCCTCCTCGTGCGCCCGCTCGGCTGGCATGGAGGCCAGTTGCGCGTCCAGATGGGCCAACGCCGCGCGCCGCCGCTCGACCAACTGGCGCAGCACGGCAAGCTGCGCTGCGGCTTGTGCGCCGTCCGCTGCGTCGAGCGCACGGCACAGCCGCGCCAGGGCATCCAGGCCGATACCCGCCTCGAAGGCCGCGCGCACGAAGCACAGCCGTTGCAAGGCCGCATCGTCGAACACGCCGTAGCCGCCCGTGGTGCAGGCCACCGGCCGTAACAAGCCGCGCACCAGGTAGTCGCGCACGATATGTACGCTCACCCCAGCGTTATGGGCCAGTTGCGATACCGTGTAGGCGCTCATCGCACACCTCCTTGTCCTCACCCGGCGCAGCAGGAAAGCTGCTTCACATCCTTGTTGAAGGTCTGCGCCGCGAGCTTCAACCCTTCGACCATCGTCAGGTAGGGGAACAACTGGTCGGCCAGTTCCTGCACCGTCATCCGGTTGCGAATCGCCAGTGCGGCCGTCTGGATCAGTTCGCCCGCTTCCGGGGCCACTGCCTGCACGCCGATCAGTCGTCCGCTGCCTTCTTCAACCACCAGTTTGATGAAGCCGCGCGTGTCGAAGTTGGCGAGCGCGCGCGGCACGTTGTCCAGCGTTAGCGTGCGACTATCAGTTTTGATGCCGTCATGGTGCGCTTCCGCCTCGCTGTAGCCTACGGTCGCCACTTGCGGGTCGGTGAACACCACGGCCGGCATCGCGGTCAGGTTCAGGGCCGCGTCACCGCCGGTCATGTTGATCGCGGCGCGAGTGCCGGCCGCTGCCGCCACATAGACGAACTGCGGCTGGTCGGTGCAGTCGCCTGCGGCGTAGATGTGTTCCACGCTTGTACGCATGCCGGGGTCGATGACGATAGCGCCTTGCGGGGTGAGCGTGACGCCCGTCGCATCCAGTGCCAGCTTGCGTGTGTTGGGCGCGCGGCCGGTGGCGACCAGCAGCTTGTCGGCGCGCAGTTCGCCGTGCGCCGTGGTGAGCACGAATTCGCCGTCCCCTTCACCATTGATATACGCGACCTGGCTGGCCTGGGTGTGTTCCCTCACCTCGATGCCCTCCATGCGGAATGCGGCCGTGACGGCTTCGCCTATAGCTGGGTCTTCGCGGAAGAACAGCGTGCTGCGAGCCAGGATCGTCACCTTCGCTCCGAGTCGGGCGAACGCCTGCGCCAGCTCCAGCGCCACCACTGATGAGCCAATCACGGCCAGGCGCTTAGGAATCGTCTCGCTGACCAGCGCTTCAGTGGAAGTCCAGTACGGAGTGTCTTTCAGGCCGGGAATCGGCGGCACGGCCGGGCTCGCGCCGGTGGCGATCAGGCAGCGGTCGAATGCCACCACGCGCTCGCCGCCGTCGTTGAGTTGCACGATCAGGTTGCGATTGTCCTTAAAGCGGGCGGAGCCGTGCAGCACAGTGATCGCCGGATTGCCCTCCAAGATGCCTTCGTACTTGGCGTGGCGCAGTTCATCGACGCGGGCCTGCTGCTGGGCCAGCAGCGCCGTGCGCTGGATGGTCGGCGTGGTAGCGGCGATGCCGCCATCGAACGGGCTTTCCCGGCGCAGATGGGCGATATGGGCGGCGCGGATCATGATCTTGGACGGCACACAACCGACATTGACGCAGGTGCCGCCGATGGTGCCGCGCTCGATCAGCGTGACACGTGCGCCTTGCTCGACGGCCTTCAGCGCCGCTGCCATCGCGGCCCCGCCGCTGCCGATGACGGCGATATGCAATGCGCCGCTGCTACCCGTCTTGTCGTTTCTGCCCAGCAGATCGCGCATCTTGTCGAGCAATCCGCCCGGCGTCGAAACTGAGGGGGCATCGGCCAGCGTGGCCCGATAACCGAGTCCAGCTACAGCGGCCGTCAGCGCGTCGGGTGACGTGCCGACCTCAATGGCGAGCTTGGCGCTGCCCTTGGCGTAGGAGACATCCGCTGATTGCACGCCGGGCACTTTCTCCAGGGCGTCCTTGACATGCACTGCGCACGAGTCGCAAGTCATGCCGGTGATTTTGAGAGTGCTCATACCATCGTTCCTTATTCGTGTGGGCCGCCGTGTCGCACGGTCAGCCGTCTTTCACAAGCGCTTGGCGGGGAGTTCGCAGCCGTCCGGTCCGCAACGGCGATGCGCCGGCGACACGAAGTCCCAGATCGACACCCCAATCATCAAGGCCAGGCCGACGTACATCAGGTTCGCCGTCCACCAGTTGCCGAGCAGCCAGACCGTGGCCGCAAACACGATGGCCGGGCCGATCATGCCGAGCAGACTGCGCAGCCATTGCCGATGACTGAACCAACCCAGCGCGTTCGCCAGGAAGGCCAGCGCGGCAAACAGCGGCAGCAGGCGGCTGATGAACAGTCCCTCGTACTGGCTCAAGAAGCCCAGCCCGATGGCCGCGCCGAAGCTGGCGAGGGCTGGAAAGCAGGCGGCGCAGCCCATCGCGGAAACGACGCTGCCGAGCGCGCCGGTTTTATCGGCAATGCGTGTCATCAGTCCCATGAAGCGGCTCTCGCTGTTGTCGTTGGCTTGCTGGCTCACTGCTTGACGCTGGACGGATAGCCGGCGTCTGCGGTGGCCTTGGTCAGCTTCTGTACGCTGGCCTTGGTGTCGTCAAAAGTGACGACGGCCTCGCGCTTCTCGAAGCCCACATCGACCTTGCTCACGCCTTCGACCTTGGAGAGCGCTTTCTTGACTGTGATCGGGCAGGCGGCGCAAGTCATGCCGGGAACCGCTAGCGTGACGGTCTGGGTAGCGGCCCACACCGGGGCAACAGCGGCGGCGAGGGCAAGGGAGGCAAACAGTTTCTTCATGATGAACTCCTGGTTAATAGAAAAATGGAACGACATAGGGAAATCCAAGCGCGACCAGGACCAGCACGGCCACGATCCAGAAAATCAGCTTGTAGGTGGCGCGCACCTGCGGAATCGCGCAGACCTCACCTGGCTTGCATGCCTGCACGGGCCGGTAAATCCGCTTCCAGGCGAAGAACAGCGCCACTAGCGCCGCGCCGATGAACAACGGTCGATAGGGTTCCAGCACCGTCAGGTTGCCGATCCAAGCACCGGAGAAGCCCAGGGCGACCAGTACTAGCGGCCCCAGGCAGCAGGTCGATGCAAGAATGGCGGCCAGCCCGCCGGCGAAGAGCGCACCGCGCCCGTTTTGTGGTTCAGACATACGTTGGCCCTTTTGAATTTGGATTGGATAGCGTAACCTTACTTCCGTACTCATGTACGGAGTCAAGCGATATGGAAAATAATTTGGAAAACCTGACCATTGGCGTTTTTGCCAAGGCGGCCGGGGTCAACGTGGAGACAATCCGCTTCTATCAGCGCAAGGGCCTGTTGCGGGAACCGGACAAGCCTTACGGCAGCATCCGCCGCTATGGGGAGGCGGACGTGGTTCGGGTGAAATTCGTGAAATCGGCACAGCGGCTGGGGTTCAGTCTGGACGAGATTGCCGAGCTGTTGCGGCTCGACGATGGCACCCACTGCGAGGAGGCCAGCAGCCTGGCCGAACACAAGCTCAAGGACGTGCGCGAGAAGATGGCCGACTTGGCGCGCATGGAAACCGTGCTGTCTGAACTCGTGTGCGCCTGCCATGCACGAAAGGGGAATGTTTCCTGCCCGTTGATCGCGTCACTACAGGGCGAAGCAGGCCTGGCAAGGTCAGCTATGCCTTAGCGTGCTTTATTTAATGAGATGGTCACTCCCTCCTTCCCAGTACTATGCTGAGGACAGGCTTTCATTCGGAGAACCATCATGGAAAACATTGCGCTTATTGGTATCGATCTGGGTAAGAACTCTTTCCATATTCATTGTCAGGATCATCGTGGGAAGGCCGTTTACCGTAAAAAATTCACCCGACCAAAGCTAATCGAATTTCTGGCGACATGCCCGGCAACAACCATCGCGATGGAAGCCTGTGGCGGTTCTCACTTTATGGCACGCAAGCTGGAAGAGTTAGGGCATTTTCCAAAGCTGATATCACCGCAATTTGTCCGCCCATTCGTTAAAAGCAACAAAAATGACTTCGTTGATGCTGAAGCTATCTGTGAAGCAGCATCACGTCCATCTATGCGTTTCGTGCAGCCCAGAACCGAATCTCAGCAGGCAATGCGAGCTCTGCATCGTGTCCGTGAATCCCTGGTTCAGGATAAGGTGAAAACAACTAATCAGATGCATGCTTTTCTGCTGGAATTTGGTATCAGCGTTCCGCGAGGTGCTGCCGTTATTAGTCGACTGAGTACCCTTCTTGAGGACAGTAGTTTGCCTCTTTATCTCAGCCAGTTACTGCTGAAATTACAACAGCATTATCACTATCTTGTTGAGCAGATTAAAGATCTGGAATCTCAGTTGAAACGAAAGTTGGACGAAGATGAGGTTGGACAGCGCTTGCTGAGTATTCCCTGCGTTGGAACGCTGACTGCCAGTACTATTTCAACTGAGATTGGCGACGGGAAGCAGTACGCCAGCAGCCGTGACTTTGCGGCGGCAACAGGGCTGGTACCCCGACAGTACAGCACGGGAGGTCGGACGACATTGTTAGGGATTAGCAAGCGGGGCAACAAAAAGATCCGAACTTTGTTGGTTCAGTGTGCCAGGGTATTCATACAAAAACTGGAACACCAGTCTGGCAAGTTGGCCGACTGGGTCAGGGAGTTGTTGTGTCGGAAAAGCAACTTTGTCGTCACCTGTGCTCTGGCAAACAAGCTGGCCAGAATAGCCTGGGCACTGACGGCGCGACAGCAAACTTACGAAGCATAAAGGCAGAAATACACCAGTTTAAACAATCATTCATCTGGTTTTGCGAATACTGATATTGATGATACTAACGGCCCACCGGCCTGTTGAGGAACCTGTAAAACGGAAAGGCTCATTGAAGCCGTATATTTTCTGGAGGTTCATCAGGCGCGGAACTCATCGAGGCGCGGGAATAAAATCCCATTCAGACGCCGGATAGATTCAAGCAAGCCAACTTGTCGTCAAAATCGGTGTTGCAAAAACGGGAGTGACCATAGATTCCGTTTTCTGAGGTGCCCCCATAAAGCCCTGCGCAGCGCGCAGGGTCAGCCTGAATACGCGTTTAATGACCAGCACAGTCGTGATGGCAAGGTCAGAATAGCGCTGAGGTCTGCCTCGTGAAGAAGGTGTTGCTGACTCATACCAGGCCTGAATAGCTTCATCATCCAGCCAGAAAGTTATGGAGCCACGGTTGATGAGGGCTTTATTGTAGGTGGGCCAGTTGGTGATTTTGAACTTTTGCTTTGCCACGGAACGGTCTGCGTTGTCGGGAAGATACGTGATCTGATCCTTCAACTCAGCAAAAGTTGGTAATGACTCCAATTTACTGATAGTGTTTTATGTTCAGATAGTGCCCGATGACTTTGTCATGCAGCTCCACCGATTTTGAGAACGACAGGGACTTCCTGCCCAGCCTTGCCAGATGCTGTCTCAGATTCAGGTTGTGTCGCTCAATTCGCTGCGTGTAACGCTTACTGATGACGTGCAGTTTTCCCTTCAGACGTGACTCATACATCGGCCAGCCGTCCGTCATCCATACCACCACGTCAAAAACTGACAGCAGGCTCAGAAGACGCTCCAGTGTGGCCATAGTGCGTTCACCGAAAACGTGGGCTACCACCGCCCTGCGTATCCTGTCATACGCGTAAAACAGCCAGCGCTGACGTGATTTTGCACCGACGTAGCCCCATTGCTCGTCCATCTCCGCACAGACAATGACATCACTGCCCGGCTGTATCCGGGAGGTTACTGACTGCGGCCTGAGTTTTTTAAATGGCGCAAAATGGTGTTGAGGCCCACGCCCATTAGTCGTGCGGTGGCACGGCAACCGACGCCGTTCATAGCCATATCAATGATTTTCTGGTGTGTACCGGGCTGAGAAGCGGCATAAGTGAAGGTGAGCTGCCATGTTTTACGGCAGTGAGAGCAGAGATAACGTTGATGCCCGGCAGTACTTTTGCCATTACGCATCACGCCTTCAGTAGCGGAACAGGAGGGACAGCAGACGGAGACTGAAGCCACGGGAGCACCTCAAAAACACCATTATACACTAAATCAGCAAGTTGGTAGCATCACCATGTTTTCATACTGGCGTGTATGCCACATTATTAGCATTTTGCGAATAAAAATAACTGGCATAATTGTATTTAATGATAATGTTACATATTGTTAGCCAGGTTCCGGAAAGCGAGAACCGGAACCGCACCTGTCCAGCCGGTATTCCCGTCGATGACCCTCGCTTTTTACTGATTTGTGCCCGACTGAGAAGTCGGTAACTCAGTTTCGGAATCGGCGCAGATGAGTTTCGGGAACAAAATAAATGTTGCCGCGCGCCCGTGAGCATGCCACGTACAGCCTGTTACGGGACGACGGTGGAAGGGTTGCCAGTTCCTGACGGGTCAGAAGCTTCCAGTGGGAGGATCCCATCACAATGCAGACATCCTGAAAGTGATCGAGCCCTTTACTGGCGCCCCAGTTCATGGAATAGCAGCCGTAACGGTGATGTTCACGATAGAAGAGCTTAATCACCGTATTATCGGCGTGCAGGGTGGCTGAGCGCTCTGTATCTGCGATCGTTTCAATCAGGGAGGCATGTATCCCATGGGCAGCGATACGGATGTTCAGTTGCCCGGTGATAAACTCGCACACTGAAGCTGAGCAACGCCATGTCCGGTTGAGCGTGTCCCGGTCAACCGCGAAACCTGCTGCGTCGAAGCGGGCCTCATATCGCGTGATGTCGTCGTGCAGCGTTGAATTAACGTTGCCGTCATGGCTTGTATCAAAGGTATGCTGATAAAAATCGCCGCAACAGAGCACAGTGATTTCCGCGCGGCAGAGCTCCAGCAGAAAATTAAAGTCATGTCCGGCAAAGTCCTGGACTTCATCGACAAGCAGTTCATCATAGTAACGGGCAAGCCGGATACGGATATCCGGCAGCAACCCCCGGGCTGTCAGTAAATGTGCGAGCCTCCGGTGATACAGCCGTCCGGCGGGATCCTGATAATGCCGGGCATTCGTGCGCGGTATTCTGGGTGGGGGCTGGTCGAAGCTCAGGCCACGCGATGCCAGCTGCTCCTGCAGGAAAGGCCGGAAGCAAAAACCGTGCAGAAACTCAAACCAGGTCATCACCCTGATCCCTTCCGGGATAAAGCCAAAACGTCTGATAATCTGTGCCCGCAGATGCGCTTCATTATTCACGGTGAAGGTCAGGAGCAGCGTCCTCCTGTCCTCACTCAACCGTCGTATCAGCAGCGTGGTCTTGCCCGAGCCGGCAACCGCAAATATCACTCTCTTATCCATGCCAGTGCCTCCTGAATATAATCAGGTACGGTCAGCTCTCCGGCGTGCAGCTGTAACAGCCGGAATGCTGCTTCTGCCTTATTGGCCAGCATGTATTCCTGCACCGTGAGTGTCCGGCGGGGTCCGCGGAAAAGCGTATCACACAGATCAGCGTTATCCTGATACAGGCTGATTTCAAATGTGGATCGGGTGTTATCGCGATCAGCAAATACCCGGGAGCGGGAACAAATCACGTCAGCATAGCGTTCATCGCAGTTTTGCTGATAGTTGCCGTCATTATCACGAAGGGCCGCGACGCGATTTTCCAGAAGACGGGCCAGTTCAAGATAACGACGGAAACTCGTTCCGCCGATAGCGATGATGTGAACTCCGTCTTCCTCCGGTGCCCTGCCATACAGGCGGCGATAAAAGGCCTCGATCAGAATAAACTCAGCATCCCCCTCCACGAGCAGCACACGTCTGGCCAGCGCAAATTCCAGTACGTTATTATCCGGTGCTTTCATGAAGAAGGCGGCAGTCTCAGCGGAAAGTTCATTCATCAGTACCGGCCGGGCAGACCCGAGGAGGATTGCCTTACGCAGATCGAGGCGGGAGGAGATATGGCTGCTGTGTGTGGCAATAAACACCTGCGTCTGCCGTTCAGTGGCAAGCTGATTAACCAGCCTCTTCATACTGACATGGCTGAGATGATTTTCCGGCTCCTCAAGCAACAGTACGTGGAGCTCTCCCTGCTGCTGATGCCGCTGCAGCGCAAACTCCGTTTTGATGAAGCACTGCCTTCCTTTTCCACGGTGACGAATGGAAATACCGTCCTCGGTAATGTCCAGATTCGCCTCAAGCCCTGATTTAGCACCGGAACGCACGCCAAACTGATACGTTTCCAGCGTGTCGTTTATGGCTGACAGATGCCGGGTGCAGAAGTGCATTTTCTGTTGCCGGTAACTGTTTTCAAGCCGGTACCGATCGGCCACCGGCACATTGACGCTGTAAACTGTGCGCGTATATTCCTGTGCGGCGTGCTCGTTATCGATGCGTGCACTGTCTAAGAGCAGATGGCGCAGATAGCGTCTGAAGCTGGCGAAATGACCACCGGAGAAGGTGCTGAACCGCACGGAATAGTATTCATAGGGAAAATTATCGGGATCCTGCTGTAGTACATTGTGAATATCCTGGCCGTATTCCTCCGTCATTGGTGCAATACGCATTCTGAGACCATCCGCATTGATACCCGCCAGATTTTGCCTGCCGTTCAGGTCAGGATCTCCCCCATTACTCAGGAAAACGTCAGCTGTCAGCACGGGTAACTGATCGGCGCGGCGCTCACCTTCCTGAAACTGCCTTACTGCTGACTGGGACAGGAGCGATTCCACACCCAATGCCTCGACCCGGTGCCGGCTGTCACTCAGCACAAGGTCAAGGGCCAGCAGAATCGTGCTTTTCCCGGACTCATTGTCCCCGACCAGAATGTTACGGTCATGAGTGAAGCGCAGGTCCAGTTCCGGAAACTTTTTAAAGTTTTGCAGCATAAGCCGCGTGATCAGAGGCATCTTTTATTCCTTTATATACCGCTGACTGAAAGAGTGTCCGGCTGCGCCAGACCGCCTGTTTTGTTTTACAGCGTTATCTTACCCAGTCTTCCAGCACAAGACCCGGTACCCGCTCAAATTCCCGCGTATTATTCGTCACCAGCACGGCACCGGCGGCGATGGCGTGCCCGGCAATGGCCGTGTCGTTCGGGCCGATCGGCGTCCCGGCCATTCGCAGCGCCACCTTAATCTCCGTGGTGGCGTCCACCGCAGCGCGATCCCAGGGCAGGATGGCATCGAGGCGGGCGCAGAACGCGTCGACCAGCTCGACGTGGCGCGGGGAGGCCTTCGGGCCGGTGGCCCCGAAGCGCATTTCAGAATAAGTGATGGCCGAGACAACGATGCGCTGGCCGCGCAGCACCGCCTGCTCCAGGCGCTTCAGGACGGCTTCCGGCTGCTCGCGCATGATGAACGAGCAGATACAGGTGTCGAGCATATAGGTCTTGTTCACAGGTTAAATCGTCCTTCGTCGCTGACAACGTCCTCGCGCTCCGCCATAAAGTCCGGGTCTGCCTTCTCGAACTGCGCGAACGAGCCCCAGGTCGGCCGGACGGGACGCAAAATAATGCTGTCCCCTTCCCGGACGATCTCCAGCTCGCTCACTCCCTCAAAATCCAGATCGCGGGGCAGACGAATGGCGCGGTTATTGCCGTTTTTAAAAATGGATACAGTTCTCATCATTTCCTCCTGGCCGACCGGCCTGTATGACTATGTTCAGTATATGCAGATGCAAAGCATATGTATAGTCATAGCATATGCAGATGGTAAGTATATGCGTATGCCACACCTATGCAGATGCCCGGCATATGGATATGTTGAACCTATGTTGTATTCTCTCTTTTCCCGGTCAGATCCGAAAAAAGCTAGTTCCGGATCTGCCGGAACGGCTCCGGCGCGCAGCGGCCCGGCAACACAAGATGTAGCGGTGTTCCCAGCTGAGGATGACGCTATATGTTGTGTCCCTCCCCTCCCCCGTGACCGGCCGCTCACCACCGGAAAACGCCGCTTTGCTTATTCTCTCACCGTGGTACACTTCCGGAAACTTCGTAAAGCGCGAAAAGTCGGATCCGGACGGAACGGCCGTCCTGTAATTTAACGGCGTGGCTGTATGGCTGCTTGTTATCTCTAAGGTGATTATTTTGTATGTGAATTTCACGAAGTGAAATTAATGGCGACATAACAGTATGTTTCAGGCGGGCGTGAGTCAGCTGCATCCTTACGCTATACTGATATGCATATCATCAGTATGTATTCCGGAGTGCATTATGAAGCAGCGCATCACTGTCACCATAGACAGCGACAGTTATCAGTTACTGAAATCCGCAGACGTCAATATCTCCGCCCTGGTGAACAGGGCCATGCAGAATGAGGCCCGTCGTCTGCGTTCCGAACGCTGGCAGGCTGAAAATCAGGAAGGGATGGCCGAGGTTGCCCGCTTTATTGAGATGAACGGTTCATTCGCCGACGAAAACAGGGACTGGTGAGATGCAGTTTAAGGTTTATGCCTATAAAAGAGAGAGCCGCTATCGTCTGTTCGTGGATGTGCAGAGTGACATCATCGATACCCCCGGGCGACGGATGGTGATCCCGCTGGCCAGCGCCCGGCTGCTGTCGGATAAGGTTTCCCGTGAACTCTATCCGGTGGTGCACATCGGGGATGAAAGCTACCGCCTGATGACCACGGACATGGCCAGCGTCACGTCCTCCGTCACCGGGGAGGAAGTGGCCGATCTCAGCCACCGGGAAAATGACATCAAAAATGCGATAAACCTGATGTTCTGGGGAATTTGACAGCCTCCCCGCCCTGAAAGACATCGAGGATGTCAAAACGAAGCATTGCCGCAGAGCTTAACCCTCAGCATGAACTGCCCTCCGGAGCGGATGCCCTGCAGGCTTTCGCGGGGTCAGCTTAAACGAACGGTTCACACAAACACCCTTAAGTCAGTAAAAGGAAACCAGATGAACAGAACTGATGGCGAACCAGAGACAGACGTGATGGCCACCGCTTTCAGCACCATGCGCAAGTACGGCATGAATATCATCACCGCCACGCAGCATATGGATATTAATGCTTACGTGAAATCCGATCCGCGGATGCCGAGAACGCGGCTGCGTCGTTACCTGGGACAGTACGGCCTGCGCGGTGAGGCCCTGAGCGCGGAGGTAAGACGTATCGTCGCTGGCCCTGAACGACCAGATAACACGCTGAAAGCCGGAATCTTCTATACGTGGCCCTATGGCTGGGAGCCTGCGGATTTCACGCCAGTGATGAGGCGCATTTTCAAGGGAAAGCGCACCCGCCATGTGATGTTGTTTGATGAACTGCCTCAGCTGTTTGGCAAGAATGACTATTGAACCGGATACTATTTTTGAGGCGAGGTATGGGTACACCAACATTTAGCTCATTTAACGATGTGGTCCGGGAGCTTGAGGATGTATATGGCCACCAGGAGCTGTGGCTTTATTCTGGCCTTAATGAGGACAGCCCCATCGAGACAGCCCGCAGGCGTCAGAAATGGCGATCTCCAAAAATTCTCAAACGAAACGGCAGAATGGTGGCAGAACAATCAGGCCAGCCTGATTTCTGGGTGCTCACGGGTGACTACCATCTGCCGCAGTCTGAACACAGCGCTCCGCCGTGGAAAGCCTGCCTCATCAATAAGGTCTTTAAAGTGTATTGTTCACTTCACTGTTAGGGAAAAAAACATGACCGACTGTGTTACCCGGACTGGTGACGACAAAACAATGTGGCTCGTGACATTGCCGGAGATCATTACAAATAACAGTACCCGCCAGGAGGAAAATCTGGTCGTTATTCTGAGCAGGGAGGAATCGTGGGGGCCAACTTCTGACCATTTTCCCGACGGATTGTACCGGGTCTCCTGCATAATGACACTGTACCTTGCCGATACCGAACTGACGAAGACTCAGACTTTCACTGCAATCTACTGGCCTCAACAGAAGGCCCTGCATCTGTTTACAGATGAGTTCAGACTGGAACGCCGCCTGCAGGGACTCGGCCTGGGTAGCTGGATCACGCAGCAGTTTGTTCTCTGGGCCAGAGGCCTTCCGCCAGCAACCCTGGTTTTGCCGATTGAAATTTCCCGGGTTGATGAAGAAAACGAAGAAAACAAGATCCGGAGGGACAGGCTGTGGCACGCAATGGGTTTCCGGTTCCCGGCGGGGGAAACCAGCTCAATGCCGCTGCGGGCAGACGAACTGCAGTTGCCACGGGGCAGGTGCTCAACGCTCCGGGTGGAGCCCCTGGTATCCGCGGTACGCCGGCTGGAAGACTGTTATCGCGGGCTGCAGGAAAAAATCGTGCAGCTCGAAGGCAAAAAACGGTCGCAAAAACAGTTAATTACTTCACTTAAGAATCGTCCATTTTATCATCTGTTGCACAGGAAAGAGGGCCAGCTCCCGGACGAGAAATGTGACGCCCTGCCGCTGCGGGCAGAAAAACTGTCTCTGCCGCAGAGCGGGGATTCAGACCTGGAGGTGGCGCAACGGGCAACCGGGGTCATCCGGCTGGCTACCCTGTGTGCTCAGTCGCAGAAAAGAATCCTGGAGCTGGAAAGGGAGCTTGCCTCGCAAAGTGAGGAGCTCGTTGACCTGCAGGCACATCCCTTTTTTAACCTGCGGGATAAATACCGCGGCCAGATCCTGTTCTGGGGATGGGGGATGGGTTTTCTGTGCTTTATCTACTGGATGTTGGTGTCATGAATGTTCCCGTTCCATAGCCACCCACTGAAGAGGAGTGAAACCTGTGCCCGAAAATATCGTGTCTACCGTCATTGACGGGGTAGTTTTGTTTGTGACTTCGTCTGTTTTCTGGCTGGCCGTCGCTGGCTGGTTAGTCATCCTGACTCCGGTAATATTACGAAGAAAATTCTCGGCAAAGAAAAAAATTAACAGAAATTATGAATAACCTGGTTCCAGTTGGATCTCCGGCATCTCCCGGAACATTGCTCCCGGTGGCCATCGATTACCCTGCCGCCCTCGCCCTGCGCCAGATGGCGCTCGTGCAGGATGAACTGCCGAAATACCTGCTGGCGCCGGAAGTCAGCGCCCTGCTCCATTACGTGCCGGATCTTCACCGCAAGATGCTGCTGGCGACGCTGTGGAACACCGGCGCGCGCATTAATGAAGCGCTCGCGCTGACCCGGGGGGATTTTTCGCTGGTGCCGCCGTATCCGTTCGTGCAGCTGGCCACGCTCAAGCAGCGCACCGAGAAAGCGGCCAGGACGGCAGGTCGTGCCCCCGCAGGCAGTCAGGTCCATCGTCTGGTTCCCCTTTCCGATCACCACTATGTCAGCCAGCTGCAGATGATGGTGGCCACCCTGAAAATTCCGCTGGAAAGACGAAACAAGCGCACCGGCAGAATGGAGAAGGCACGTATCTGGGAGATCACAGACCGTACCGTGCGCACCTGGCTTAGCGAAGCGGTGGAGGCCGCAGCGGCCGACGGGGTGACGTTCTCAGTACCGGTTACCCCCCATACGTTCCGTCACTCCTACGCGATGCATATGCTGTACGCCGGCATACCTCTGAAGGTTTTGCAGAGCCTGATGGGCCACAAATCGATCAGTTCCACGGAGGTCTATACGAAGGTGTTTGCGCTCGATGTCGCGGCACGGCACCGGGTGCAGTTTGCTATGCCGGAAGCTGAAGCTGTTGCGTTGATAAAAAAGTTAACCCCAAACCAATCTACATAGGTCAACTATGGGTAATACCCCAGGTTTCGACCTAAAGTAGTTCTTGTGTGGGAAACAGTCCAAGCTTAATGGGGGCTTATCCAGCCTCACTTTTTACAGCTTTCAATCACATTAATTATGTTCAGAAAGGCCCTCATTGCCCTAAAGAAAAAAAATGCAGCCATGAAAATAAGGAATAATTGAGATACAACTCCTGCTAAATCATGGTTGCTACCAGCCACTGATAGCAACGTAAATAGTAATGCAAGCGAAAAATGTAAGGCGATTGTAGTATTTGAATTCATGTATATCCCCTTATGTATAGGACTGAGGCCATCCGCAAATTTTCACTATCGCGAAGTTGTTGCCTCGATATAAAAGGTGTTACCACCCTGAACAAGATAACAAGATAACAAGATAACAAGATAACAAGATAACAAGATAACAAGATAACAAGATAACAAGATAACAAGATAACAAGATATTATCGTTGTTTCGCTTCTGCGATTAATCTGGATATCTCTGTTTTTGATAAACTTTTTAGTGCCTCTACCGCTGCCCTGACTACGTCAGAACGATTCACTCTGCTTTTACCTGAAATCATTTCACCCGTTATAAGATCATCAATGTCTTTTAAGTTTTCTTCAAAAAAGGAAATGCTCACTGGTTTTGCTTTACTTACAGCCAATGGTCTCTCTGAAGTCACTTTGGTATTATCAATACCAGCAGTACCACCGTTAATAAACGCTGCCTCATCACGAGATGGAGTATTTGCTCTATTTCTCACAGAATAACCTCTTTAACTAACGATTCGATTTCTTGTTGTGCTTTGTCATTTTGCGTTTCAAAAATTGTCATTGATTCTGCCCAGGCATCTCGATGCGCTTTTCGATCACAAACTCGGGAACTAGCCAGACGCATTTCAGGATAATCCTTGAGTACGTCAGCTGCCTGATTTGCTTCATTGACAAACATGTTCGTGGGCGTCATGTTTAAAACGAGATATCCCCGGACGTCCTCATTAAAATCTTTTGCTGCTGTAAAAACAGAGCATGTATGAGGCACTACATCCAGGTCCATCTGAGAAGGCCGCAACGGAGAAATGAATACGTCAGCGGCCATCAACCCACTACGCATTTCTGCACTGTCGCGGCCAGCACAGTCTGCGATGACAAAGTCATAAGATTTCTCGTGTTCCTTTAGCATGGCTTTGATGTTGCCTGTTGCGCCAGTAACCGGAATATGGGGAAGATCTTCAGGACGATTGTTGTACCAGGTCAATACAGATTTCTGGTCATCTGCGTCGACAATGATCACTCTATTGCCCAGTGACATCAGATACGCAGCTATAGATACCGCCAGTGTACTTTTACCAACCCCACCCTTTTGACTACCCAATACTATTATCATCATAGCCTCATATTAAGTTGTTAAGTTAACAACTTAATATTGCCAAACAGGCGACAATATTGCAATTTCTTTATTAAGTTAATATCTTGTTAAGTTGTTAACTGTGTGATTTATAACTGAATTGTTTTTGTATCTTAACAAATTAGTAAGATGTTAGGATAACAAGATAACAATATAACAAGATAGCAAGATAGCAAGATAGCAAGATAACAAGATAACAAGATGGCAAAGTGGTGCCTTTATCCGAAATCCCCATAGAACCACATAATGCGGCTTTCAACTCCAGGCTACCTTTAGGGAGGGTAGTATCAACCAGTTATGACCGCGTGAAGCAAAAAGTGGGGCGTAGTGGGAAGCCTTTGAATCTTCGGTGTGTCGAAGTGGGGAGTCGGTGAGACAAATTTGGTAAAAGGTGGTGAGAAGCGGGATAGCTTCTCACTTCTATCCAAAAAGGTGTGTTGAAGTGGGAAGGTGCGTAAGTATATACAGATAAAAACACACATTTAACAGGTTCTCATCCCGCTACAACACACCTATTAAGACGTTTAAGGCGAGGCTTCCCCCTACAACACACCTATCAAGATGTTTAAGAAGAGACCTCCCGTTTCAACACACCTTAATCGCGTTGCTTTCCCGTTTTGACACACCTTATACAGCTGTTCCTGGTTTCAGATTTGCTGAGCGACGGTGGATCAGAATGAAAGTCTCTTTACCTTTTTTGGTGATGCTGTGGTCAAGGTACCCAATATCCTGCAACTGCTTGAGGGCCAGTTTAATGATACGGTTCTGTTCCTTTACCGGAGAGAGCAATGAGAGCCTGTCTCGTATTCGTTTGAAAGATATGGGGACTGGGTTCGTAGGCAGGCTTTCGATGAAAGTATACAGGGCCTGAGCTGCTTCCTTTCGGGTTAAAGCGTTTATCGGTTTATGTCGTAGCAGAACAGTGTAATCAGTTTGGTAGAGTTCCCATAGTCGCTGATCAGCTTCAAGTTCCACCTGGTCGTTTGCAAAATCCAGTTCACCTGTCTTAAGCAAACCTGTTACGGAAACTTTTTGAAGGCCCTCTGAGTCGCTACGGGTAAAGGTAATGGTCTTGCCACGTATCCTGGTCAAAGCTTCTGAAATACTTTTTCTAAGACGGGAATCGAATCTCTTAGACTCAAAGCGGCACATTCCAGCAAACTCATGAAAAGTAAGCTTAATGCTGTTGGTTTTTAAACCGTACTTACTGAAAGCTTCTATGATACCGACCCATACCTTGAAGTCGATGGCCATACTCAACCGTTCACCGGTTATACGAATATCGTCGTACCCCTCCCGCCTTGAGAATTCCAGATCCTTGAGAACAGAGGTCGCATCGATTGATGTTCTGGTGCCCTTTGCAGGCCTGCTTGAAGGAACAAAAACATTTAATCTCATCAGGGCTACAGGCTGAACTGTGGCCTTACTTGTGACGGTGAGTTTATTGTTAACACTTTCACAATCTGGACCTATAACCTCGCCGATATAAACATTCTCATTCATATAGTTATATCCATTCATAGCATATGATCGATATGTGCCTAAATATTAACTATTTCCCGTTTCGACACACCTTTCTTCCCGATTCTACCCACCCTTACCCCGTTTTGACACACCTTTTTCCCGCTTCAGAACACCTTTTTCCCACTACGACACACCTGAAATCGCTACGAAGCCCGTAAACAAAGGTTTTGCCGCTAAAGGGATCAGTTTGGATCTATTTGGATAACTAAGGGTAAGTTATTGGATCTACTCAAAGGATATGTGGATAACTCATTATGGAATCTATAGAACTTAAGTGCGTAAGGTGCTTTAAAAGGCTTCAGCTCCCCTGGTGCTTCCTCGCTCACTCGCGGGCTTCGCCCTGTCGTTCGGCTGCGGCGAGCACTGCTGGCTCTCTCTGAAAGGCAAAATTTAACCGATCCTCGCAACGGGGATATCTCTCCAGCGAGTGGTGTACGCAGGGGAGAGCATATCGCGTTTCATTTGCCAGGATGGCGCAATTCCTCTACCGGCAAACCATACTTTACCCAGCCCTGAGTTGTTGATCCCGTCCAGAACCCTCATCAGCTCAGCACTGTGAGGGCGTGGCGGGCGTTCGTCAAACAGCTGCAGCTGCGAAACGCCGGAGCCGGTGAAGTCATTCAGCATAACTCCGGCTTTGGCATACCGGTGCCCATCCCTCCAGATACGCTCCAGAGCCATTGTGGCGGCTGCAATGATGTCCCTGGTGTCCTGAGTGGGCGTAAGCAGTTTTTCCGTAGCCACGTTGCCGTAGTAAGGCTCTTTAATGGCGAACGGAGACGTTTTGATGAAAACGGAAATATGCCGGCAATACTGGTGCTCTTTACGCAGTTTTTCAGAGGCCCGCTCTGCGTGCTGACAGATAGCCTGACGGAGTGACTCGTACTCCGTGATCTTCACGCCAAAACTGCGGCTGCAGACAATTTGCTGTTTCGTCGGAGGGGCTTCCTCAAGCGAAAGGCAGCTTTCCCCGTTCAGTTCCCGTACCGTTCGCTCAAGGACCACAGAAAAATTTTTGCGGATGAAGGCCGGGTTCGTCAGAGCCAGATCGAGCGCGGTTTTTATGCCCAGCACATTTAGCTTGCGTGCAATACGGTTACCCACCCCCCAGATTTCTTCAACCGGCTGCAGTGAAAGCAGTTTCCGCGTCCTTTGCGGATTTCCCCTGGTCAGCGCGAGTACGCCACGAAACTGTTTCCACTCTTTTGAGGCCCACTGGGCTGATTTTGCGAGGGTTTTCGTTGGTCCGGCGCCCACGCCAATGGTCAGGCGGGTACAGTCATACACGTGCTGACGCAGCTGCCGGCCGAAGTCCTCAAGCCCCATACAGTGCTCCACGCCGGTCAGGTCGAGGAACATCTCATCAATGGAATACTGTTCCACCCTGGGGGCCAGTTCCTCCAGGCAGTTCATCACGCGCGCCGACATCGAGGCGTAAAGTTCATAATTACTTGAAAACGCATATATTTTTTCCGGGTACCTTTCGTTTTTTATCTGAAACCACGGAGTTCCCATTTTGATCCAGGGCTTCGCCTCGGCACTGCGAGCGATTACGTTCCCGTCGTTGTTGCTCAGGACGACTATCGGCTTTCCTTTCAAATCCGGGCGGAAAACACGTTCACAGCTGGCATAGAAGCTGTTCACATCGGCCAGGGCAAACATCAGTACATCTCCCTCGGGCGGTGGATGATATGCGTGACAACGCCAAAGATATCCAGCTCGTCGGGATCAGGATAAATCGGCGACCAGGAGGCATTCATGGGCTGCAGCGTCAGTCGCGGCGTCAGCAGAAGCCGTTTCACCGTAAACTCCCCCTGTACGCTGGCGACAACGATATCGCCGTGCCGCGGCTTTTCAGCACTGTCCACAACCAGCAGATCGCCATTGTACAGACTGCCGTCGGCCATGCTGTCTCCGCTGGCACGCAGGTAGTACGTCGCGCTCGGATGCCGTATGCAGTAATCATGGAGATCCAGATCGGACTCGACATAGTCAGCAGCAGGGCTGGGAAAACCGCAGCTGGCCAGATCGGCAAACAATGGATGGGCCTGTGGCGGGAGTTCTTTCCCGGTGCTGAAAAGTTGTAGTTTCATCTTTCCTCCTGACACTCTAATTTTTACTGGTTATGCATACAGTGTGCGCCGGGAGACCGGTTAGAGATCAAGGGGTGAAAGTCCCCGACCATTGAAGGACCAGCAATCCACAAGGTCCCCGAGTCATGCGTTGCATACCGCGAGGTATGGGGCGAAGCGTTGACAGGGGTGTTGACAGGCCAGCCATTGAGCCACGAAATGTATATTAAATTACCGGGTGCCGACGTTGTACTGTTAACGGAAGGCAACATCATAGGGTGCGATACTGCGAGTGCCACATGGACCCGGCGGGGTCTGAGACCCTGGCATGTCAATACGATCTCTACGCGGGAACCGGGAGATCTCCCCTCTGACCATCTGCCAGTGTCGGAGATGGCCCGCACCGGGAAGACGAGGAGTCATAGCCGGTGATGTACGGAGAGGAGAAGTCGGACTCGCTCATAGTAGCGGCGAAGCAGGCGAACAACCCGAAAGGAGCGGAGTCAGTGGAGCGAAGGAGCGGGGCCAAGGGGAACGCGGAACAGCCACACATGCGCCGGACACAGAGCCGGGAAAGCATGTCACAGAGGCTGTCACGCGTGCGGGAAGCTGCGAAGCAGCGGAAGAAAGAACGGTTTACAGCATTGTTCCACCTGCTGACAGTCGAAGCACTGGAAGCCGCATTCCTCTCCCTGAGCAGGAAAGCGGCCGCCGGAGTGGATGGCATCAGGTGGATGGACTACGCCGGAAACATGAAGAACAACATAACAGATCTGCACCGGAGGCTACATCAGGGCAGCTACAGGGCGCAGCCCGGCAGGCGTCACTACATCCCAAAAGCGGATGGAAAACAACGCCCGCTCGGCATCGCCTCGCTGGAGGACAAGATCGTCCAGTATGCGCTGGTGAAAATCCTGAACGCAGTCTATGAAAACGACTTTATGGGGTTCTCATACGGGTTCAGACCCGGGCGAAGCCAGCACGATGCACTGGACGCACTGGCCACAGGGCTGGTACGCACTAACGTAAACTGGGTACTGGATGCCGACATCAGTCAGTTCTTCGACAGGGTGAGCCACGAATGGCTGATCAGGTTCACAGAGCATCGGATCGGCGACCGGAGGGTAATCAGGCTCATACGTAAGTGGCTCACAGCCGGGACGTCGGAGGAGGGTCAATGGCGAGCAACGGAGGAAGGCACCCCACAGGGTGCGGTCATCTCACCGCTGCTGGCAAACATATACCTCCACTACGTCTTCGATCTGTGGGCGCATCAGTGGCGACGTCGCTATGCCACAGGCAATGTGGTAATGGTCAGATACGCCGATGACATCGTCATCGGGTTCGACAAACGATACGATGCCCGGCGCTTCCGTATAGCCATGCAGCGCAGACTGAGGGAGTTCGGACTCACGGTTCACCCGGAGAAAACCCGTCTGATGGAGTTCGGCCGCTTCGCTGCCGAAAACCGTGCCATCAGGGGAAAAGGCAAACCAGAAACGTTCAACTTCCTCGGGTTCACGCACATCAGCGGGAAAGATCGCAACGGCAGGTTCATGCTGATACGAAAGACCCGCCGGGATCGGATGACGGCAACTCTGAAAGCCATCAAAGACGGTCTGCGAAGGCGCTGGCATTACTCAATCCCCGAACAGGGAAAATGGCTCAGGAGAGTGGTTCAGGGATACCTGAACTATCACTCGGTACCGGGCAACTTCCCCACCATGCAGAAGTTCAGGACACACGTAACAAACCTCTGGCGCCGGGCGCTCAGGCGCAGGAGCCAGAAGGATGATACGACCTGGACGAAAGCAAACAAACTGGCAGCCGCATGGCTACCAAGGGTTCGGGTTCTTCATCCATGGCCTGTGGAGCGGTTCACCGCCAGACACCCGAGGCAGGAGCCCGGTGCGTAAATCGCGCACGCCGGGATCTGTGCGGGGGGTATCCGGTAACGGGTATCCCTACCGCGACATATTTAACAGCGTGACGATAATCCAGATCGCATGCCTTAAGAACATTTTGAGTAAATAAAGGTGTTCAAAATGCTTATATTAATCATTTTGATATTTTTATATTGCTCATATTGAGAAATATTACTTTGTTTTTTTCATTTTGCTCTTATAATTGGTATCAAATTGAGTGTAACTAACGGAGCATATTGATGAATATTTACTGCGATGATGGTTCAACTAATGTTAAGCTGGCATGGTTTGAAGGCGATGAGCTTCAGACCCGGGTTTCTGCGAACTCCTTCCGGCATGGCTGGAAAGTGGCGGAATTCAGTGCGGCAACGTTCAACTATCAGGTGGGGACGCTGAAATACACCTGGGACAGCGTCAGTCGGGATGCCATCCCGACAACAAACGTGGAATATCAGTACGGTGATCTCAACCTGCTGGCCGTGCATCATGCGCTGCTGAACAGCGGACTGGAGCCGCAGCCGGTGAGCCTGACCGTGACGCTGCCCCTGAGTGAGTATTACGACGGGGACTGCCAGCGGAACGAGGAGAACATACGACGCAAACGGGAAAACCTGATGCGTGAGCTGGTTCTGAATAAGGGCAGGGCATTTACCGTAACGGACGTGAAGGTGATGCCGGAATCACTACCGGCGGCGTTCTCCCGTCTCGCGGAGCTGAAACCCGGCCCCGCTGAGACCACCCTGATTATCGATCTCGGTGGTACCACGCTCGATGCCGGTGTGATTGTCGGCCAGTTTGATGATATCAGTGCGGTGCACGGTAATCCGTCTGTCGGTGTGTCACAGGTCACCCGCGCAGCTGCAGGCGCGCTGCGTGCGGCAGACAGCGAAACCAGCGCCCTCATCGCTGACACTGTCATCCGCAACCGCAATGATCGTCAGTATCTGCAGCGTGTGATCAACGATGCCGGTAAAATTGACGAGGTTCGGAACAAAATAACAGAGGCAATCACTTCCCTGGGGGCGCGTGTCACCAGTGAGCTGACGGCCTTCAGGAACGTTAACCGGGTATTCCTGGTCGGGGGAGGGGCTTCCCTCATAGAAGAAGCTATCCGTCAGGCCTGGCCTCTGGCTCATGACCGTATCGAGGTTATAGGCGATCCGCAGATGGCGCTGGCCAGGGAGATTGCCCTTTACAATAAAGAGGACTAAACGTGCCGGACGGCCAGTATTCTTTCTATCTGCACAGCGACGATCGCACCGACATCGCGGCGATGGCAACCATCAGCACCATCTCACAGCCCCTGCGCGGTGAGTTCATCCGTACCGCCGCCACCGCCGGGGCGGTGGTATACCAGGTGGATGCCCGTTTACCGGCGCTGATCCCGGTGTTCTTTGCCGGGCAGCTAAGCGCTGTCCGCCTTTGCGCCGTGATGGCCCTGGTCTCCGGAACCTGGTCCTCACTCACCGGCCTTCCGGATGAGCCCGAAAATGGTGGGGCTGCTCTGCCCGTGTCACCGGAGACGGAATACCAGCGCCGGCGTTACACCCTGACGCTTCAGAATGGCCGGAGTGGGGAACGGGTGGAAAGTGTGCTGACGGAAGCGTCATCCCGTCTGCGTGGGGATCTGCTGAGAAACCTGATTATCACCGGTCTTGCCCTCCACACGACGGCGCCTGAACTGCCGCGCCTGCTGGCCAGTATGCCGGTACCGCCCACCTCGGTCAGTGAGCTGCAGGCACTGGTTCAGCAGATGGCCGGCACCGCTGACGTGAACAGGGCTGCAGCTGCAGTACCGGATACGCCGGCAGCATCTGCCGCGCCGGTGTCCGGGTCGGATACCCGGGAAATAAAGAAAAATATGCGGCGTGCATTCGGCGACTAACAGTACGAATCACATCCACTACTACACCGATTTCAAATGACTGGCATCCCAGGGCGGTTCTCATGTCACCAGGATTCAGAAATGTTCTCCGTCTCGCCCGCATTCCCGTCGACAGCAGTGAACCGGTGCGAAGAAAATTTGGCAGCCGGCTGATTGGCATTGTGACGGTATGTCTGCTTCCGCTTCTGGTTTTCGACGTTCCGCAGTGGGTTTTCATTTTGTCGCAGGTCATCTGGGGGGCGGGCGTCTATATTGGCCTGTCCCTGGCCGGGGATAAATCCCTGAACCGCTGATACAAACTTTCCGGTTGTTCAAAAAAAGAACAGACGTGGTGGCGTCTGTTCTCCCGCGCTTCTCCGTCGTTTGCCTTCAGGTTATCCACAATTTTAAGCCCCGGATTTGTGGACAGGTATGCCGGTAATTCCCCGTTCGCCTGGAGTTAACGCCAGCCTGCCGCCCGCTGCCAGTGTCTCGCGTCCGGTCTGGTACGGGACGGGCGGTTTTTCCGCTCCGGCCCGGCGTCGTTGAGAGTGTACGCCAGTCCCTCGCCCTTTTAAGGAACGCCCTTCAAGCCGCTTTCGCGGCATATCCTTGCCGTCCAAAAGACGGACGGCTGCGGTATTCCACGGTCGGCCTGACCCGTGACCGGACGCGATGAACAGGCAGCGTGCGGCAGGGAACGGTATCGCGGTGATGCCTCCTGCCCCCTCAGACTACAGGAGTGCTGCCATGTCCAGATTCATTCTCGGGAACTGTATTGATGTGATGCGCGGATTCCCCGACCGTGCCGTGGACCTTATTGTGACCGATCCGCCTTACCTCGTCGGTTTTAAGGACCGTCAGGGCAGACAGATTGCCGGGGATGTGACGGACGAATGGCTGCAACCGGCCACGCTGGAGATGTACCGCGTCCTTAAAAAAGACGCGCTGATGGTGAGCTTCTACGGCTGGAACCGTGTGGACCGCTTTATGGCCGCGTGGAAGGCGGCAGGATTCTATGCCGTGGGCCAGCTTGTGTTCACCAAAAACTATGCCTCCAACCGTCGTAACGCCAGGGCCCGACGCGGATTTGTGGACTACTGCCATGAAGGGGCTTATGTCCTTGCCAAAGGCCGCCCCGTGCCGCCCCTTAAACCGCTGCCGGATGTGCTGCCCTTCCCGTATACCGGTAATACCCTGCATCCGACGCAGAAACCAGTGGAGGCGCTACAGCCGCTGATTGAGTCATTCAGCGCTCCGGGCGCGATTGTTCTCGACCCGTTTGCCGGAAGCGGTTCGACCTGCGTCGCTGCATACCGTGCCGGACGCCGCTATATCGGCATCGAAATGCTGGCGCAGTACCACCGGGCCGGAACCGAACGACTGGCCGCCATGCACCGGGCCGTAAATACCCCGGCGGCGAACGATGAATGGCTTCCGGAGGCCGCGTAATGAATTACGACGGACACGAAGCCCTGCGCCGCGATATGGCCGGGCTGGCGAACAATCTTTGCGACCTGAAAACCACCCTGAAAGTGCTGGAAGACACGTACCACTACCGGTACGACGGACTGGCGGAACGGCTTGCCGGTATCAGTCTGCGACGTCTCAGCGTCCTGATGGATGAGGCGTTCAATATTGCACTGATGCTCGATGAAAGCTTTCTGGATTGAGGAGAGAACATGTACGGAACCCGTGAAGATCTTTGCAGGATGCTGAATGAGCAATATCCCGCAGAAACCCCGCTGAACCTGATTATCTGGACCCCGGCGGATATTGAAGCACTGGCTGACGGGATGGAATATTCCTTTTCAGAACATGACGTAAGGGCAGTACTGGAACGCATGGACACTATACCGGAAGAACAACGGCTTGAGTCGGGCGTGTCAGCCGGCCTGGTGATGGCACTGATAGACCAGGTGAAAGAGAACGGGCAGAGGGTGACTGTGCCGGTTGACCTGCTTGAAACCCTGCTGATTACCGCCGAACAGGCATTGTGGGACAGGGAATGGACCGCACGGGATCGCAATCTCCCGGTGCCGGAAAGCGTAATGCGCCGCCTGGCGGATACAGCAAAAGTGCGGGCATTACTGAAAAGCTGACAGCAGATCGCCCCGCCACGCGGCGGGGTGATATAACCCGGACAGAGACGATAATGATGAAAAAAGAAACCCTTAACACGCTTATTCTGCGTCACGGCGACCGGATGCTGCGCCAGGCTGGCTGGCCCGACACTGTTGATATGGCGCCCGTCGCCCCCGAAACCGTACCCGGCTGGCTTGCCGCCTGCGGCTCTCTCAGTGGCGTGGAAATCCTCACGCTTACGGAACAGCTTTGTCAGCCGCTGACGTATGGCCGGGCAGCGTTGTTGCTCGCCAGCGCCCGGCGGCTGGCGGGAACCCCGGCTCGTCTGCATCTCTTTCCGGTGCAGGCATATCCGCATCCGGAGCGGCTGGCTGACTGTCAGGTTATCCGCCTGCCTTACGCTCAGGAGTGGCTGACAGCGGCGGAATGTGACGATCTGCTGGCCTTCCTGAAAGCCTCCCTCACGCAGATATCGGAAATCGTCCACCGGGATACGAAGCGCATCGCCGCCGCGCTTACGCCGTCCGTCAATCCCCGTCTGATGGACAGGCGGATCGGTGACTGGCGCTTGCTGGCCGTGGAGTATGATCATGATAACTGCCTGGACGAAGACGAAACCGACAGGCTGGATCAGGTCCTCGATGCCATTCTGATTCGCGATGCGCGATTCTGCCCGGTCCTGCTCACCCTGGTTAACGAGCGGGAGGAAACTATCAGGAGCGCAGGGGTTATCGCTGATCAGCTGCGTTTTACGGACACTCCGGTCCGGCGCTGGTTTGATCGCCGGGTTTTAAGGGAAATGGTGAGAGAGGCCCGCGCCAGCAGAACTCAGGAGTGACAGCCCGGAGCGTCAGGGGAGGGGGACCCTCCCTTGTCAGCCTGCCGGCACAGGAGGTGTGGTGCGATAAGGATGTCGCCGTGCCGGCTCCGCGTCCACCCGGCCCGGTTTCCGGGCCTTTTGGGTGAACACAACCCTCTGTTATCGCCGTGCCGTGTGCTGGCTGTGCCGTGCCTTCACTTTAGCCCGGCAGCCGCAGAGGCTGGAGTTCGCTGGCGCCGCCATCCCCGGATAAGGCAGTCGCCGGCTTGCCGTTGCCGCCGGCTCCGCTTCACCCGGCCCCATCCCTCCGGTCCGTGGCCTTATTACTGCGTCTGTCGCGTTGCGACATCTGCTTCCGCTTTTCTCCCGGTGGTCGAAAAACGGGGGAGAGAAACCCTGTATTCAACCTCCTGCATCGCGACGGGTAGTGCCGTGCCTTCACTTTAGCCCGGCCGCTGCAGATGCAAGGGTGCGCTGACGCCGCCATCCTCGCCCGGTCGCAGGTTTTTTATGATGCTCGCCGTTCTTCCCGTCGTTTTCTCGCTCAGGTTTCGCTCGAAAACCGTCCAGACCAGCTTCGCGCTATATCTGCGCTGCGGCCTCCGGTGTCGCCCCTGCATCTTCCGCTTTTCGCCGGGCTGTCGTGTCGGCACGGCACAACCCGGTGCCGCAGTCTATGTGATTACGGAGGTTTATCCATGCAGTATGTGAATACATGCCCGGTCCTGAATGTTGAGGAGTCCGACCGCCTGTCTTTTATGCCGTACCTGTTCGGCACGGATTTCATGCTCGCGGAATTACAGGTGTACGCTCTGGCCAAAAAATGGATGCCCGAATATGAGGGCGGCTTCTGGCATTTTATTCGCCTGCCGGAGGGGGGCGGCTACATGATGCCGGATTGTGGCCGGGTACATCTGGTCAGTAGCGAAAACTGGTTTGATCGCACTGTCAGCGCCGACGCGGCGGGCATTATTCTGACCAGCCTGGCGATTAATCGCCGTCTGGCGGCCCATCATGACAGCAGTAACCCGGCGCTGACTCGCCTTTATATGCTGCGTGATGCCCAGCTCTGGAATCACATCACCTTTCACCCCGAATGCAGTGCTATTTACGCCGCGCTGGACTGATTAACGACCGGGGCGGTTACACCGCCCCGCAGGGAGACAAAAATGACTTCATCAGTAACCGTTCCGGCCGTCTACGTGGGCACATATCACCAGTACAACGGCGGCAGTATTTTTGGCAAATGGTTTGATTTAACCGACTTCGACGACGAAGACGAATTTTATGACGCCTGCCGGGCGTTGCATGCCGCCGAGGATGACCCCGAGTTTATGTTTCAGGACTGGGAAGGGATCCCGTCTCAGTTTGCCTCTGAATCCTCTGTTAAGTGGGCGTTTATCGAGGCATTCCGGCAGGCGCAGGACGAAGGACGCGCTGCCGCGTTTGTGGCCTGGGCGGACTATACCGGCGAGTGCGACTATGACGCCTTTGATGAGGCGTATTGTGGCGAGGCTGAAAGCGAGGAGGATTTTGCTTATGGCTTTGTGGAGGATCACGGCCTGTTAAACGAGGTGCCTGAATCCCTGCGCGTCTATTTCGATTATGAGGCTTACGCGCGGGATCTGTTCAGCAGCGGCTATGTCTTCCATGAAGGCTATGTATTCAGCAACTGATGACTATCCGGCGGGGAAGCCCGCCGGTTAAGGAGAAAGCACATGAAACTTGCACCACAAAGCCGCGATATCCTGCGACAGTACAAAGCCCTGATTAATGCCCGCCGCCGCGATGCCGGTCAGCGGGAACTGACCACTGCGCAGGTGATGGATGAAATCTGCGAATACATGACCTGTCAGTGCGCCGTCTATATTGGCGGCCATTTCATTCTTCAGGGGGGAAAGGCACGATAAATCACAGGGCAGGGGGGAACCTCTGCCGCTTCCGGCCGCGCGAAAACCCGGGCAGGCTGCGCCTGCCGGAGAGAGACGTCGCCGCGCCTCCGGCGCCGCGCACTCTCCTCTCCGTTGTCAGTCGCTGTTGCCCCGGAATTCGCGTATTATCAGGGATATCTTCCTGTAAAGCAGACCGGTAAAGCATATGTCAAAGTGGAATATCGCCTCTTTTTCAAAGGAGGAGCAGGATAAAGTTGCCGTCGATAAGGTGGCTGCTGCTGTTGCCTGGCAGGAGCGCATGAACAAGCCCGTCGTGCCGGAACTTGTTGAACGGGAACAGCCTGAACACCTGCGCGAATATTTCCATGAACGGCTCCGCGTACATCGACTGAACAGTCAGCAGCTGCCGCGCGCAAATGCGCCCGAATATAATAAACCCGGAGATGAGCAGCAGAAGTGATTCTTATAGTCAGTGTGTCCAGGGAGGAAATTTTATGCGTATGTCTCTGATGTTTGCAGCCGTGACGCTTTTAACCGGTATTAACCTGTTTTTTATTCCGTTTCAGCCTGTTCCGGCTCTGTGGGGGGCTATCCTGGCCGTTGCTTTTGTTCTGATTAATGTCGTGGCGGATAAGCTGCGCCTCTGGAGTGGCATTGCGTGGATTATCGTTGCCGGCATCATCATAACGCTGATGCTGAAGGGGAAAGAGCCGGGTGACGAATTACGCGGGTTGATCACCGTTTTTGCTTTCCTGGCTTCGGCCTGGTACTGCGTTGTACAGTACAGAAAAGAGCAGGGCGAATCTCAGTCCTGACCTGACCGGTACCCTTCATCTTGCTGCTGCTCTTCCTCTGGCTTTGCCTCACTTTCCTTTCACACAATCTGCTCCGGGGCCACCTTCGGCTCCTGACCCGCTGGCGCGGTTCAGTCGTCGAGCCACACTCCGCTAACCGCGAAAAGACGCGGTAAGCTCCGCCGAACCCGCTACGCGGTTTCGGGCCTGGCGGCTAGTGTCTGATGTCTGACGTCAAGGTCAACGGCAGCGCTTGCTGCGACCGTCCCGGTCGCGCCGCTTTCACCGTGCCGGCGAAGGACTGCCGGCACTCTGCGGGGCAACGCCGTTTCGCGCCCGCGCGTTCCGTCGTTGCGGCGGGTGCCTGCTCCTTTCCCCTGGTACCCGTATCACCCGTTTGAGTCCATTCGCCGGGGCTGAGACAAGCACAACCCGTCTTGCTGTCCAGGGGACGGCAGGGCCTTTCGCAATAAATTTTTCCCGGCCATTCCGCTGCCGCTTCATTAGGCCGAAAAAAATTTCCCGCTCACCCCCGGACATCTGCACCGGGCCGTGCTCGTTTACGCCCTTGCGGCGAACGGCTCTCAAACGGGTGAAGGTTATATCCAGGGGGCAGGTTCAGCAGGTCCCCGCACAAAGTCAAAACCGCGGCCCCGGCAACTCAACGGGTGATGTTCTTTAAAAATCAGGAAAAAGAAAAATGCAGGATCCTTCATTGCGAACGTATCGGATCGCATTTCTGGGAAGCAATGCCAGCGGCAATCTGCCGATGTTTACCCGGGTGCAGGCCACGACCGGAAAACGGGCGATAAAAGCGTTTATTGAACGCTGTGAACCCGTCAAAGGCTGGTTTCTGGGCGAACCGGAAGACATTACCGATCAGCTTAAGAAGGAGGAAGAAGAAGCGGGAAGCAAACCGCAGATATGAAAAAAGCAGGGTAAACCCTGCTTCTCCCACGCCGTAAAAATCGCACGAACGGTTTTTCCGGCTTCGTTAACTACCATAAGGAGTCAACTCTATGATCGTTTCTATTTTTTCACCTTCCGCAGGCGCTGTAAAGCCCCGTCGTCATTCGCGCATTCTGCGCGCAGATATCACCGCACCTGAGATTGATCCCGCTCTCAGAGCTTTCGGGCGTCATATCGCCAGAAGTCACCGCAAAGGGCGCGGTGTCCACATCCCCGCGATGAAAAATACCGCCCTCGGGCAGGTACTCCGCACGCTGGAACTGAAACGCGCATTTAACTGATGAGGTGAGCCGCCCCGCGAGGGGCGGCAACTGCAGGAAGGAGAAAACACAATGACACCGACTACCGCACAGATCATGACGGAAAATACCGTCAGCCAGACTTACCGGGCAACTTATTCACCCGATGATAATAAATTGCGACTTTACGCATCATTACGGCTCGATGAAGAAACGTATTCCCTGATCAACAAAGCAGGCTTTCGCTGGGCGCCCAAACAGGAACTCTTTGTGGCGCCAGCCTGGACGCCGGGGCGGGAGGATGTCCTGCTTTCCCTCGCCGGTGATATCGAGGACGAGGACAGCACCTTGTTTGATCGCCAGGAGCAGCGCGCCGGGCGGTTCAGTGACTACAGTGACCGGCGGGCGGTTGAATCGGAGCAGGCGCTTGCGCATGTTGATTCGCTGGCATCGGCTGTCCCGCTGGGACAGCCGATCCTGGTAGGCCACCACAGCGAGCGCCGCGCGCGCCGGCATGCGCAGAAAATTGAGAACGGCATGAAACGTGCGGTGATGCTGTTCGAGCGCGCCGAATACTGGGAACAGCGCGCGCAGGCCTCTCTGCGGCACGCGAAATACAAGGAGCGTCCGGATGTGCGTTACCGCCGTATCAAAAAAATCGAGGCGGAATTACGCAAGTCCCAAAAGCACATTGCCCGGTCTGAAAAGTATATGACGATGTGGCGTGCGCAGACGCTCGATCTGAAAATGGCGTTACTGGTCAGTAATTATGATCATATTCATGCCTGCTTCACGCTCGACAAATACCCCCGCCCGACAGAGAAAAGCCAGTATGAGGGCTCGATGTCTCTCCATTCTGCCCTGTCTGAGGAGATCATTACTTTTGAACAGGCGCGGGATATTGCGATCCGCTGTCATGAGCGCACGATTAGCCACCAACAGCGCTGGGTTAATCATTACCAGAACCGCCTGGCCTACGAACGCGCGATGCTTAATGAAAACGGTGGCGTTGTCACCCGAACAGAGGAATTTGAACCAGGCGGGCAGGTACTGAGCCGGGGAGAATGGTTAACCATTCTCCGGGTTAACCGGAGTCAGGGGGAGGTGAGTTCAGTCGAAACGCCCTGTTATCGCTTTCTGGGCTACAGCGGCACGATGAAACTCACGCCCGACCGTATCACGGACTACAAAGCCCCGACAGCGGAGGAAGCCAGCGACGCGAAGAAAGCGGCGAAGCGCCCACCGATCGTCAACTATCCGGGGGAAGGGTTCCGGGAAATGACAAAGGCCGAGTGGGCGAAATTACCCGCTGATTATAAAGGCGTGCGGGGTGCTGCAGAAACCGAAACACACGGCGCTTACCGCTTCCGCCGGTGCATGACGCACGGCTGTACGCTCGTGAATGTGTATATCACAGACATGAAAACCGTTGAAATTCCGAAAAAATGACAGGAAGGCTCCCCGGCATCTTGCCGGGGAGATCAGGGAGTACATTCATGCATCATGACCTTAAACACCGTATTCAGGCGATGCGGGACAAACTGGAGGGGCGCGCCCCTGTCGCTGAAATTCAGGGGAGCTCGCAGCTTTTTGTCACCCCCGCCCCGGAATGTCGCCGGCTGGTTGAGCTGGCTGATGTCCGGGAAACCGATCGCATTCTGGAACCCAGCGCAGGAACGGGCGCCATACTGCAGGCGATCAGGGATACAGTCCCCCGGGCGAAGTGTGACGCCGTGGAGCTGCACGCCGGATTAGTCAGCCACCTGCAGGCACGTTTCCCGGAGGTCCGGACCTGGTGCGGGGATTTTCTCGAATATCATCCGGATCGCCGGTATACCCGAATCATCATGAATCCGCCGTTTCATCGCGGTGATGATATCCGGCATATCCGGCGGGCATTAACTCTGCTTGAGCCTGGCGGGATTCTGACGGGCATATGTCTGGACGGCCCGCGTCAGCAAAAGGCGCTGGAGTCCCTGGCGGACGTCTGGGAGCCGTTGCCGCGGGGAACATTCACGTATACCCAGGTAGCGACCGCCATCCTCAGAATAACCGTCTGATGACACGTTAAGCCGGCGGGGCACCTGTCCCCGTCTGGCCGCGCCTCGAAAGACCGCGCGCCTGCGGCGCCGGGAAAACCGGGCCGCGCTGACGCGCCGCCCGCATTTCCTTTCCGCGTCTTCCCTGTTTGCTGCCTGCTGTCTGTCTGCTTCCTCTTCTTCTCCCTGCTGTGATGCCTCTTTTTAACCCTTAAAGGCTTTAAAAGCACACCCACACTGGACACCTTCGGCTCCTGGCCAGCTACGCTGTCCGGTCGTCGAGCCACACTCCGCTAACCGCGAAAAGACGCGGTAAGCTCCGCCGAACCCGCTACGCGGTTTCGGGCCTGGCGGCTAGTGTCTGATGTCTGACGTCAAGGTCAACGGCAGCGCTTGCTGCGACCGTCCCGGTCGCGCCGCTTTCACCGTGCCGGCGATAAAGCTGCCGGCACTCTGCGGGGCAACGCCGTTTCGCGCCCGCGCTCTTCGTCGTTGCGGCGGGTGCCTGCTCCTTTCCCCTGGTACCCGTATCACCCGTTTGAGTCCATTCGCCGGGGCTGAGACAAGCACAACCCGTCTTGCTGTCCAGGGGACGGCAGGGCCTTTCGCAATAAATTTTTCCCGGCCATTCCGCTGCCGCTTCATTAGGCCGAAAAAAATTTCCCGCTCACCCCCGGACATCTGCACCGGGCCGTGCTCGTTTACGCCCTTGCGGCGAACGGCTCTCAAACGGGTGAAGGTTATATCCAGGGGGCAGGTTCAGCAGGTCCCCGCACAAAGTCAAAACCGCGGCCCCGGCAACTCAACGGGTGATGGTTTTAAAAGGCAAAACAACGGATTAAGGAGATTCATCATGGCAGCACGTGGCGTTAACAAAGTCATTCTGGTTGGACATCTGGGACAGGACCCGGAAGTGCGTTACATGCCCAACGGGGGCGCAGTGGTCAATCTGACGCTGGCCACGTCTGAAACATGGCGTGACAAGCAGACGGGAGAGATGCGCGAAAACACCGAGTGGCACCGTGTTGTCATGTTCGGCAAGCTCGCGGAAGTGGCGGGTGAATACCTGCGTAAAGGCGCACAGGTCTACATCGAGGGCCAGCTGCGCACCCGCAACTGGCAGGACGATGCCGGAGTCACGCGCTACGTCACCGAGGTGCTGGTCGGGCAGAACGGCACCCTGCAGATGCTCGGCGGCCGCCGTGAATCCGGAGTGCCTGAGAGCGCCGCGCAGCCGCAAAATCCTGCCACCCCGGCACAACCTGCTCAGGCCGCAGCTAAATCCCCGAAAGCGAAGGGCGGTAAGAAAGGCCGTCAGGATGCCGCCCCGTCTCAGCAACCGCCTCAGCCACTCCCGGATGATTTCCCACCAATGGATGATGACGCGCCCTTTTAAACCACGATGAAGACGCCCCGTTCAGGCGGGGCAGAAAAGGAGAAACACATGGACCATAACGTTTTGTCCCCGCTTGTATCCCTGCCGGATGGCACGTTTACCCGCGAGCAGGCTCAGGTTGTCGCAGCGCAGTATCAGAATGTGGCGATTGAAGATGACCAGGGGACCCATTTTCGCCTTGTCGTCCGTCATCAGGATGACGGCAGCATGATCTGGCGCGTCTGGAATTTTGAACCGGGCGGCGAGGACATGATGAACCGCTACATCCGGGACTACGGAGTACGCAAAACGAAGTAAGCAGTAAGAAGAAGGCCGGACAGGTGGGCTGTCCGGCAGACATTCATCAATAGCTAAGAGGTATCAATTATGTCTGCAACAGAGTCTAAGGTAAAAACTGCACCGAAAACCAGCAAAAAAACGCTTAAGTCTGCCGAAGCTGAGGCGCTTAAAGTGGCTCTCGATGCCGCACAGGTCGAGTATGTCCCGGTGACGGCACTGGTGAAGTCTCCCCTGAACGTCAGGACCATTCCCTATCCGGCGGAGAAAGTCTGTTCAATGGCAGATTCCATTGAAGCCATTGGCCTGTTGCAGAATCTGGTCGTGCATAACCTCCCGGATGGTCGCTGTGGTGTGGCTGCCGGTGGTCGTCGCCTGAAAGCGCTGCAGCTCCTGCAGAGTGAAAACCGTATCGATGCCGGATATCAGGTGATGGTGAAAAAGGTACCTGATGAACTGGCTGTTGCGGCATCAATGGCAGAAAACGAACAGCAGATGGCAATGCATCCGTCTGAACAGATCGCCGGGTTCCGCACACTGGCAGAGCAGGGGAAAACCGCCGCGCAGATTGGCGATTTGCTTGGGTTCGGTACGCGTCATGTTCAGCGCATGTTGAAGCTGACCGAACTGGCTCCCGAAATTCTGGCGGCGCTGGCGAAGGATGAAATCACCACCGAACACTGCCAGGCACTGGCGCTCGAAAGCGATCAGAAACGCCAGGTGGAAGTGCTGGAATCCGCCCGCAAACGGTCCTGGAATAATGAAGCATCAGTTTCCTCGATCCGTAACCTCATTATCTCAGAAGAGGTTTCCACAAACGGCGACAAATTCCGCTTTGTGGGAGAGGCCGCATTCAGTCCGGATGAAATCCGGGTTGATCTCTTCAGCAGCGAAAACGGCGGCTATGTCAAAAGTGCATCGCTCGATACCGCCCTGCTGGAAAAACTGCAGAACATCGCGGAGCACCTCCGCGAAGCGGAAGGCTGGTCATGGTGTGATGGTCGTCTTGACCCGATTTCACACTACGGGAAGGACACTAAAATCTGGCGCCTGCATGCTGTCCCGCCTGTGGAATATACCGAAGCCGAATCAGAACGTCTTGCAGAGCTGGAAGCTCTGGAAGCTAAGTATGAAGACGAGAACCCCGGCGTGAATGATGACGTCGTGGCCGGGGCTCTGGAAGCCGTCTGGGAAGAACAGCAGACCATCGCGCACCGGGCAAAACACCGGGCATGGACGGATGAAATGAAGCAATCTGCCGGAGTGGTGGTTTCCTGGACTGGCCAGGAGGTGAAAGTACAGCGCGGTGTGGTGCTGTGCGCCGATGAAAAAATGGAGGAGAAGGATGCATCCACCGATCAGGCCCCTGAAAAAGTCGATCCGCTGGACGCCGTCAGTGTCCCGTTGCTGACCCGCCTTTCTTCTGAACGCACACTGGCGGTTCAGGCGGCCCTGTTGCAGCAGCCGCAGAAAGCCGTCGCGCTGATGGTCTGGAAAATGTGTAACTCGGTTTTCCATACCACAACGTCCGTCAAAGAGCCGTTCTGCATTAGCGTGAGTGTGTCGCATTACGCGCTGACCCGTGAAGCACCTGACGGTGAAAACAGCGTTGCGTTTCAGGCCATCCAGTCAGAAAAAGAACGTCTTGAAGCCCTGCTGCCGGAAAACTGGCGAAAGGATATGACCACCTTCTTTACGCTCGATGGCGCAACCCTGATGGCACTGATGGCTTTCTGCACCGCCTGCTCCATAGATGGTGTACAGGGCAAGGATGAATCTGGTCGTAAACACCAGAGTTCGCTGGATGGGGTGGAAAACGCCATTCAGTTTGACCTTCGTGACTGGTGGAAACCGACGGCTGATAACCTTTTCTCGCACATGAAGCTGCCACACATTGTACAGGCACTCTCTCAGGCCGGACTGGCTGGCGCAGCACAGGACGCCGCGAAGATGAAGAAAAAGGATGCCGCTGAACATGCAGAGCACTTCCTCTCAAAAATCCGTTGGGTTCCGGAATGGATGACCAGTGCTGACAATCAGAAACAGCCTGCCGCAAAGTCTGAACTCAGTCTGGCAACAAGTCAGAACGATACCGACGCTGATGCCGGCGACGTCACCGACCATAACAACCCGGCCTGCGCCGCCTGATAACGGAGACGCCGCCCTGCGGGGCGGCGATAAGGAGACTGAAAATGAAAACGTTACTGACTCTGGATGTCCTGAAAACCATGTCTTCTGATGAGCTGGAAGACTACCGCGCCGCCGGTGAAGACTTTCGCCGGGAGCTGAGTCACGCTGTCATGCGCGATCTGACCTCACCGTCCGGCTGGTCCGTGAATGCCGAATACCGGTGCGAATTTGGCGGCTTCTTTCCTGTCCAGATCCGTTTTACCCCCTCTCATGGTCACTTTGATGTGGCGGTATGCAGTCCGGGGGAGTTGAATCCTCGCTGGATAGTGGTCTTTGTTACCCGTGACGGTCAGCCGTTCTCTGTCGTTCGCGTGATGGATGCATTCAACCCTGAACTCATCACCCATACTCTGGATCTCATCGAGTGTCTTGACGCCGGTGGCTACTCGTTTGCCAGCATCATCAGCACGCTGTCACAGGAGGGCGCACAATGATCCCGTCATCCAGTGCTCTTGTATCCCTGAAACCAGCCCGTCAGGCAGCGCTGCAGGCCATCATGACGGTGGAAGAGGCTCGCCAGCGCGGCGCACGTCTGCCATCGATGCCACACGTCCGGACATTCCTGCGCCTGCTGACAGGCTGTAGCCGGATTAACAGTGACGTTGCCCGCCGTATTCCGGGCCTTCACCGTGATCCAAAAGACCGCCTTTCCAGCCTGAAACAGGTGGAAGAGGCGCTGGATATGCTTATCTCCAGCCACGGGGAATACTGTCCGCTGCCGCTGACAATGGATGTGCAGGCTGAACTTTTTCCGGAAGTCCTTCATACCCGAACAGTACGCAGGCTAAAACGTCAGGACTTTGCCTTCACCCGAAAAATGCGCCGTGAAGCCCGTCAGGTCGAGCAGTCCTGGTTACTGCGTCAGAACCTGCTGGGACAGGCTGTCACAGAACTGAATTTTCAGTCACCGGAAACCGTCTGCACCTGGTACACCCGGTGGAGCGACGAGTTTGACGCGGCAGAGCTTGCAGCACCGTTCTGGCGCTGGCAGTCGCGATTCACATCGCTGAAGGAACTGGACTGGCTTCGCATCAGCGGTGAGCCGCTGTATGCAGTGATGTACGAAATTCCGTTAATTGTCCGGGAAACACCTGAGCATATTCGTGTTGCTGAACGCTGGCAGGTGCCAAATAAGCTGGCTGATCGGAGTGGTGTATGAAGTGGCGCTATTCTCTGCGCTGGAAACTGCCGCACAGGCCCTGCCCGGGTCCACGGGAACTGATTTCCGTTGTCGTGGAGGCTGGGCAGGCGGCACCTGAAGAGGTGATGTCACGCTGGGTGGCTGGCTCAGGTTACGCTGTATGCGTGGATTTTCACGGCCAGAAACAGATCCAACGCTGGAGCGATGAACGGAAAGCTGCGGTGAGAAGGCGCAACATGCAGGCTCGTATTCATCGTGTTGCCCCTTTGTTTGCCGACGAGTTAATCGAGCGTGAACTGGCTGCGCGTCCGGAGTATTTCAATGGCAAGTCCGCCCGATGAATAAGTACAATGCTGTCTGACAACTCAGATGGCCAAATACAAGGAAAGCAGAACTATGAGGTACTGGTTGCTCGTTATCTTAATGAACGTGCTGTTCTGGTTGATCGTGAAGCATGTTGCTCCGGAATGGTATGGTTCCCCTTGTTATTATGCAGGCCAGATTATCTGCACACTAATAGCTGCGGTCATCACATGGCGTGATCCGCCTGACTGGTTAGATGGAATCCTGCTCGGCGTTATAGAATTCGGCGTTCTGATTGCCGGGATTATATTCTTTGTCTGGGGCATCGGGTACAAGCTGGCATTCTGGGGGCAACATGATCCTAATACCATATATGCAAGTGCAAACGATGTGATTTTGCCTAATCTTGCGCTGGGCACGGGCGTCTTGATTGCGGGATGGGTATACATTAGATATTTAAAGCGCTAAGCAGCATAAAGCGTGGATATACCTGGTAAGAAATAGCACCGTCCCGGTATAATCGACGTGGCGCTTGAGGCTTTTTGCCTCATGACGTGAAGGTGGTTTGTTACCGTGTTGTGTGGCAAAAAGCAGAAAGCCCCGTAGTTAATTTTCATTAACCCACGAGGCCACCTGTATGCCTAGACAACATCAGGATAGCCTCTTAGATGCCGCAAGGCAAGGAGATGTATGGGTCCACCACATATTGCAATTTTTACTCTCACGTAAAATATAGTCCACTGGCGTCATCAGTTCGAGTGATTTATGTGGCCTTTTGCTGTTATACAGCACCAGATATTCAGCCATTCTTTGATTAAACAAATTCAGGTCCTCAAAAAGCAACAATTCATTGAATTCAATAAATTGTTCTCTAAGTGTCCGGTTAAATCGCTCACAGGTCGCATTCATTTTCGGTGTGTACGGATAGGTCCAGATGTGTTTAATCGAGGCTTCCTGTAGCGTTTTATCAAAGTTACCGAGGAACTCCTTACCGTTGTCAGTGACAACTTGTCTGATAGCGACAGGAAAGAGCTTTGTGGCCTTGCTGAAGAAATGGCTGGTAATATCGCTGTTGAGTGAAGGGACCGCCAGGGCCAGCGCATAGTCGCTGTGCTCGTCGATCATGGTAATGATATAGCGGCGTAGGTCCCCCATCCTGAGTTCAATCGCGTCCATCCCTATGAGTTCGCCTGTTTTTACCGGGCGGTATTGTTTTGGTCTTCTGGGCTTCACTGAGCGTTTTTTTATCAACCGGGCTTTGCCCCTGGCGCTGAGGCGTACGGGGATCATCCGCATTTTATCGTGAGCACCAGCAATGATTCTTCCAATGGTTGACGTGCTGGGACAGGTAAAATGCCGCGCTTCACACCATGGTTTCAGCCTGACAAAAATCTGCTCTTTGCCGAGATTGGGTAACTCAGTTCTCAGACGCCTGATCTCCTTGAGTACATCAGGATGCCAGTGCCTTGAACGGCGAACCAGAGGGGCTTTGCTTCTTGGAATTAGTGCTTCTGGACCACCGGTGCGCAGTAACCGGCGCCACCAGTAGAGTGTTCGCGTTGATACGTCAAAAGCATCAGCTGCGGCACGGATCCCGTGCTTATCCCAGAAGTTCAGAGCCTTCATTCTTAACTTCGCAATCTCGGGCATAAGAGAGTGTTTCATCGCATAAGCAGTTGCTCGGTAATACCCAAAATAGCCGACACCGATATGCTGCATCAACATCTGGCAATCCCTCCTTTAGTGTTCTGAGGCAATTGCAATATCTGTGTGAACTTACACAGGAGAAGAAGGCCATGAAACTGCCGCGAAACACTCTGCTCGGGTGCGTATTAATAGTGTGCCTCACACTGCTGATATTCACTTACCTCACCCGGAAATCACTTTGTGAAATCCGGTACAGGGACACGAACAGGGAGGTGGCGGCTTTTCTGGCTTACGAATCCGCTAAGTAGCTAACCCCGGCGGGGGGAAGCCCCCGCCATTCAGGGGAGATGATGTCTGACAAGCCTGAAGCGCCTTTATGAAGGGGTTACCGTTCACCGGTAGCCCCTTTTTCCTGCTTACAGGAAAAAAAGCCCGCACGACAGGCGGGCAAAAATCTTTCATCTACCTACAACACAGATTCAATGAATCGCAAGTCACATTAACATCCTTCATTCACCGTAACACCCTGTCATCAGTCTGAAAAAAAAGTGATTGATTGTGAACATTTGGGTTCTGGTGATAAGTTCTCTCTGTAGCGTAGCCCTCTTTACGGAGGGGTGGAAACAGCAACGGCAGAGTTAAAAGACCACGAGTCAGTGAGGCTGTCCAAAGGCTCCCCGGGGAAACCCGGCGCTACATCAGGTTGCATAGCACTTAACCCGCCCGCCTGCCGGGTTTTCCTTCCGGAAAAGTGCTGCTATAACTTATTCGTGCAATGCGCGGTATCCGCTTTCCTGGTAAATCAGTCGCCCGGTCTGCCAGGTGATACTGCAGTTCATTCCTTATATGATACAGTGATGTTCGCCTGCTTTTTAAGCAGGCTTTTTTTGTTGATTATGTATGACATCTGTCATACAGTTGATTGCGTAATGAACAGAAATTGTTCCACTTAACTCAGTGAGGCGAAGCGCAGTCGCGGGTGAGCCAAAGGAGAGCCAGCATGAACTTCACGATAAAATCCCGTAAAACCGGCGAAATTTTCAGTTTTTACGCACCCGACAGTGGTGGTTATGTTCACCTGGAGTCCCCGGGGCACCCTGGTAACACCGGCGCCCAGATTTGCCGTGGTGGAGGGTTTATGGGGAGTACGCTTTCCTGTGGCGCTTCTGAGGACGATCTGGCCAGTGTTGCCCGTAAATGGTACCGACAGTTCGTGAGGGAGCGGCGCAAATTCTTAATTATGTCGGGCCAGTATTCTGAGGATAACCAGTGAAAAAAGAGATCTCCCGCAACCCCTCTTTCACACCTTCGCCTAAGCTGCGAGCACATCTGAACTCCCACAGGGAAGGGGTGACTGAACGGCTGAATAATATCTTTGATCGCTATGCGCATCTGGTTCGCGCCTGTGCCCTTCCTCTCGATGACGACGAAACACAGGTTCTGCTTAATGTTCTGAATGGCTCCGTTGTGGAACCCGCCTTTATTGAATATCTGGCTCAGGAAATTCGGGACTCGGATGATTATCTGGAAGGGATACCCGCAGCTAAATCACTGTACGAAAAGTGTCAGTCAGCGACCTATCCGCAATTGCTGGCCACCGTCGAACGGCTCGATCGCTGAAGAAGGTAAATCCGATGAGTGACGTACTTTCCTGCAGACAACTTACGGCTAATCTTAAGATGATTGCCGGGGCGATTGGCTGCCTCAACAGGAACGATGTTGCACAAATTATCAGCCTGGGCGGTGTTCCATGTTCAAAAAGCCGGGCCGACTCGATAATCCGCAGTGCCGGGGCGGAAAAAAATGCATCCGGTAATTCTCATCTTCGCGGAGCCAGAATAAAACGATCCGCAGATGTCACACCGGAAGAATTCAATGCGTTTTGTGCAGGGCTGAAAACATTTCTTGTCTCGTTTGAAACGAATAATGTGAGTGAAAACAATGATAAGTAAGCTCCTGACCTGTCTGTGCTCCGGACAAATGCAGTTTCAGGAATTAATAAATCCCTATATATGGCAGCGTTAATTTTGTGACGCGGATTATTACATCCAGCCCGCTTATTGAGCTGTAGATATTGATTTATGTTGATTGTTCTCGATTCGTCCATTGGATCAGCCCGTTATTTCTCTGCGGGCTTTTGTTCTTATATTCCTCCGTTCCTTCCTGTGATGGCTTTATTTCCTGCTGTGTCCCTTTTTAAAACTGAAAAGGATTAAAAGCACACCCACACTGGACACCTTCGGCTCCTGGCCAGCTGCGCTGTCCAGTCGTCGAGCCACACTCCGCCAGGGCAGCTGCTTCGCACCCGCCGGGCTCCGCCGAACCCGCAAGCGGTTTCGGGCCTGACGGCTAGTGTCTGATGTCTGAGGTCAGGGTCAACGGCAGCGCTTGCTGCGACCGTTCCGGCCGCGCCGCTTTCACCGTGCCGGCGATAAAGCTGCCGGCACTCTGCAGGGCAACGCCGTTTCGCGCCCGCGCTCTTCGTCGTTGCGGCGGATGCCTGCTCCTTTCCCCTGGCGCCGTATCACCCGTTTGAGTCCATTCGCCGGGGCTGAGACAAGCACAGTCGCCATCATCCGTCCAGGGTAAATGGCACGCGGTAAACCGCGCCCTGGACAGCTGCTGTCGCCCGTGCTCGTTTACGCCCTCGCGGCGAACGGCTCTCAAACGGGTGAAGGTTTTATCCAGGGGGCAGGTTCAGCAGGTCCCCGCACAAAGTCAAAACCGCGGCCCCGGCAACTCAACGGGTGATGGTTTTAAAAGGCAGAAAAACAGACAAAGGAGAAAGCTGGATGAGCACACAAAACGTCAACGTAAAACCCTCCACCAAAGAAAGCACAACCCTCCGGACTGACGGTTTTGTGCGCAACATTCATTCCCGAAACCCGTTCGATGTTATCCGCGCCGATGTAGTGCTGGAACGTATCGAGAAAGAGGCTGGTTGGTGCTGCGGGATGCATTACGAGCTGTATCAGGCCCATCTGCTGGGTGGTGCGCTGGATTATCTGGATGCGCTGCCGTTGAAAGACCGTCCGGTGTTAATGGGCGCTGCGGCAAAGCGCGGCTATCTGCTGACGCTAGCCGAAGAGGAACGCGCGCTGGAAGCACGGGATGTACTGATGAGTGAACTGGCGGCAAACGACTGCTGAGAAATAAACACGGATGGCGGCGTATCGCTGCCATCCCTTAAAGACCAGAGGTAACGCAAAATGAAAGTATACGGCCATCAACACTCATCAGAGGTTTTCTCCCGGGAAACTTCCCCATCCTGTTTTGAACCAAAAGCGGAAAAGTTGATCGCTTTTCATGGAAAGGATGCCAGTTACGCCTATAACGTGCTGGCCGATCTGAAAGCCGCAGGTGCTTCATATACGCGCCGGAATATCATCGCCGATATGTTCCGCCGTCTGGGTGTGGAATGAGGTCTGGGCAATGGAACACGTGAAAAGACAAATCCAGCAGGGGGCAGGGAACGCCTATTATGCGGGGATGCAGTGGCGCGGTATTACACTCGGACACGCCGATGCTGCAGCGCTTAATCAGTTTGATATCGATATCAGCAAAGCTCAGGCACCCGAAGCACGCACCTGGTTGCTTCAGAACAAAGCGGAATTCATAGCTCTTATGCTGGGTATTGAGATTGTAAAGATCGGGTAGTGAGAAGTTAGCTAACTTAGCTCTTGAGCTAAGTTAGCTTTTAAGCTAACGTATACACATACGGACCAGAGATTACATTCATGTTCACAGTCATCTTTCATGATGAGGCTGAAAAAGAGTTTACGGCTCTGCCTGCTGCCATTCGTGCAAAAATGGCCAGGCTACTCATGAAGCTGGAAGCAAACCCTCGCCAGCTACGCGAGCCAGATACCAAGCCGCTTGGAAACGGCCTTTTCGAAATACGTACAATGGGGGCAGATATCGCCCGCGGAATCTGGGTATATCAGAGTGGTGAACGTATTTTTCTACTTCGGATCTTTATCAAAAAATCGCCAAAAACGCCCCCGGCAGAAATAGATCTGGCACTTCGCAGACTGGAGGAAATGCAGAATGAAATATAAAACCCTTAGCCAGGTTCATACCGAAGCAATGAACGATCATGAGTACAGCGCGGCATTCGAGGCAGAAGAAGCCTCGGAGCTACTTCGGGAAACCTTAGCAACATGGAGAAAAGAAGCGGGTTTGACGTCGGCACAGGTTGCAGAACGTATGGGCATCAAAGCGCCTACTATCTCACGTATGGAGAAGAACGCTTCGCGAATGAGTATTCAGACGCTGGTTCGGTACGCCAGAGCCTGCGGTGTTAACTTTAAAATTCAGCAGGTTTGAATGTCACTCGTCAGCCGGATCCTCAGTGGTGAACGCAGTCTGACCCTCGATCACATGCGGGCGCTGGCAAATCGATTTCAAATCCCGGTCTCGATGTTTGTTGACTGATTCGGGAACAGAGCAGGCGAAGGGGGCATCTGTCCCCGTCTGGCCGCGCCTCGAAAGGCCGCGCGCCTGCGGCGCCGGGAAAACCGGGCCGCGCTGACGCGCCGCCCGCATTTCCTTTCCGCGTCTTCCCTGTTTGCTGCCTGCTGTCTGTCTGCTTCCTCTTCTTCTCCCTGCTGTGATGCCTCTTTTTAACCCTTAAAGGCTTTAAAAGCACACCCATACTGGACACCTTCGGCTCCTGGCCAGCTACGCTGTCCAGTCGTCGAGCCACACTCCGCTAACCGCGAAAAGACGCGGTAAGCTCCGCCGAACCCGCAAGCGGTTTCGGGCCTGACGGCTAGTGTCTGATGTCTGAAGTCAAGGTCAACGGCAGCGCTTGCTGCGACCGTCCCGGTCGCGCCGCTTTCACCGTGCCGGCGAAGGACTGCCGGCACTCTGCAGGGCAACGCCGTTTCGCGCCCGCGCTCTTCGTCGTTGCGGCGGGTGCCTGCTCCTTTCCCCTGGTACCCGTATCACCCGTTTGAGTCCATTCGCCGGGGCTGAGACAAGCACAACCCGTCTTGCTGTCCAGGGGACGGCAGAGCCTTTCGCAATAAATTTTTCCCGGCCATTCCGCTGCGCTTCATTAGACCGAAAAAAATTTCCCGCTCACCCCCGGACATCTGCACCGGGCCGTGCTCGTTTACGCCCTCGCGGCGAACGGCTCTCAAACGGGTGAAGGTTATATCCAGGGGGCAGGTTCAGCAGGTCCCCGCACAAAGTCAAAACCGCGGCCCCGGCAACTCAACGGGTGATGGTTAAAAAATTAAACAGGTGAAGGAGAATAATATGCGTTTAGCATCCCGATTTGGACTTACTCATTCCATTCGTCAGGAACGCCCACTGACTAACGATGAATTAGTCAAGGTTGTACCTTCTGTGTTTTCAGAAGAAAAGCATAATTCACGTAGTGATCGCTATACCTATATTCCAACCATTACACTGCTGGATAAATTACGTGAAGAAGGTTTCCAGCCATTTTTTGCCTGTCAGTCACGAGTAAGGGATGAGGATAAACGGGGGCATACTAAGCATATGGTAAGACTTCGCCGTGAAGGGGCCAATAAAGGAACAGAAGTACCCGAAATCATTCTTCTTAACTCGCATGATGGATCGTCCAGTTATCAAATGATCCCGGGTATGTTCCGTTTTGTATGCACAAATGGCCTTGTGTGCGGTACGTCGTTTGGTGAGATTCGTGTACCTCATAAAGGTGATATTGTTGGAAGGGTTATCGAAGGTGCTTACGAAGTTCTGGGAATTTTCGATAAAATAACTGAAGGCGTTGATGTCATGAAGTCTATTGCCTTAACCAAGGAAGAACAGCGTCTGTTTGGACAAGCTGCATTAACCTACCGATATGAAGATGAAAATAAATCTCCGGTCAGTATTGAACAGATAATTCATCCGCGCCGTTATGAAGATAAAAAAGATGACATCTGGACTACATATCAAAGGGTCCAGGAAAATCTGATTAAAGGCGGTTTGCCTGGCCGAACTGAAAAAGGGAAAAGAACAACAACCCGGCCAGTAAAAGCAATCGATGGTGATGTTAAACTCAATAAGGCATTGTGGTTAATTGCGGAGAAATTCCGCACTCTTAAAGGCTAATTATAAGCGCCGGGCAGCTGTCCGGCGTTTTGATGGTGGGAATACTTATGTTTGAATTTAAAGCTGTCTGTATCAGTATTTCACATATGGAAGAAGGTGATATCAGAGTTCTTCAGGTGCTTTCATCAACAACCAATTATCTAACTTGCGATAGTTACTTAGAGTGGATACATGATACACCTTATGGTTGTGTTATAAGGATGTATGATTTCAAACGCCATCTTCTGGCGCTAAAAAGAGGTGGGGTGTCAAAATTTTTACGCAAAACTCTTATACTAATGCACCGGGAGGGTGGGTATCTGCTTTTTCATTTTGATAGTGATGCCGATTATTATCCAGGTATAGATGCCGTAGATTTTTAAGAAATTCAAGCCTTCTTATATCAGAAGGCTTTTTAGTTCATGGCGATTTTCTGATCTTTAGAAGAAGTTCGTTTGCTTGCTTTGATAGCCGTGTAGTAGTAATGGATCTTCTTCGCATACTCGTAACGTCTTGCTGCCTGGCGCGGGGTCTTTTTGAAGCCTGCATTGTATGCCCCGACTGCATCCCACGAAACGCCCCACTTTTTAAACGCCTGAGCCAGATAATAGGCTCCGGTGTAGATGTTAAGACAAGCATCGCTAAGAAGATGATCCGGTTTTATTCCATATCGCGACAGTTCGTTGAAATGCTGCGAGTCAATTTGCATCAAGCCTGATCCATAACCCGTAACAGGATTACGCCCAATCGCATCAATTTTAAATCCTGATTCTTGCCATGATATAGCACGCAGGAGATCCGGATCAATTTTGTAATCCCTGCCAGCCATATCAAAGCAGTCTGCTGCCATTGATGACAATGGTATTAAAGACAGGATGATACCAAACGCTACTCCCTTCATGAATTCCCCTCCGTGCCAAATCCCGGAATAACCTTAACCCATCCAAGACCGAGACTCAACATATATGCACTCCTCACCACAAAATCACCACACACTACGCAAAATTAAAATTTTGCAGATTTCACTTTAGCTTCAGTGGCTTAACTGTAGTTATATTACATTATGTTATTTTTCTTTATATATATGTGAGTTGCCGGTGAGTCAGTAGTAAGTCGTCGGTAAGTCTATAGCGACTCGTTTATGACTCACTCTTTTATAATCATATATTTAAAGCGACTTAACTCTAGACTTAAGTCGCCATATGACTCGTAATGCAACTTTCTTAGACTCTAGACTTAAGTTTAGAGTTGTAAAGAAGGTAAACTCGCGTTATCTTCTCGCCATAATAACTTGTTTGATGCTGTTTTTAATAAAGGAACCGATATGGCCAGGGTACAAGCTTATGCTAGTGATGAAGTTGCAGAGAAAATTAATGCAATAGTGGAAAAGCGAAGGGCTGAAGGGGCAAAGGAAAAGGATGTCAGTTTTTCAAGTGTCGCTTCGATGCTCCTTGAATTAGGGCTTAGGGTTTATGAGGCTCAAATGGAAAGAAAAGATTCAGGGTTTAACCAAACTGAGTTTAATAAGATTTTGCTTGAGAATGTCATGAAGACTCAGTTTACCGTATCCAAACTTTTGGCTATTGGCTCTCTAAGCCCTCATGTTACAGGTGATGAACGATTCGAGTTCCGCAGCATGGTGAGTAACATTCGAGAAGATGCAAAAGATGTTATTTCTCACTTCTTCCCCGAGCAGGAAGAAGAGTAAGAACTGGTGTGTGTTTATGGTGGTTTGTAATTAATTCAGCAGTAAAAAAAGAATAATGATCTAGCTTTAAAAAGTGACATGGAAGTATAAGGAATATAGAATACTTACAGGGTTGTACTAAAATTTGTTGAAGCGTTGACGTCCGGGGCTTGTCCCCCCGAACGTCAACTATCCATAGTGTCCTTTCCAGGAGGCGCCTATGTGTGCGAAGGATCGTAGTCATATTGCTGTGCGCAGTCAAACAGATTCCATTCATTCTATGCGCGAGATGCTTAATATTTCATCTTGCCCTGCTTTTATTCGTGATTCCCGGGGCGAAGTAATTCACACCAGCCCAACCTTTGACAAAATTTTCTTAACATCTGGTGGAACTGGAGCATTTGATACACCCAGAGCACCGGGAAGCTGGTTTCTGGATCTCTCCCTGGAGATCAAACTGGAACTGATGCAGTCAGAACTGAAATCGTTTTCAGAAGGTTCTGCTGTACTTGTTAAAAATATTTGGTTGGCAGGTTCACTTTGGACTGTTTTTATTGAAACGTTCTCGATTAAGGAAAGTGCGAATAAGCAGGTCATTTCTTCCCAAGCTGACTCGTTGATTAAAATTTCGCGGATCTGGGCCGATTTTTTTCCCGCAAACACATCGAATCAGCCTATTTAGGCTATTTTTTCCACCATTTCTGGCGTTATTTCCGGTTTTTACTGAGATCTCTCCCACTGACGTATCATTTGGTCCACCCGAAACAGGTTGGCCAGGGTGAATAACATCGCCAGTTGGTTATCGTTTTTCAGCAGCCCCTTGTATCTGGCTTTCACGAAGCCGAACTGCCGCTTGATGATGCGAAACGGGTGCTCCACCCTGGCACGGATGCTGGCTTTCATGTATTCGATGTTGATGGCCGTTTTGTTCTTGCGCGGATGCTGCTTCAAGGTTTTTACCTTGCCGGGACGCTCGGCGATCAGCCAGTCCACATCCACCTCGGCCAGCTCCTCGCGCTGTGGCGCTCCTTGGTAGCCGGCATCGGCTGAGACAAATTGCTCCTCTCCATGCAGCAGATTACCCAGCTGATTGAGGTCATGCTCGTTGGCCGCGGTGGTGACCAGGCTGTGGGTCAGGCCACTCTTGGCATCGACACCAATGTGGGCCTTCATGCCAAAGTGCCACTGATTGCCTTTCTTGGTCTGATGCATCTCCGGATCGCGTTGCTGCTCTTTGTTCTTGGTAGAGCTGGGTGCCTCAATGATGGTGGCATCCACCAAAGTGCCTTGGGTCATCATGACGCCTGCTTCGGCCAGCCAGCGATTGATGGTCTTGAACAATTGACGGGCCAGTTGATGCTGCTCGAGCAGGTGGCGGAAATTCATGATGGTGGTGCGATCCGGCAGGGCGCTATCCAGGGATAATCGGGCAAACAGGCGCATGGAGGCGATTTCGTACAGGGCATCTTCCATGGCACCGTCGCTCAGGTTGTACCAATGCTGCATGCAGTGAATACGCAGCATGGTCTCCAGCGGATAGGGCCGTCGGCCATTGCCCGCCTTGGGATAAAACGGCTCGATGACAGCGGTCATATTCTGCCATGGCAGAATCTGCTCCATGCGGGAGAGGAAAATCTCTTTTCGGGTCTGACGGCGCTTAGTGCTGAATTCACTATCGGCGAAGGTGAGTTGATGGCTCATGATGTCCCTCTGGGATGCGCTCCGGATGAATATGATGATCTCATATCAGGAACTTGTTCGCACCTTCCATCAGTGACGATGATCTGGTCAGTGCGCCATCGTGGCCCGATATTGCGCAGCAGCTGCAGCACCATATCGGCCGGCGCCCGCTGGTTATTTTCAATGCTGAGTTTGATACGCGCATTCTGAAGCAGACAGCGGCAGCGCATAACGACCGTGCCAGCTGGCTGGACTCTCTGACGGTGTACTGCGCCATGCGACTTGCAGCGGGGTATTACGGCCCCACCAATCGCTACGGTACCATATCGCTTTCCGGCGCTGTCAGTCAGGCTGGGCTGAGCTGGGCCGGGGAGGCACACTCCGCCGTCACTGACGCAGTTATGACGGCTCGGGTGGTAAACAATATTGCCGGATACTGGCGTGAGATCCAGTGTGAAATGAATGATGGCGCAGGGAGATAACGCTGCTCTCTGGCTGGTCAGACAGCTGCAGGTATTAATTCAGGAGTCTGGAATGGAAAATATGATGAAAACTATGCGTGAGCATTTTCCCACGAGAACAGTGGTGATCGAGCAGTCTCTGGATATGTTTGGCGTCAAACGAAATGAGGACGGGACGTTACTCTTCCCCCGTCACTCCGATAAACGTTTTCCCATTGCACGTATCCGTAAGCGACTGGCGGCTTATGGCTGGCGAGGCGAACGTCTGAATAAGGAGGTAGCGCGTATCGTCGCGGGCCCTGATATTTACGCTGAGAGAAATGAATACAACATTATTTTCCCTTACGGATGGGAGAAGAAGCAGCTGACGCGTGAGATGCGGCGAATGTTTCCCCGTAAGACGGGCCGACGTGTGCTGATTATGCTGGATGAATTACATCATTTTTCTGACTTGCGGGAGAAGCCGTGACGCTGACAGAAAAATCGGGCCATCTGGCATGGTGTGCCCTGGTGGCGCTTGCGCTGGCCAGGCAGGAGGGTGGCGTTCTCTCGCCGGCACAGGAAAATCTCTTTCTCATCCGCTGGCTGGCGACTGCGCTGAAGCAACGGCGTTTCCCCCGGGAGATAAATCCGGACATCGAGTGGCTGTTGAAACAGAGGCGCCAGCTGGGCGTCAGCGCGAAGCTGGCCAGCAAGCTGAATTACCTCTGGCGTTCCTGCACCGGCGAGTTGTCCGAGCAGAACGACCTGTTCCGGCTGACGTATGCTCTGGAAACAGCGAAAGATATGCACTGGAACTACCGTCTGCTGAGCGATCGGGAATGGTCAGGCCGAAATGCTGTGGCGCTCAGTGCGGGCGTGAACGGCATTTATCTCTCACGGGCCAACCTCGATGTCGCTTTTGACGACAGCGGCCGACAGATAAATCCGCTTACAGCACGTCTGACGGGTAACGTAGTGGGGGTGATGAAGGTGTTTAATCGCTGTGGCTGGCAGGCAGAGCCTGAGTCTGGTGCCTCCCTGCCCCACCAGTATTCTCTGATGGCCGGACAGGGAGTGCCAGGAAAGGGGGATTAGTGGCGGATCTGCGCTAGTTCGTCTTCAGTCAGACCGGTCATTTTCATGACGGTATTGCGGTCAATTCCGTTCTGCAGCATGGTTCGTGCAATTTTAAGGGTGGCTTCGCGCTCGCCTTTTTCAATACCGCGTTGTTCACCTAACTGCAGGCCCTGCTGCAGACCCTGCTGCAGGCCCTTCTCGATGCCAATCTGTTCAAGCTGTTGTGCGATGGTCATCAGTTCATCCTCGTGTTGCGGCAGACGCTCTGCCAGCGCCCGCATAAATTCAGGTGCAGGCGCTTCACCTGCATTTACCATGTAGTTTATCAGAACGCGCACCTGTTCGGGGGAAATCCATTCCACCATTACCCGGGGTAGCCTGTCCAGCAGTTCCATCATGTCCCGCTGGCGGATATGTTTCATCAGCAGGGTCAGTGCGGCCATCCGTCTGTGGTTCATTATCTCATCATCATCGATGACGGTGACATCAACCAGCGGGAATCCTGTCGTGTATACTTTTCCGGCCTGTTCCGGGTTACTGAAACAATCCAGCCAGTTCGTGGAGAACGGGTACGGACTCCGGCTGCCGTGGTAAAACAGAACCGGGATGACCAGCGGCAGTTTTTTATGACCCGCTTCAAGATGACGTTGCATGGCGGCGACAGCATATCTGAGCTGACGAAAGGCCATATTTTTATCCGCCGAACTCTGGTGTTCCAGAAGCAGATGGATGTACCCGTCATCGCCGGTGGTGGTTTTCATGCTCCAGAGAATGTCGCTGACGTACTGACGTAAGTCGTCCTCAACGAAGGTACCGGACTCCAGCTTCAGCGTGGTCAAATCGCACAGCGCGCGTAATTCAGCCGGGAGATGTAACATCATGAAGTCACGGGCGACATCGGGATTCGCCAGGAACTGGCGAAATGTCGCGTCATGGGGTGTGGGTGTACCTGGTTTCTTCTTCATCAGTCCTGGGCTCTGAAAAATGACCCGGAGATGTTATCACAGCCCGGGAAAAGCTAATATTGGCGGTGAACGGAATTGCCATTCCTTCAGGGGACCGTTCCGGGGTGGTTCGGTCCCCTTCCTAAACCATCTTTACTCATCATCAATTACTGCCTTAGCAACTTTCTTCCCTCTCTCAGATATTCTAAAGCCTCTTCTCTCCGTCCTTCTGTGGCAGCTGTATATAATGTCGCGATACCGCTGACAGCCTGATGGTGGGTTATACTGCCTTTACTGAAATCATCCAGAACAGTACAAAGGAATTCCTCCAACAACTCCTGTTCTCTTTGAGATATTCTTTCAGCCATATTCGCTCCATAAGCTTAATTGTTTGTTCTGAACCTAACGTGAATAAGTATCGTCAATCAGTATCCTGCTTATGATTGCCGTTACAGACCCTGATTACTGTCATCTTTGATACGCCAGCCAGGCGGGCTGTTTCACGCAGTGATTTTCCGTGGGCCAGACGCAGAGTACGTATCAGTTCATGTTTCTGTGCATCGGCCACCCTGCCCCGGTATTTTCCTTCAGTTTTCGCTTTACAGATTCCCTCTGCCTGGCGACGTCGACGGTCTTCGTAGTCTTTTCTGGCAATAGCGGCGAGCATATCCAGCATCATGCCATTTACGGCCTTCAGCATGCTTCGGGTGAAGTCATCACTTACTGTGCTGGATAGCGCCAGATGGCTGGTTGGTAAATCAAGACTGACGATGGCCAGCTGCTTGTCGGTGATTTGCTTTCTGAGTGTCTCCCAGCCTGCATCATCCAGTCGAGTAAGCCTGTCGACCTGTTCAATGAGAATCACATCACCAGGTTCCGCATCACCAAGAAGCCTGATCAGTTCAGGACGGTTCATTGTCGTACCGGAGACATTGTCGATATACCAGCCAGCAATACGGTGGCCATTTTGGTTTGCAAATGCCTTCAGTGCATTTTTTGCCCGGCTGGCATTCTGCTCTGAAGTGGATGCCCGGAGGTAACCAAAAACGAACATATTTTGTCCTTCTGGTAACTTTTAAGTGGTCTTGCTTATGATGGTATCACTTATGTGGTAACAATAATATTCGCCGGTATTTTTTCGGGTGGTATATATAGAGCATACCCCAATGTGACAGGCTGACGCGCCCACGGAGCTTGTCCAACCCCTCGCCTGCTCAGATGCAAGCTCTGAACAGACTCACGGTTTTTTCTTTGAGTACAGCCTCAGTTGTCTTTTTGAGCTACGTGATAGGTAGGTATTAACGTACAATAATTTAATGTCGTATCATTATATGTTGTACGTTATTATTTATTGTGTACAATGGCGTGAGCTTCTACGCCATCAATGTGCAAGGATTCCATCTTTAGGGGACAAAAATGAAACGCGATTACGGTAGTGTGGGTACCATAGCTCTTAGAGCAAGCGCTTTACTTCAGGCTATGAGTAGGGATATTGAGGAACAAAGGAAAGAATTTAATCTGACAGATTATCATCAGACATATACTCGTAACGCTGTCGCAAAACTACCAAAGCTGAGCCGGCGTATCGTAGAACTGGCCATGAAAGAAATGGAAGAAGACGGCTATATATTTAATAAAAAGCAGATTGGTAACGTCGAACAATATGCTCTGACGATAAAGAATGTTATCGATATCTACGCCCACCGACAGATACCTAAATATCGCGATATCCATAAAGAACCCTACGTTATTTTCGTTGTAAACCTTAAAGGTGGTGTATCAAAAACAGTCAGTACAGTTACTCTTGCACATGCGTTGCGTGTACATCAGGACCTGCTGCGGCATGATCTTCGCATCCTTGTAATAGACCTCGACCCACAGGCCTCCAGTACTATGTTCCTGGATCACACCCATAGCATTGGTACAGTCCTTGAAACAGCTGCTCAGGCAATGCTGAATGATCTCGATGTTGAAACATTGCGAGAAGCAGTTATTCGCCCCACCATTATTCCTGGTGTTGATGTCATCCCTGCTTCTATTGATGACGGCTTTGTGGCGAGCCAGTGGGAGTCTTTAGTAGCAGAACATTTACCAGGACTTAAACCTTCTGAAGTCCTCAGGAAAACAATTATTGACCGTATCGCTGGTGACTATGATTTTGTCTTCATAGATACTGGCCCCCATCTTGATCCGTTCCTTCTGAATGGTCTGGCAGCGAGTGATTTGCTTCTGACCCCTACTCCACCGGCACAGGTTGATTTCCATTCAACCCTTAAATATCTGACACGTTTGCCTGAAATGCTGGAGCGTCTTGAAGACGAAGGTGTGGAACCACGCCTGAGCGCGAGTATCGGTTTCATGTCAAAAATGACTAATAAGCGTGATCACGAAACTTCGCATAGCCTGGCCCGCGAAGTGTATGCAAGTAATATTCTGGACTCGTCACTGCCACGTTTGGATGGATTCGAACGATGTGGTGAATCTTTTGACACTATTATTAGTGCTAACCCTGTTTCATACCCTGGTAGTGCTGAAGCGTTGAAAAAGGCACGTACTGAAGCAGAACGGTTTACGAAAGCAGTTTTTGACCGCATTGAATACATCCGGGGAGAGTCTAAATGAAAAAGGTTTTAGCTCGTGGGCGAGTTCTCGGTAATAGCAATTCAGAGTTTGCCCGTATGCTTGAAGGTGACGGAGATGTCAAAACGTTTACTCTTAAATCCGGCAAGCAGGCCAAATTTGTCAAAACGGTTGTATTAAGCGGAGAGATTGAATCAAAGACGTTCGTTGATGCATCGGTCAATGGACGAGATCAGGCTATGCTTACGCGTGAGTCCGTTAGTGATATTTCCCGGACGATAAAGCTGCAGCAATTCTTCCCGGCTATTGGACGGGAGGTTAATGGACGAATTGAGATATTAGATGGGACCCGACGCCGTGCCGCCTGCATATTTAATAACGTTAAATTCGAAATCCTAGTAACTAAAGATGATATATCACTCGCCGATGCACGGCAGTTAGCGCAAGATATCCAGACAGCTAGAGAACATAGCCTTCGAGAGTTGGGGAAACGACTTGAAGTCACCTATGGAACTAGCATGACGAAAGAAGAGATTGCGTTGAAAGAGAATCTCTCTCCGGCGAAAGTGACTCGCGCGTTTCAGGCCGCAGCAGTGCCAGATGAAATGGTTGCAGTATTCCCGGTGATAAATGATATTTCTTTGTCGGATTATCAGTTTTTGCTAAAACTGGCTGAAGAAGCAAACAACAAGCAAACATCCGTAACAGAACTGATGGAAAAAGTTCAACATCGGTTGAAGACCATGCCAGATTATCCGGCAATTGATAAAAGCAAAATTCTGGCGGCTATCAGGGTTGAGAGCAAATCGTTGACAACCCGCCCTACCAGAACGGTTCAAACTGAGAAGCTGAGAGAATTTTCAGATCGCAATCAGTTTGCCAGAAAGAAAACTGATTCAAAGAAGCGACTGGTTGTTTATGAGTTTTCCCGCATTTCCGCTGAGGCACAGTCGGAGATTGATGATGCAATAAAACGTATTCTGAAAAGACTTCCTGAGTCAAGTGAGTAAGGGAAAAGGATGCCGGAGAGCATCCTTTTTTTATGTTTTTCACCATGCCGATTTCAATGTTATTATTATGATTGTAAAGGAAAATTTTAAATTCTTTCACACTGAAATCACCAAGTTTTTCAACCTTTTCGTGACTCATAATTTCGCTACTGGCAGTTCAGACCAGCGAGTTGTATAGGCCGGTGAAAGCATCTCCCGTTTCATTTGCCACTCAGGTGCGATACCTCGTCCCGCAAACCATACTTTCCCCAGACCGGAATGGTTAATACCGTCCATGACTTTCATCAGCTGATTACTGTTGCTTCGGGGCTGAGTATCATCGAACAGGTTCAACTGCGAAACCCCGGTAGGAGTGAAATCATTGAGCATGCAACCCGCTTTTGCATATCGATGGCCATTCACCCAGATCCGATCCAGTGCTTTCACCGCTGCGGCTATGATGTCCCTGGTATCCTGCGTGGGAGTCATCAACTTCTCACTGGCCACATTCCCGTAATACGGTTCGTTCACCGCGAACGGTGACGTCTTCACAAATACAGCAATGTGCCTGCAGAACTGTCGCTCGCCGCGCAGTTTTTCAGCTGCACGCTCAGCATACTGACAAACTGCCTGGCGCATGGCTTCATACGTCGTGACACGCTCCCCAAAGGACCGGCTGCAGACAATCTGCTGTTTTGGCGGCGGCGCTTCTTCAAGCGAAATACAGCTTTCTCCGTTGAGTTCACGGACGGTTCTCTCCAGCACAACGCTGAAATTCTTCCTGATAAATACAGGGTTCGCGCGCGCCAGCTGCAGTGCCGTAGTGATGCCCATCGTATTAAGCGTTTTTGAGATCCTGCGACCTACTCCCCAGATTTCTTCCACCGGCTGTCGTGAGAGCAGTTTATCCGTTCGCTTTGGATTGCCTGAAGTCAGAGCAAGCACGCCCCCAAACTGCCGCCATTCCTTAGACGCCCATTGTGCGCTTTTAGCCAGCGTTTTGGTCGGCCCCATCCCGACGCCGATTGTCAGCCCCGTACCGGAGCGCACGTGCTCGCGCAGCTGCCGGCCGAAGTCCTCATAATTGATGCAGCTGTCTATACCGCGGATATCCAGAAACATCTCGTCGATGCTGTACTGCTCCACGCGCGGCGCCAGTTCTTCGAGATGAGACATAACTCTGTTCGACATAGACGCATAGAGCTCGTAATTGCACGAGAACGTGATGACCGGCTCCGGGAATTGTGCCGTCTTCAGCTGGAACCAGGGGACGCCCATTTTAATACCCAGCCGTTTCGCTTCGGCACTGCGCGCGATGACGCAGCCATCATTGTTACTGAGCACCACAACGGGCCTGTTACGCAGGTCCGGACGAAATACTTTCTCACAGCTGGCGTAGAAGCTGTTGACGTCAGCCAAAGCGAACATCAATTCGTACCCCGCGTCTTATGTATGAATGCCATCACCACGCCGAATATCTGCAGTTCTTCCGGATAAAGAGTGGGGTAGGCGGGATTCATCGGCAGCAGGGCGATACGGGGTTTAAGCTGCAGGCGCTTAACGGTGAATTCGCCATCTGTTTCCGCGATGACAATATCCCCCTGCATGGGTTTTTCAGCTTTGTCGACAACCATGAGATCGCCGGAGTGCAGGCCCATATCTTTCATCGAATCGCCAATGGCCCGGACAAAGTAGGTCGCGCTGGGGCGACGGATACAGTAGGCGTTCAGATCCAGTTCGTCTTCGGTATAGTCCGCGGCCGGTGACGGAAAACCAGCCGGACAGCGCTCTGTGAAAAGTGGTGCGGTGGACAGTGCTGGCTCTGATGCGGGAGTGACAAAAAGGATCATGGCATACCTCTTAAAATACCTGTTTTTACATACAGTGTTATTTAAGATATTTCCCGTCCTGCAAGGAGAATTTTTCCTGTTCCTGCCAGGTTATTGTTCTGGCAGATAAAACAGGCAGTGGGTTATCCACAGAAACGGTGCATAACCCTGTGAGTCGATGCCGGGTATCTCACCGTCTGCTAAGTCAGTGGCTCTATAAGTTCCCGGCCCTGGTTCCCGGGATTGCCAACAGCCCGGCTGACGGGGTGCCATGTGAAATCTTCGGCGGGAAGACTGCCCTCACGGGCAATGTCTTCCGCCTCTTTACCGGTTGTGTTTTCGCTGAGCCATTTACGTGCGGCATCCGGTGAGTACACGAGTGGTCGCCGGTCGTGAATGTCCAGCAGTTCCTCATCCGCAGCGGCCGTGACGATCAGGAATCCTTCCTGGTCATTGCCGTTCTCAAAAGGTGGTTTCCCGATGGCAGCGAGCAGGAGCGGATTTCCGTCCTTACGGTAAATGAAAAACGGCTGTTTCACGCCGTTTTGCTGTTTCCACTCAAACCAGCCGTCAGCAAAAACAATGGCCCGTCCGTGCTCCCAGAGTGGCCTGAACATCCGGCTGCCGGCCGCAGTTTCACTTCTGGCGTTGATGAGAGCGGGCTTGTTCCACCACTCCGGCGCATAACCCCAGTGAACAGGATCAAGATGCAGCTGCGAGCGGCGTTCACTCAGCAGTAATACACGGGTTCCGGGCGCAACGTTGTAGCGGCCGACGGGCTCCGGATCATACGGGATGTCCCGTTCTGCTTCTTCTCCGAGAAAGGCCAGGTACTCCTCGCGGGAGTTGTACTGCGTAAACCGACCGCACATTATCGTTTCTCCGGTGTAGATTTCGCATGCGAAATCTGTGTTTTCATCAGTTCAGAAAATAGGCCGTTTTTCAGGTTCCTGCCATCGTGTGGCCGCCGTGCCGCTACTGTAGCCGGGCCGCTTCGAATGCAAGGGTTCGCTCTGCCGGTGTCCTCACCCGGTCGCAGTTTATTTCAAAGGCTTTACCCGCTGTCTTCCCGTCGTTTTCCGTCTCAATTTTCGCCGTCAAACCGTCCAGCCAGCGTGGGCTTTTTCACTGCGCTGCGGCTTGCGGCACCGCCCCTGCATTCTCCACTTTTCGCCCGGCTGTCGTATCGGCACGGCGTAACTGGCGCCGCTTTGAGAAAGGAGAACTACTATGTCCCGATTTATCCAGGGTAATTGCGTCCATATCATGTCCGGCTTTCCGGATAATGCTGTCGATTTCATTCTCACCGACCCGCCATATCTCGTCGGTTTTCGTGACCGTCAGGGGCGTACCATCGCCGGCGATAAAACTGATGAATGGCTGCAACCCGCCTGCCATGAGATGTATCGCGTGCTGAAAAAAGACGCGCTGATGGTGAGCTTCTACGGCTGGAACCGCGTCGATCGCTTTATGGCCGCCTGGAAAAATGCGGGATTCAGCGTTGTCGGCCACCTGGTGTTTACCAAAACCTACACATCGAAGGCCGCATATGTGGGCTATCGCCACGAATGCGCCTACATCCTTGCAAAAGGCCGTCCGCCCCTGCCGCAAAACCCGTTGAATGACGTAATTGCGTGGAAATATTCAGGCAACCGGCACCACCCGACCGAAAAACCCGTAACCAGCCTGCAACCGTTGATTGAGTCCTTCACACATCCCGGCGCGATTGTGCTCGACCCCTTTGCCGGCAGTGGCTCCACCTGCGTGGCCGCCCTCCAGGCTGGCCGTCGTTACATCGGTATTGAATTGCTTGAGCAGTATCACCGGGCCGGACAGCAGCGTCTGGCCGCCGTCCGGCGCGCCATGCAGTACCCGGCCGCTAACGACGAGTTCCCGGAGGCCGCGTAATGAACTATGCAGGACACGAAAAACTCCGCGCAGAAGTGGCGGAAGTCGCCAACAGCATGTGTGACCTGCGGGCGACGCTGAACGGGATGGAGCACCGCTATCGCTTTGACTCTGATGTGCTGGCCGAACGCCTGACCCGTCAGACCCTTTTTCGCATCAATGCCCTGTTTATGGCGGCATACAACGAAATGCTTGAGCTGGATGCCTGCTTTAAGGACTAAGGAGAAAAACATGTACGGAACCTGTGAAACCCTCTGCCGCTTGTTGCGTGAGCAGTATCCCGCAGAAACCCCTTTGAACCTCATTGTCTGGTCCCCGGCGGATATCGAAGCACTGGCCGACGGAATGGAATATGCCGTTTCGGAGCAGGACACAAGGGCGGTACTGGCGCGTATGGACGCCATTCCGGAGGAACAACGGCTTGAGTCGGGCGTGTCTGCCGGTGCGGTGATGGATCTGATTGAACAGGTGAAAGAGGCCGTTCCGGCGGTGATGGTGCCGGCGGACCTGCTTGAAACCCTGCTGACCACTGCCGAACAGGCGTTATGGCACAGAGAATGGACCGCCCGTGACTGCAATCATCCGGTCCCGGAAAGCGTTACCCGTCGCCTGGCTGATGCGGCGAAAGTTCGCGCCTTACTGAAAAAATGAAATCAACACGCCGCCCGGGCGGCGTGTACTGACCCCGTTCAGAGGAACCCATTATGCAGGAAACCACCACGTTAAACGCCCTTGTTATGCGCCGTGCGCGCGATTTGATTGCTGATTATGGATGGCCTGACCATACCGATGTTGATCAGCGTGATCCGGTCAATAAACCGGGCTGGATAAGCATTTATGTCCGTCTGGATGCGGCAAATATTGTTCATCTGCTGCCTTTGCTTTGTACCGGTGACGTACCCGCAGATCTGCAAAGTGCCATGACAAAAATATCCGGGACGCCAGCGCAGATTATTTTATCCGGCAGCCGCTATGCCGACGCGCCGCAGCTTCCGGAGGACGGAACACAGATAGCTTTCCCCTGGGCCGGGGAATGGCTGACGGAGCCGGAGATTCAGGCTGTAACGGATTGCCTGTCCCGCGCCGTGCGGGATGTATCCCGGCAGGTATGGGAGGATGCGCGCCGGATAAAGGCGGCACTGAACACGCGCGGGGAAACGCTGTTTTATCGCCAGACCCGAAACTTCCGTCTGGTTGTGAAGGAAAATGATATGCCCTGCTGGCTGGACGATGATGACAATTTGCCGGTGGTGCTCGATGCCATCCTGAACAAAGGGGCACGCTACAGTAGCGTCGAGTTCTTTGTTATCAGCGACAAAGTGGATCAAATCCTGGCATGTGGCCAGATGTGCGATGTGCTGCGTATTCCGGGCGAGCCTCCGCGCCGGTGGATGGATTTAACCCTGTTACATGAGGTCATGGCAGAAGCGCGTGCAGAAATCAGTCTTGTCCGCAATGCCCTGTCAGCAATCCGGCCAGTTTAGCGAACAGCAGGGGGCGGCGGCCCCCTGAATCTGGCACGAAGGATAAGGATGTCGCCGGCTCCGCTTTTACGGCTCTTCCTCCACGTTGTTCCGGCTTCGCGTTGAGTAACGTCCCGTGCGGCCTGCGGCAAACGCCGTGCCTCTACTGTAGCCGGGCCGCGGCTGATGCAAGGGAAGCGTAAACGCCGTCACCTTCACCCGGTCGCAGTTTATTTCATACGTTATCCGCCGTCTTCCCGTCGTTTTCCGGCTCAGTTTTCGCCGTCAAACCGTCCAGCCTGCTCCTGCTTTTTTACTGCGCTGCGGCTTCGGTGACGCCCTTGCATCCTCCGCTTTTCGCCCGGCTGTCGTGTCGGCACGGCGTAAGCCGGAACTCAGACGACATCGACTAGGGAGGATTTTTTATGCGCACTACAACCACCACACCCGCTGTTTACGTGGGCACGTATCACAAATACAACTGCGGCAGCATTTTCGGCAAATGGTTTGATCTGACGGAATTTGACGGCAGGGAGGATTTTTACGAGGCCTGTCAGGCGCTGCATGCCGATGAATGGGATGCCGAGTTTATGTTTCAGGACTGGGAAGGTATCCCGTCGCAGTTCGTCTCTGAATGCTCCATTGACTGGGATTTTATCGCCGCTTACAAACGCGCCGAAGAAGAGGGCAGGGAAGCCGCTTTTATCGCCTGGGCGGAGTATACCGGCGAATGTGACTATGACGCGTTTGATGATGCGTACCGCGGCGAGGCGGAAAGCGAGGAAGACTATGCGCGGGAGATGGTGGAGGACAACGGCCTGTTAAATGAGGTGCCGGAGCCGTTGCGCAGCTATTTCGATTTTGAAGCCTGGGCGCGTGACCTGTTCAGCAGCGGTTATGTGTTCCATGACGGCTATGTCTTCAGCAACTGATTAATGTCCGGCGGGCAAACCCGCCGGTTAAGGAGAAAACGTATGAAACTTGCACCGGAAACCCGCGAGATCCTGCGACAGTACAAAGCCCTGATTAATGCCCGCCGACGTGATGCCGGTCAGCGGGAACTGACCACCGCGCAGGTGATGGATGAAATCTGCGAATACATGACCTGTCAGTGTGCCGTGTACATCGGCGGTCATTTCATCTTACAGGGTGGAAAAGGCCAGTAAGTATGATGGCAGGCGTCCGGGCCGGAGGGCGCCTGTCAGCCCGCGCGAAAAACCGGGCAGGCTGCGCCTGCCGGAGAGAAACTTCGCCGCGCCTGCGGCGCCGCGCACTCTCCTCTCCATTGTCAGTCGCTGTTGCCCGGGAATGTGCGTATTATCAGGGATATCTTCCTGTAAAGCAGACCGGTGATGCATATGTCGAAGTGGAATATCGCCTCTTTCTCAAAAGAAGATCAGGATAAGGTCTCGGTCGATAAAGTCGCCGCTGCCGTTGCCTGGCAGGAAAGGATGAACAGGCCCGTGGTGCCGGAGCTGGCTGAACGGGAACAGCCTGAACATCTTCGCCAGTATTTCCGTGAACGGCTTGACGTTCATCGGCAGAACAGTCAGCAGCTGCCGCGCGCAAATGCGCCCGAATATCATAAACCCGGAGATGAGCAGCAGAAGTGATTCTTATAGTCAGTGTGTCCAGGGAGGAAATTTTATGCGTATGTCTCTGATGTTTGCGGCCGTGACTCTTTTAACCGGTATTAACCTGTTGTTTATTCCGTTTCAGCCTGTACCGGCTCTATGGGGGGGAATCTTGGCCGTTGCTTTTATCCTGATTAATGTCGCGGCGGATAAACTGCGTCTCTGAGGTGGCGTTGCATGGATTATCGTTGCCGGCATCATCATAATGTTGATGCTGAAGGGGAAGGAACCGGGGGACGAATTAAGAGTGCTGATCACCGTTTTTGCTTTCCTGGCTTCGGCCTGGTATAGCGTTGTGCAGTACAGAAAAGAAAAGCATTTTCGCTCCTGATGTTCCCGGCTGGCATCAAGCTGGATGATCGTCAGCCATCATTTTAGCCGCATGTAATCCATTCTTATCCTCCCGTTTTCTGTTTTCTGCCCGTTCCCGTTTTCATTGCGGGCGTCCGGGCGGGCTGTCGTGAACGGAGCCGGTAAACCGTCTCCGCCCTTCGGGCTTCCATCCCATGACGCAACACCAGGGCTTGCAGCATCCTTATCAGGATGCGCCGCCTCTGTCGCGCCGTGGCCTGCGCTCCCTGCACCCCGGCGAAAATCAACGGCCGCCGGGCTGTAAGGGGCAACGCCGTTTCGCGCCCGCGCTTTCCGTCGTTGCGGCGGGTTCCTGCTCATTCCTTGCCTGGTTTTTTCACCCTTTTGAGTCCTTTCGCCGGGGCTGAGACAAGCACAGCCGCTGTCAGCTGTCCAGGGTAAATGGCACGCGGTAAACCGCGCCCCGGACATCCGCCATCGCCCGCGCTGGTTTACGCCCCTGCGGCGAACGGCTCTCAAACGGGTGAAGGTAACAACCAGCGTGGGCGTTCAGCAGGTCCCCGCAAAACGTCAAAACCGCGGCCCCGGCAACTCAACGGGTGATGGTTTTTTAAAAGCAAAACAGGTTCAGAAGGAGGGGCAACATGAGCGAGGCGCTGGCGGTTTTACCCGACGACACCTTTACCCGCGAACAGGCTGAGGTCGTTGCGGCGCAGTACACCAACGTGGCAATTGAGGACGATCAGGGTACACATTTTCGTCTGGTCGTTCGTCAGAACGGCGTAATGGTCTGGCGCGCGTGGAATTTTGAAGCGGATACCGGGAAATGGCTCAACCGTTACATCGAACGTTACGGTATTCGTAAACAGCAGTAAATAAGAAGGTGCCCTGCCGGAGCGGTAACTCCGCAGGGCCGGACAATCATCAATCAGTGAGGTATCAACTATGTCAGTAACCGATGTTAAAGCAAAAGCACCCAAAAAAGCGAGCAGCAAAAAAATTACGAAGGCACAGGAGGCTGCCCTGAAGATCGCCCTTGAGGCCGCTGCGGTCGAGTACGTTCCGCTGTCCGATCTCGTTAAATCCCCGCTGAACGTGCGCTCCATCCCCTATTCCGTGGACAGCGTTCGCGGTCTGGCCGACTCCATCGAGACGCTCGGACTGCTGCAGAACCTTATTGTTCACACCCTCGCGGACGGACAATCCGGCGTGGCCGCAGGTGGCCGCCGATTAACTGCCCTGCAACTGCTGGCGCAGGAAGGGCGTCTCGCTGCTGACCATACCGTTATGGTGAAGCGTGTTTCCGACGACATTGCCGCCCTTGCCTCCGTCGCCGAGAACGAGCAGCGCGCCGCCATGCATCCCGCCGAGCAGATTGCAGGTTTCCGTACGCTGGCAGGGCAGGGCAAAACCCCCGCGCAGACTGGCGACGCGCTCGGCTTCGGCTCCCGTCACGTGCAGCGCATGCTGAAGCTGGCAAACCTCGCCCCCTCCCTGATGGAGAAGCTTGCACAGGACGAACTGACCGTTGAGCAGTGTCAGGCGCTCTGTCTCGAGGACGATCCTGCCCGTCAGGTCGAGGTATTCGAAAACGTGAAGGCCAGCTAGTCAAACGCGCCCGCACACCTGATTAAACGCGCTATTACCGAAACCGAGATGCGCACCGACAACGCCAAATTTCGTTTTATCGGGCGCGATGCCTACGAGGCGGCAGGGGGTTACGTCCGTGAAGATCTGTTCAGCCAGGACGAGGGCGACGGTACGGCTGACAGCGTGCTGGTTGAGCGTCTGGTGCAGGAAAAGCTGGAGCGTATCGCGCAGGACATTCAGCAGCGGGAGGGCTGGGCATGGAGTCGCGGACGCGCAGCCCGCATCTGGTACCACGGCGAAGACGGTAAGGAGTTCGTGCAGCCTGCTGAACCCGATCCGGTGTACACCCCTGAGCAGCAGCAGCGTCTTGGTGCGCTGCGGGAGCAGTACGATACATATGACAGCGTTTGCGACGAGTCAGATGCGATCGAAGCGGACATCCTCGCCATTCAGGCGGCGGCAGAAGCCAGCGCGTGGACTGACGACATGAAGTCAGGCGCGGGAGTGATGGTCAGCCTGTACGAAGGGCAGGTGTACGTGCAGCGCGGTGTGCGCCTGAAAGCGGATATGCCTGAAGAAACCGTAACCAGCAGCGTAACGGTGCCATTCACCTCACACCAGCCCGACGCCGCAGAGGGGATCAGTGTTCCGCTGCTCACGAAAATGACCTCCGAACGTACGCTGGCAGTCCAGGCGGCGCTGATGCAGCAGCCCGAAAAGGCGGTGGCGCTGATGGTCTGGCGCATGTGTACCTGCGTCTTCTCGGGCTGCCTGACCACGACGCATCCGTTCCGTATCAGCCTCACTGTATCTCACGGCAGCCTGACGGAGAACGCCCCGTCCGGTAAGGATGGCGCAGCGTTTAACATCCTGATGACCGAACGGGCAAGGCTGAAAGCCCTGCTGCCGGAAGGGTGGGAGAAGGACTTCACCACCTTCTTTGCCCTTGACGGCGGGGTGTTGATGTCGCTGATGGCCTTCTGCACGGCCTGTTCCGTTGACGGGGTGCAGACCCGCGATATGGGGCACACCTCGCGCAGTACCCTCGATGCGGTCGAGGCGGCAATCGGCTTCCACCTGCGCGACTGGTGGCAGCCGACGAAGGACAACTACTTCGGCAGCCTGAAACATCCGCAGATTGTCGCCTCCCTGAAAGAGGCGGGGCTGACGGGCGCGGCGGGTGACGCGGAGAAGATGAAGAAGGGCGATGCTGCAGCGCATGCGGAGCACTTTATGCAGCACACCCGCTGGGTTCCGGCATGGCTCAAAGGACCGGAGTCAGCGGGTGAATCCGGTGCAGACGACGCGGCTTCAGATACCGACAGCCCTGACAACGACACCACCAACACGGCACACGCCGCCTGATAACGGAGCGCCGCCCTGCGGGGCGGCGATAAGGAGATACCCATGCGCACTATTCTGACCCCCGATGTACTGAAAACGATGTCCTGTGATGAGTTTGAGGACTGGCGGGACAGCGGCGAAGACTTCCGCCGCGAACTGACCCACGCCGTCATGCGTGACCTGTCCTGCCCTGAAAACTGGGATGTGAACGGCGAGTACCGCAGCGAGTTCGGCGGCTTCTTCCCCGTACAGATACGCTTTACCCCCTCGCACGGCAATTACCATATTGCGGTGTGCAGTCCTGGTGCCATCAGTCCGGCGTGGATGGTGGTGTTCGTGCCCGCCAGCGGTCGCCCGTTCTCCGTCATTCGTACCCTGAGCGGCTACCAGCCGGAGCTTGTCAGCCACACCGTCAGCCTGACGGCGCGTCTCGATGCGGACGGATACAGTCAGGCCAGCATCATCAGTATTCTGGCAGCGGAGGGCGCGGCATGATACCTGCAAACCTGTCACTGGTTCCCTTCAGCCCTGAGCGACGCGCCGCGATGGAGGCCATCGCGGAGGTTGAACGCCGGCGGTCGCGCGGCGCGGTGTCCACGATGTATCCGTATGCCAGCGCCTTTTTCCGGCGGCTCACGGGCAGCACGCGCATCACTATCAGGGAAATCCATCATTTTGCGCCGGTGCTGACGGCGCGGGAGCTGCGGGGCAGCAGGGACAGCTGGCTCAGTGCCATCGATGCGCTGATTGAAAGTCGCGGGACGCGTTGCTGGCTGCCGCTTCCCGTTGGTGCGGGTCAGCGCCTCTTTCCGGAGGTGGCCTTTCAGCAGACCGAGCGGGTTCGCTGTCAGGACGCCCTGCGGGATGAAAAATACACCCGACAGCGTCACAAAGAACGGTGCCAGCGTGAGCAGGCGTACCAGGCGCTGGCGGGGCAGGCGGAGATTGAGCTGGCATTCCATACGCCTGAAACGGTCAGCAGCTGGAGCGCACGCTGGTCGGGGACTGAACTGCGCCAGTACGACCTGGAAGAGATGTTCTGGCGCTGGAGCGAGCGTTTCCCGTCACTGGAGCCAATGGAGCGCTGGACGATGGAGAGTCAGCCTTTCTGGACGGTGATGGCTGAAACGAATGCGCTGGCAAGGGAAAGTCCGGGATCTGTCCGGCAGCTGGAGCGCTGGATGGTACCCAACAAGCTGACAGCGCGGAGTCAGGTATGAAGTGGCGTTACTCGCTGCGCTGGAAGCGTCCCGGTCCCTGTCCCGGTGAACCTGAACTGGCGTCAGAAGTGGTGGAGGCCGGGAAGCCAGCCCCTGAGTCCGTGATGTCACTGTGGGTGGCAGGAGCCGGATATGCTGTCTGCGTTGATTTTCTGTATGAACGGCCGATCAGGCGCTGGAGCGATGAGCGAAAGGCGGCCACGCGGCGACGGAATCTGGCGCGTCGTGTTAACAGGATCGCGCCCCTGTTTGCAGATGAACTCATTGAGCGGGAACTGACGGTGCGACCGGATTATTTTCGGGGAAAGTCGCCTCACTGAGTCTGATATCATATCCTGCCAGAATACGGTCGGCAGGGTGCTTAAAAGGGATAATTTAGAGATGAGATACTGGATACTGGTCGCGCTGTTAAATGGCCTGTTTACGCTGGTCATACATTACGCGGCGCCGGAGATGTTGGGAGGCACGGCGTACTATGCCGGGGTGGCAATCTGTGCCCTGATTGCGCTGGTTATCACCTGGCGCGATCCGCCAGGTATGCTGGACAACGTGCTCTTGTTTCTCCTTAAGTGGGGAATTGTGGCTTCAGGTCTGGCGTTTTTTATCTGGGGTATCGGATACAAGCTGGAATTCTGGGGAGATCATAACCCCGATGAAATTGGCGGTGCTGAGCGGTGTTCTGCTTCTGGTCAGTGGCTGGGTGTACTGGAGGCGAAGGTAACAAACTATACGCCAGCGTGAGGCAGGAAAGTAAAAAGAGCGGTTATGCCTGCGGTATAACTGCTCTTTTATATGGTCCTCACGCTTTGTAATTTCCTGCTGTGAATCACCTCTGAAGAACGAACGCTGCGAATTATGGTGGCAGTTGTCTGTATCATCTTTTCAAATTTGCCTGCTGTCTGACGGGGTCACTGGCCATGACTGCGGGCGACCTCCCTGACGGGAACCGGGGCTGTCGTAAACGGAGCCGGTAAACCGTCTCCGCCCTGACGGGCTTCCATCCCACTGTCGCAACGTCAACACCGGCTCGCAGTGACCGTTCCGGTCACGCCGCTTTCACCATGCCGGCGATAAAGCCGCCGGCACTCAGGTGACGCCACGTCGTTCCGCCGTGTCGGGTGTGTTCATCCTCTCCCCGTACCTCTGGCGAGCCCTCTCCCGTTAAGTCCCCGGGCGGAGGGCTTGTCGTAGCACCGTCGTGTCGTCATCCGAAGGGTGAAATGCACTCCGCCAAAACTTTTTGCGAGGGACCGCAAAAACTTTAGTCTCCGCCCTTCTCCTGCCGCCCCGCCGTTGCTCCTTTGCCCTTTGCCGCCAGGGAACTCACCGAGAGATGGATAAACCACCAGACAGGAGGAAAAGCAGGATGAACACACAGAACGTCAACGTCAAAACCGCCACCAAAGAATCTTCCGAAAGATGGGTGAAAACCTCGTCCCTGCGTACTGATGGCTTTGTGCGCAATATCCATTCCCGTAACCCGTTCGATGTTATTCGCGCGGACGTGGTGCTGGCCCGTATGGAAATACAGGCTAACCGGGGATGTGGCCTGCACTACGAGATTTATGAGTCCCGTCTGCTGGGTATGGCTATGCATTACCTGGCAGAACTGCCACTGAAAGACCGTCCGGCGTTTATGGGGGCGGCAGCGAAACGGGGTTACATGCTGACGACTGCGGAAGAAGAACGTGCCGATGGTGAATGTGCTGACCTGATGATCGAGCTGGCGGCGGATTACTGATTACTTAACCGGCTGGCGGCAGGGGATGCCGCCAGTCACACCGGAGAAACATTATGAGCAACGGCACTGTTGCAAATAGTCGGTGGTGATAAACTTATCATCCCCTTTTGCTGATGGAGCTGCACATGAACCCATTCAAAGGCCGGCATTTTCAGCGTGACATCATTCTGTGGGCCGTACGCTGGTACTGCAAATACGGCATCAGTTACCGTGAGCTGCAGGAGATGCTGGCTGAACGCGGAGTGAATGTCGATCACTCCACGATTTACCGCTGGGTTCAGCGTTATGCGCCTGAAATGGAAAAACGGCTGCGCTGGTACTGGCGTAACCCTTCCGATCTTTGCCCGTGGCACATGGATGAAACCTACGTGAAGGTCAATGGCCGCTGGGCGTATCTGTACCGGGCCGTCGACAGCCGGGGCCGCACTGTCGATTTTTATCTCTCCTCCCGTCGTAACAGCAAAGCTGCATACCGGTTTCTGGGTAAAATCCTCAACAACGTGAAGAAGTGGCAGATCCCGCGATTCATCAACACGGATAAAGCGCCCGCCTATGGTCGCGCGCTTGCTCTGCTCAAACGCGAAGGCCGGTGCCCGTCTGACGTTGAACACCGACAGATTAAGTACCGGAACAACGTGATTGAATGCGATCATGGCAAACTGAAACGGATAATCGGCGCCACGCTGGGATTTAAATCCATGAAGACGGCTTACGCCACCATCAAAGGTATTGAGGTGATGCGTGCACTACGCAAAGGCCAGGCCTCAGCATTTTATTATGGTGATCCACTGGGCGAAATGCGCCTGGTAAGCAGAGTTTTTGAAATGTAAGGCCTTTGAATAAGACAAAAGGCTGCCTCATCGCTAACTTTGCAACAGTGCCAATTACAGATTACGGTTAAAATATAAAAAAAAGCCACCAATCCTGCCGGATACGGTGGCTTAAATACAGAATTAATTAATTTATTTCAGTATGTTATCACACATCAGCTGAAGTGTATTGATAAACCTTGCTGCATGAAAACCATCACAGACTGCATGATGAACCTGTACAGAAACAGGTAATAGTACGCGGTCACCTTCCTGCTGAAACTTTGCCATTGTAAAAACCGGGGAAAAATAATCATCATTTCCGGTGATATTCAGATTAAATCCGTCAAAACTCACCCAGGGTAACGATGATATATTCAGGTGATTCTCCGGTAAATTTCCCTGCGGAAACAACCTGGTATCATGCTGATATTCTGCTGTTACCGCGTTATAACCCGCCATAAACTCACTGAGATCCGGAAAATAACGGCAGGACAGTGCGGAGAATGTTTCGGTTTCTTTATGAAAGACAGTAAAGACCGGGTCTGACTGTTCCCAGTAAATCAGTTCATTATCTTTCATTGCCATCCGGAACTCCGGAAACTGATTAACAGCCCGGGAGATCAGGTAAATCATCAGCGGATAAAACTTATAACCGGTTTTCGCCAGTGCAGTACGCAAAGCGGTAATATCGAGTTTGGTGGTCAGGCTGAATCCGCATTTAATCTGCTGACGATAAAGGGCAAAATGTTCCCTGCGATTCCAGGTATTCAGGTCAATCCGGGTAAAATTCATGGTTATTCCTTCTGATTAATAGTGAAAAATATTAATAATCAGAAGGCAGTCTGGTTGTCTCAATGGGTAACATTCCGTCCTCCGTAAGCTGTCTGGTATTCAGTAATAATACCCGATACGGGCTTAATCTGTATTAAGCCCGGTTTTATTTATTCCGGCCACTCATCCGCAAATACATAGCGGATCAGTTCTGCGGATTCACGGGGCGGTGCTCTCAGCACATCCGCCATTAAATCAATTTCCATCTGACAGGTTTGCAGCTTGTCTTCCGCCAGCACATACGGATCATCCGTCAGGAAACTATCGCCGTATTTATCCACCGACCCCTGTATTTGTGCCGAAAATAATGACTGAATTTCATCAGCGGAATAATGCGCAACCGGAGCCCCTTCACCGGCTGAATTCACCAGATCCAGCAACGCTCTGTTACCGATAATAAAGTCACGGTACCCGGCGGAAGCCTTTTTCATATCCGGCGGGCCAGACACTTCCGGATGCAGCACACGAAAGCAGAAGTCACCGGAGGTATCCTGCGCCAGTGCTTTCTGCAAAAATTCCAGCCGCATTTTCCCGTAATTAATCACCGCGTCATCCCCCGCGAGATAAAGCAGTTTTTTAATATTTTCGGTGGCCCACTGTTGCAGGCGCATATAGTACTCTAAACAGGGCACTGTTGCAAATAGTCGGTGGTGATAAACTTATCATCCCCTTTTGCTGATGGAGCTGCACATGAACCCATTCAAAGGCCGGCATTTTCAGCGTGACATCATTCTGTGGGCCGTACGCTGGTACTGCAAATACGGCATCAGTTACCGTGAGCTGCAGGAGATGCTGGCTGAACGCGGAGTGAATGTCGATCACTCCACGATTTACCGCTGGGTTCAGCGTTATGCGCCTGAAATGGAAAAACGGCTGCGCTGGTACTGGCGTAACCCTTCCGATCTTTGCCCGTGGCACATGGATGAAACCTACGTGAAGGTCAATGGCCGCTGGGCGTATCTGTACCGGGCCGTCGACAGCCGGGGCCGCACTGTCGATTTTTATCTCTCCTCCCGTCGTAACAGCAAAGCTGCATACCGGTTTCTGGGTAAAATCCTCAACAACGTGAAGAAGTGGCAGATCCCGCGATTCATCAACACGGATAAAGCGCCCGCCTATGGTCGCGCGCTTGCTCTGCTCAAACGCGAAGGCCGGTGCCCGTCTGACGTTGAACACCGACAGATTAAGTACCGGAACAACGTGATTGAATGCGATCATGGCAAACTGAAACGGATAATCGGCGCCACGCTGGGATTTAAATCCATGAAGACGGCTTACGCCACCATCAAAGGTATTGAGGTGATGCGTGCACTACGCAAAGGCCAGGCCTCAGCATTTTATTATGGTGATCCACTGGGCGAAATGCGCCTGGTAAGCAGAGTTTTTGAAATGTAAGGCCTTTGAATAAGACAAAAGGCTGCCTCATCGCTAACTTTGCAACAGTGCCGCGCGACGAGCAGCAGCACCAGGAGCAGAAGCACGTCGAGAAAAAGCAACAGCAGATCGAGCAGCGCCCACGGCGGGCCGCTCGCATCGGATAAGTCGAAAAATCCGGCTAAAGTGGCCGAGCTGCACATCAGGCCGCGCGGTTTTCCTCCCTGATCGCCGGCGCGGTTTCTTCCTCCCTGAACCGCATGCAGACTTGCCGCCTCGGACACCCCGAGGCGGTTTTTTTTCGCCTCGCTCGAGCATCGCCGCATCCGACGATGCCGAGACGACCAGGCCGCGCACGTCGAGCTGCAGCATCGCCATTGCCGACGATGGCACCAGGTCGCCGGCGGTGGCCACCGACCTCGAGCTCGCATCGCCACATCCGACGATGCGCGCCGGCGTCGACCATCGCCAGGTCTGACGATGGCGGCCGCCCTGCCCTGGATCTCGCATCGCCATTTCTGGCGATGAGATCCACGGAGCGGCCATTTAGACCCGCCAATAACGACCCGGCCAAGATAAATCGCATGACGGCCTTTTTGGCCGGGGGTAGCATGACCGGACACTTTGCGTATGCCCAAAGGAGCCCGCAAGTATGCGCAGGACGAAGCCAGTAGCCGCGCCGATGGTGGCGCGGGTCTATCTGCGCGTCAGCACCGACGCGCAGGACTTGGAACGCCAAGAGGCGATCACTACGGCCGCGAAGGCCGCCGGCTACTACGTCGCCGGCATCTACCGTGAGAAGGCATCCGGCGCACGCGCCGACCGGCCTGAGCTGCTGCGCATGATCGGCGACCTACAGCCCGGCGAGGTGGTCATTGCCGAGAAGATCGACCGCATCAGCCGCCTACCTTTGCCCGAGGCCGAGCGCCTGGTGGCCTCGATACAGGCCAAAGGCGCAAGCCTGGCCGTCCCTGGCGTGGTCGATCTATCCGACCTGGCGGCCGAGGCCCAGGGCGTCGCCAAGATCGTGCTGGAAGCCGTGCAGATCATGCTTTTTCGCCTGGCCTTGCAGATGGCCCGCGACGACTACGAGGACAGGCGCGAACGCCAGCGCCAAGGCATTGAGTTGGCCCGCCAGGCCGGGCGGTACAAGGGCCGCCGTGCTGATCCGAAGCGCCGCGCCCAAGTTGTCGCGCTGCGCAAGTCCGGCTACAGCATCAACAAGACCGCCGAGCTGGCCGGGTACAGTGCGGCCCAGGTGAAACGGATATGGGCCGAGGTCAGCCAGGCCGAAGCGAAGCAGCACGGCGCGTTCGTGGAGGACGCATTGACGGAAGCCGATGCCCTGGCCGCTGTCGGCCAGGATGAGCGCCAGGAGGAAAGGGCATGAAGAAGCCGAACCAAGACGACGAGCCGTTTTTCATCACCGAGGAGATTGCGGCCGAAATGATCGCCGGCGGCTATGAGTTCGAGCTGCCGCCCATTCCTTGCACCATCCGCCTACGCGACGTGCTGGAGCGCATGACCGATGCTGAGCTAGCATTGCAGCCGGGCGAGATCGCCGACCAGGAGCGTGAACGCTGCCGGCGCAAGCCGTGTTCAACCTCATGATCTGGTCATGGTATTTTTCATGGCACTGAGCCTGATAGTTCTTGCAAATTGTTGTCACTAAAGGGTTTTGTGTGCTTGTTTACAATCGAGTGGGTATCGGAGACGAAGAAGGACAAGGTACATGCTGACCGATACCAAGCTGCGCAATCTCAAGCCCAGGGACAAACTCTACAAAGTGAATGACCGGGAAGGTCTCTATGTGGGGGTCGCCTCAGAAAACGGAATCTATGGTCACTCCCGTTTTTGCAACACCGATTTTGACGACAAGTTGGCTTGCTTGAATCTATCCGGCGTCTGAATGGGATTTTATTCCCGCGCCTCGATGAGTTCCGCGCCTGATGAACCTCCAGAAAATATACGGCTTCAATGAGCCTTTCCGTTTTACAGGTTCCTCAACAGGCCGGTGGGCCGTTAGTATCATCAATATCAGTATTCGCAAAACCAGATGAATGATTGTTTAAACTGGTGTATTTCTGCCTTTATGCTTCGTAAGTTTGCTGTCGCGCCGTCAGTGCCCAGGCTATTCTGGCCAGCTTGTTTGCCAGAGCACAGGTGACGACAAAGTTGCTTTTCCGACACAACAACTCCCTGACCCAGTCGGCCAACTTGCCAGACTGGTGTTCCAGTTTTTGTATGAATACCCTGGCACACTGAACCAACAAAGTTCGGATCTTTTTGTTGCCCCGCTTGCTAATCCCTAACAATGTCGTCCGACCTCCCGTGCTGTACTGTCGGGGTACCAGCCCTGTTGCCGCCGCAAAGTCACGGCTGCTGGCGTACTGCTTCCCGTCGCCAATCTCAGTTGAAATAGTACTGGCAGTCAGCGTTCCAACGCAGGGAATACTCAGCAAGCGCTGTCCAACCTCATCTTCGTCCAACTTTCGTTTCAACTGAGATTCCAGATCTTTAATCTGCTCAACAAGATAGTGATAATGCTGTTGTAATTTCAGCAGTAACTGGCTGAGATAAAGAGGCAAACTACTGTCCTCAAGAAGGGTACTCAGTCGACTAATAACGGCAGCACCTCGCGGAACGCTGATACCAAATTCCAGCAGAAAAGCATGCATCTGATTAGTTGTTTTCACCTTATCCTGAACCAGGGATTCACGGACACGATGCAGAGCTCGCATTGCCTGCTGAGATTCGGTTCTGGGCTGCACGAAACGCATAGATGGACGTGATTCTTAAGCTACGGAATGCTTTTAACGAATGGGCGGACAAATTGCGGTGATATCAGCTTTGGAAAAGGCTGTCACAGAACTGAATTTTCAGTCACCGGAAACCGTCTGCACCTGGTACACCCGGTGGAGCGACGAGTTTGACGCGGCAGAGCTTGCAGCACCGTTCTGGCGCTGGCAGTCGCGATTCACATCGCTGAAGGAACTGGACTGGCTTCGCATCAGCGGTGAGCCGCTGTATGCAGTGATGTACGAAATTCCGTTAATTGTCCGGGAAACACCTGAGCATATTCGTGTTGCTGAACGCTGGCAGGTGCCAAATAAGCTGGCTGATCGGAGTGGTGTATGAAGTGGCGCTATTCTCTGCGCTGGAAACTGCCGCACAGGCCCTGCCCGGGTCCACGGGAACTGATTTCCGTTGTCGTGGAGGCTGGGCAGGCGGCACCTGAAGAGGTGATGTCACGCTGGGTGGCTGGCTCAGGTTACGCTGTATGCGTGGATTTTCACGGCCAGAAACAGATCCAACGCTGGAGCGATGAACGGAAAGCTGCGGTGAGAAGGCGCAACATGCAGGCTCGTATTCATCGTGTTGCCCCTTTGTTTGCCGACGAGTTAATCGAGCGTGAACTGGCTGCGCGTCCGGAGTATTTCAATGGCAAGTCCGCCCGATGAATAAGTACAATGCTGTCTGACAACTCAGATGGCCAAATACAAGGAAAGCAGAACTATGAGGTACTGGTTGCTCGTTATCTTAATGAACGTGCTGTTCTGGTTGATCGTGAAGCATGTTGCTCCGGAATGGTATGGTTCCCCTTGTTATTATGCAGGCCAGATTATCTGCACACTAATAGCTGCGGTCATCACATGGCGTGATCCGCCTGACTGGTTAGATGGAATCCTGCTCGGCGTTATAGAATTCGGCGTTCTGATTGCCGGGATTATATTCTTTGTCTGGGGCATCGGGTACAAGCTGGCATTCTGGGGGCAACATGATCCTAATACCATATATGCAAGTGCAAACGATGTGATTTTGCCTAATCTTGCGCTGGGCACGGGCGTCTTGATTGCGGGATGGGTATACATTAGATATTTAAAGCGCTAAGCAGCATAAAGCGTGGATATACCTGGTAAGAAATAGCACCGTCCCGGTATAATCGACGTGGCGCTTGAGGCTTTTTGCCTCATGACGTGAAGGTGGTTTGTTACCGTGTTGTGTGGCAAAAAGCAGAAAGCCCCGTAGTTAATTTTCATTAACCCACGAGGCCACCTGTATGCCTAGACAACATCAGGATAGCCTCTTAGATGCCGCAAGGCAAGGAGATGTATGGGTCCACCACATATTGCAATTTTTACTCTCACGTAAAATATAGTCCACTGGCGTCATCAGTTCGAGTGATTTATGTGGCCTTTTGCTGTTATACAGCACCAGATATTCAGCCATTCTTTGATTAAACAAATTCAGGTCCTCAAAAAGCAACAATTCATTGAATTCAATAAATTGTTCTCTAAGTGTCCGGTTAAATCGCTCACAGGTCGCATTCATTTTCGGTGTGTACGGATAGGTCCAGATGTGTTTAATCGAGGCTTCCTGTAGCGTTTTATCAAAGTTACCGAGGAACTCCTTACCGTTGTCAGTGACAACTTGTCTGATAGCGACAGGAAAGAGCTTTGTGGCCTTGCTGAAGAAATGGCTGGTAATATCGCTGTTGAGTGAAGGGACCGCCAGGGCCAGCGCATAGTCGCTGTGCTCGTCGATCATGGTAATGATATAGCGGCGTAGGTCCCCCATCCTGAGTTCAATCGCGTCCATCCCTATGAGTTCGCCTGTTTTTACCGGGCGGTATTGTTTTGGTCTTCTGGGCTTCACTGAGCGTTTTTTTATCAACCGGGCTTTGCCCCTGGCGCTGAGGCGTACGGGGATCATCCGCATTTTATCGTGAGCACCAGCAATGATTCTTCCAATGGTTGACGTGCTGGGACAGGTAAAATGCCGCGCTTCACACCATGGTTTCAGCCTGACAAAAATCTGCTCTTTGCCGAGATTGGGTAACTCAGTTCTCAGACGCCTGATCTCCTTGAGTACATCAGGATGCCAGTGCCTTGAACGGCGAACCAGAGGGGCTTTGCTTCTTGGAATTAGTGCTTCTGGACCACCGGTGCGCAGTAACCGGCGCCACCAGTAGAGTGTTCGCGTTGATACGTCAAAAGCATCAGCTGCGGCACGGATCCAGTGCTTATCCCAGAAGTTCAGAGCCTTCATTCTTAACATCGCAATCTCGGGCATAAGAGAGTGTTTCATCGCATAAGCAGTTGCTCGGTAATACCCAAAATAGCCGACACCGATATGCTGCATCAACATCTGGCAATCCCTCCTTTAGTGTTCTGAGGCACTTGCAATATCTGTGTGAACTTACACAGGAGAAGAAGGCCATGAAACTGCCGCGAAACACTCTGCTCGGGTGCGTATTAATAGTGTGCCTCACACTGCTGATATTCACTTACCTCACCCGGAAATCACTTTGTGAAATCCGGTACAGGGACACGAACAGGGAGGTGGCGGCTTTTCTGGCTTACGAATCCGCTAAGTAGCTAACCCCGGCGGGGGGAAGCCCCCGCCATTCAGGGGAGATGATGTCTGACAAGCCTGAAGCGCCTTTATGAAGGGGTTACCGTTCACCGGTAGCCCCTTTTTCCTGCTTACAGGAAAAAAAGCCCGCACGACAGGCGGGCAAAAATCTTTCATCTACCTACAACACAGATTCAATGAATCGCAAGTCACATTAACATCCTTCATTCACCGTAACACCCTGTCATCAGTCTGAAAAAAAAGTGATTGATTGTGAACATTTGGGTTCTGGTGATAAGTTCTCTCTGTAGCGTAGCCCTCTTTACGGAGGGGTGGAAACAGCAACGGCAGAGTTAAAAGACCACGAGTCAGTGAGGCTGTCCAAAGGCTCCCCGGGGAAACCCGGCGCTACATCAGGTTGCATAGCACTTAACCCGCCCGCCTGCCGGGTTTTCCTTCCGGAAAAGTGCTGCTATAACTTATTCGTGCAATGCGCGGTATCCGCTTTCCTGGTAAATCAGTCGCCCGGTCTGCCAGGTGATACTGCAGTTCATTCCTTATATGATACAGTGATGTTCGCCTGCTTTTTAAGCAGGCTTTTTTTGTTGATTATGTATGACATCTGTCATACAGTTGATTGCGTAATGAACAGAAATTGTTCCACTTAACTCAGTGAGGCGAAGCGCAGTCGCGGGTGAGCCAAAGGAGAGCCAGCATGAACTTCACGATAAAATCCCGTAAAACCGGCGAAATTTTCAGTTTTTACGCACCCGACAGTGGTGGTTATGTTCACCTGGAGTCCCCGGGGCACCCTGGTAACACCGGCGCCCAGATTTGCCGTGGTGGAGGGTTTATGGGGAGTACGCTTTCCTGTGGCGCTTCTGAGGACGATCTGGCCAGTGTTGCCCGTAAATGGTACCGACAGTTCGTGAGGGAGCGGCGCAAATTCTTAATTATGTCGGGCCAGTATTCTGAGGATAACCAGTGAAAAAAGAGATCTCCCGCAACCCCTCTTTCACACCTTCGCCTAAGCTGCGAGCACATCTGAACTCCCACAGGGAAGGGGTGACTGAACGGCTGAATAATATCTTTGATCGCTATGCGCATCTGGTTCGCGCCTGTGCCCTTCCTCTCGATGACGACGAAACACAGGTTCTGCTTAATGTTCTGAATGGCTCCGTTGTGGAACCCGCCTTTATTGAATATCTGGCTCAGGAAATTCGGGACTCGGATGATTATCTGGAAGGGATACCCGCAGCTAAATCACTGTACGAAAAGTGTCAGTCAGCGACCTATCCGCAATTGCTGGCCACCGTCGAACGGCTCGATCGCTGAAGAAGGTAAATCCGATGAGTGACGTACTTTCCTGCAGACAACTTACGGCTAATCTTAAGATGATTGCCGGGGCGATTGGCTGCCTCAACAGGAACGATGTTGCACAAATTATCAGCCTGGGCGGTGTTCCATGTTCAAAAAGCCGGGCCGACTCGATAATCCGCAGTGCCGGGGCGGAAAAAAATGCATCCGGTAATTCTCATCTTCGCGGAGCCAGAATAAAACGATCCGCAGATGTCACACCGGAAGAATTCAATGCGTTTTGTGCAGGGCTGAAAACATTTCTTGTCTCGTTTGAAACGAATAATGTGAGTGAAAACAATGATAAGTAAGCTCCTGACCTGTCTGTGCTCCGGACAAATGCAGTTTCAGGAATTAATAAATCCCTATATATGGCAGCGTTAATTTTGTGACGCGGATTATTACATCCAGCCCGCTTATTGAGCTGTAGATATTGATTTATGTTGATTGTTCTCGATTCGTCCATTGGATCAGCCCGTTATTTCTCTGCGGGCTTTTGTTCTTATATTCCTCCGTTCCTTCCTGTGATGGCTTTATTTCCTGCTGTGTCCCTTTTTAAAACTGAAAAGGATTAAAAGCACACCCACACTGGACACCTTCGGCTCCTGGCCAGCTGCGCTGTCCAGTCGTCGAGCCACACTCCGCCAGGGCAGCTGCTTCGCACCCGCCGGGCTCCGCCGAACCCGCAAGCGGTTTCGGGCCTGACGGCTAGTGTCTGATGTCTGAGGTCAGGGTCAACGGCAGCGCTTGCTGCGACCGTTCCGGCCGCGCCGCTTTCACCGTGCCGGCGATAAAGCTGCCGGCACTCTGCAGGGCAACGCCGTTTCGCGCCCGCGCTCTTCGTCGTTGCGGCGGATGCCTGCTCCTTTCCCCTGGCGCCGTATCACCCGTTTGAGTCCATTCGCCGGGGCTGAGACAAGCACAGTCGCCATCATCCGTCCAGGGTAAATGGCACGCGGTAAACCGCGCCCTGGACAGCTGCTGTCGCCCGTGCTCGTTTACGCCCTCGCGGCGAACGGCTCTCAAACGGGTGAAGGTTTTATCCAGGGGGCAGGTTCAGCAGGTCCCCGCACAAAGTCAAAACCGCGGCCCCGGCAACTCAACGGGTGATGGTTTTAAAAGGCAGAAAAACAGACAAAGGAGAAAGCTGGATGAGCACACAAAACGTCAACGTAAAACCCTCCACCAAAGAAAGCACAACCCTCCGGACTGACGGTTTTGTGCGCAACATTCATTCCCGAAACCCGTTCGATGTTATCCGCGCCGATGTAGTGCTGGAACGTATCGAGAAAGAGGCTGGTTGGTGCTGCGGGATGCATTACGAGCTGTATCAGGCCCATCTGCTGGGTGGTGCGCTGGATTATCTGGATGCGCTGCCGTTGAAAGACCGTCCGGTGTTAATGGGCGCTGCGGCAAAGCGCGGCTATCTGCTGACGCTAGCCGAAGAGGAACGCGCGCTGGAAGCACGGGATGTACTGATGAGTGAACTGGCGGCAAACGACTGCTGAGAAATAAACACGGATGGCGGCGTATCGCTGCCATCCCTTAAAGACCAGAGGTAACGCAAAATGAAAGTATACGGCCATCAACACTCATCAGAGGTTTTCTCCCGGGAAACTTCCCCATCCTGTTTTGAACCAAAAGCGGAAAAGTTGATCGCTTTTCATGGAAAGGATGCCAGTTACGCCTATAACGTGCTGGCCGATCTGAAAGCCGCAGGTGCTTCATATACGCGCCGGAATATCATCGCCGATATGTTCCGCCGTCTGGGTGTGGAATGAGGTCTGGGCAATGGAACACGTGAAAAGACAAATCCAGCAGGGGGCAGGGAACGCCTATTATGCGGGGATGCAGTGGCGCGGTATTACACTCGGACACGCCGATGCTGCAGCGCTTAATCAGTTTGATATCGATATCAGCAAAGCTCAGGCACCCGAAGCACGCACCTGGTTGCTTCAGAACAAAGCGGAATTCATAGCTCTTATGCTGGGTATTGAGATTGTAAAGATCGGGTAGTGAGAAGTTAGCTAACTTAGCTCTTGAGCTAAGTTAGCTTTTAAGCTAAAGTATACACATACGGACCAGAGATTACATTCATGTTCACAGTCATCTTTCATGATGAGGCTGAAAAAGAGTTTACGGCTCTGCCTGCTGCCATTCGTGCAAAAATGGCCAGGCTACTCATGAAGCTGGAAGCAAACCCTCGCCAGCTACGCGAGCCAGATACCAAGCCGCTTGGAAACGGCCTTTTCGAAATACGTACAATGGGGGCAGATATCGCCCGCGGAATCTGGGTATATCAGAGTGGTGAACGTATTTTTCTACTTCGGATCTTTATCAAAAAATCGCCAAAAACGCCCCCGGCAGAAATAGATCTGGCACTTCGCAGACTGGAGGAAATGCAGAATGAAATATAAAACCCTTAGCCAGGTTCATACCGAAGCAATGAACGATCATGAGTACAGCGCGGCATTCGAGGCAGAAGAAGCCTCGGAGCTACTTCGGGAAACCTTAGCAACATGGAGAAAAGAAGCGGGTTTGACGTCGGCACAGGTTGCAGAACGTATGGGCATCAAAGCGCCTACTATCTCACGTATGGAGAAGAACGCTTCGCGAATGAGTATTCAGACGCTGGTTCGGTACGCCAGAGCCTGCGGTGTTAACTTTAAAATTCAGCAGGTTTGAATGTCACTCGTCAGCCGGATCCTCAGTGGTGAACGCAGTCTGACCCTCGATCACATGCGGGCGCTGGCAAATCGATTTCAAATCCCGGTCTCGATGTTTGTTGACTGATTCGGGAACAGAGCAGGCGAAGGGGGCATCTGTCCCCGTCTGGCCGCGCCTCGAAAGGCCGCGCGCCTGCGGCGCCGGGAAAACCGGGCCGCGCTGACGCGCCGCCCGCATTTCCTTTCCGCGTCTTCCCGGTTTGCTGCCTGCTGTCTGTCTGCTTCCTCTTCTTCTCCCTGCTGTGATGCCTCTTTTTAACCCTTAAAGGCTTTAAAAGCACACCCATACTGGACACCTTCGGCTCCTGGCCAGCTACGCTGTCCAGTCGTCGAGCCACACTCCGCTAACCGCGAAAAGACGCGGTAAGCTCCGCCGAACCCGCAAGCGGTTTCGGGCCTGACGGCTAGTGTCTGATGTCTGAAGTCAAGGTCAACGGCAGCGCTTGCTGCGACCGTCCCGGTCGCGCCGCTTTCACCGTGCCGGCGAAGGACTGCCGGCACTCTGCAGGGCAACGCCGTTTCGCGCCCGCGCTCTTCGTCGTTGCGGCGGGTGCCTGCTCCTTTCCCCTGGTACCCGTATCACCCGTTTGAGTCCATTCGCCGGGGCTGAGACAAGCACAACCCGTCTTGCTGTCCAGGGGACGGCAGAGCCTTTCGCAATAAATTTTTCCCGGCCATTCCGCTGCGCTTCATTAGACCGAAAAAAATTTCCCGCTCACCCCCGGACATCTGCACCGGGCCGTGCTCGTTTACGCCCTCGCGGCGAACGGCTCTCAAACGGGTGAAGGTTATATCCAGGGGCAGGTTCAGCAGGTCCCCGCACAAAGTCAAAACCGCGGCCCCGGCAACTCAACGGGTGATGGTTAAAAAATTAAACAGGTGAAGGAGAATAATATGCGTTTAGCATCCCGATTTGGACTTACTCATTCCATTCGTCAGGAACGCCCACTGACTAACGATGAATTAGTCAAGGTTGTACCTTCTGTGTTTTCAGAAGAAAAGCATAATTCACGTAGTGATCGCTATACCTATATTCCAACCATTACACTGCTGGATAAATTACGTGAAGAAGGTTTCCAGCCATTTTTTGCCTGTCAGTCACGAGTAAGGGATGAGGATAAACGGGGGCATACTAAGCATATGGTAAGACTTCGCCGTGAAGGGGCCAATAAAGGAACAGAAGTACCCGAAATCATTCTTCTTAACTCGCATGATGGATCGTCCAGTTATCAAATGATCCCGGGTATGTTCCGTTTTGTATGCACAAATGGCCTTGTGTGCGGTACGTCGTTTGGTGAGATTCGTGTACCTCATAAAGGTGATATTGTTGGAAGGGTTATCGAAGGTGCTTACGAAGTTCTGGGAATTTTCGATAAAATAACTGAAGGCGTTGATGTCATGAAGTCTATTGCCTTAACCAAGGAAGAACAGCGTCTGTTTGGACAAGCTGCATTAACCTACCGATATGAAGATGAAAATAAATCTCCGGTCAGTATTGAACAGATAATTCATCCGCGCCGTTATGAAGATAAAAAAGATGACATCTGGACTACATATCAAAGGGTCCAGGAAAATCTGATTAAAGGCGGTTTGCCTGGCCGAACTGAAAAAGGGAAAAGAACAACAACCCGGCCAGTAAAAGCAATCGATGGTGATGTTAAACTCAATAAGGCATTGTGGTTAATTGCGGAGAAATTCCGCACTCTTAAAGGCTAATTATAAGCGCCGGGCAGCTGTCCGGCGTTTTGATGGTGGGAATACTTATGTTTGAATTTAAAGCTGTCTGTATCAGTATTTCACATATGGAAGAAGGTGATATCAGAGTTCTTCAGGTGCTTTCATCAACAACCAATTATCTAACTTGCGATAGTTACTTAGAGTGGATACATGATACACCTTATGGTTGTGTTATAAGGATGTATGATTTCAAACGCCATCTTCTGGCGCTAAAAAGAGGTGGGGTGTCAAAATTTTTACGCAAAACTCTTATACTAATGCACCGGGAGGGTGGGTATCTGCTTTTTCATTTTGATAGTGATGCCGATTATTATCCAGGTATAGATGCCGTAGATTTTTAAGAAATTCAAGCCTTCTTATATCAGAAGGCTTTTTAGTTCATGGCGATTTTCTGATCTTTAGAAGAAGTTCGTTTGCTTGCTTTGATAGCCGTGTAGTAGTAATGGATCTTCTTCGCATACTCGTAACGTCTTGCTGCCTGGCGCGGGGTCTTTTTGAAGCCTGCATTGTATGCCCCGACTGCATCCCACGAAACGCCCCACTTTTTAAACGCCTGAGCCAGATAATAGGCTCCGGTGTAGATGTTAAGACAAGCATCGCTAAGAAGATGATCCGGTTTTATTCCATATCGCGACAGTTCGTTGAAATGCTGCGAGTCAATTTGCATCAAGCCTGATCCATAACCCGTAACAGGATTACGCCCAATCGCATCAATTTTAAATCCTGATTCTTGCCATGATATAGCACGCAGGAGATCCGGATCAATTTTGTAATCCCTGCCAGCCATATCAAAGCAGTCTGCTGCCATTGATGACAATGGTATTAAAGACAGGATGATACCAAACGCTACTCCCTTCATGAATTCCCCTCCGTGCCAAATCCCGGAATAACCTTAACCCATCCAAGACCGAGACTCAACATATATGCACTCCTCACCACAAAATCACCACACACTACGCAAAATTAAAATTTTGCAGATTTCACTTTAGCTTCAGTGGCTTAACTGTAGTTATATTACATTATGTTATTTTTCTTTATATATATGTGAGTTGCCGGTGAGTCAGTAGTAAGTCGTCGGTAAGTCTATAGCGACTCGTTTATGACTCACTCTTTTATAATCATATATTTAAAGCGACTTAACTCTAGACTTAAGTCGCCATATGACTCGTAATGCAACTTTCTTAGACTCTAGACTTAAGTTTAGAGTTGTAAAGAAGGTAAACTCGCGTTATCTTCTCGCCATAATAACTTGTTTGATGCTGTTTTTAATAAAGGAACCGATATGGCCAGGGTACAAGCTTATGCTAGTGATGAAGTTGCAGAGAAAATTAATGCAATAGTGGAAAAGCGAAGGGCTGAAGGGGCAAAGGAAAAGGATGTCAGTTTTTCAAGTGTCGCTTCGATGCTCCTTGAATTAGGGCTTAGGGTTTATGAGGCTCAAATGGAAAGAAAAGATTCAGGGTTTAACCAAACTGAGTTTAATAAGATTTTGCTTGAGAATGTCATGAAGACTCAGTTTACCGTATCCAAACTTTTGGCTATTGGCTCTCTAAGCCCTCATGTTACAGGTGATGAACGATTCGAGTTCCGCAGCATGGTGAGTAACATTCGAGAAGATGCAAAAGATGTTATTTCTCACTTCTTCCCCGAGCAGGAAGAAGAGTAAGAACTGGTGTGTGTTTATGGTGGTTTGTAATTAATTCAGCAGTAAAAAAAGAATAATGATCTAGCTTTAAAAAGTGACATGGAAGTATAAGGAATATAGAATACTTACAGGGTTGTACTAAAATTTGTTGAAGCGTTGACGTCCGGGGCTTGTCCCCCCGAACGTCAACTATCCATAGTGTCCTTTCCAGGAGGCGCCTATGTGTGCGAAGGATCGTAGTCATATTGCTGTGCGCAGTCAAACAGATTCCATTCATTCTATGCGCGAGATGCTTAATATTTCATCTTGCCCTGCTTTTATTCGTGATTCCCGGGGCGAAGTAATTCACACCAGCCCAACCTTTGACAAAATTTTCTTAACATCTGGTGGAACTGGAGCATTTGATACACCCAGAGCACCGGGAAGCTGGTTTCTGGATCTCTCCCTGGAGATCAAACTGGAACTGATGCAGTCAGAACTGAAATCGTTTTCAGAAGGTTCTGCTGTACTTGTTAAAAATATTTGGTTGGCAGGTTCACTTTGGACTGTTTTTATTGAAACGTTCTCGATTAAGGAAAGTGCGAATAAGCAGGTCATTTCTTCCCAAGCTGACTCGTTGATTAAAATTTCGCGGATCTGGGCCGATTTTTTTCCCGCAAACACATCGAATCAGCCTATTTAGGCTATTTTTTCCACCATTTCTGGCGTTATTTCCGGTTTTTACTGAGATCTCTCCCACTGACGTATCATTTGGTCCACCCGAAACAGGTTGGCCAGGGTGAATAACATCGCCAGTTGGTTATCGTTTTTCAGCAGCCCCTTGTATCTGGCTTTCACGAAGCCGAACTGCCGCTTGATGATGCGAAACGGGTGCTCCACCCAGGCACGGATGCTGGCTTTCATGTATTCGATGTTGATGGCCGTTTTGTTCTTGCGCGGATGCTGCTTCAAGGTTTTTACCTTGCCGGGACGCTCGGCGATCAGCCAGTCCACATCCACCTCGGCCAGCACCTCGCGCTGTGGCGCTCCTTGGTAGCCGGCATCGGCTGAGACAAATTGCTCCTCTCCATGCAGCAGATTACCCAGCTGATTGAGGTCATGCTCGTTGGCCGCGGTGGTGACCAGGCTGTGGGTCAGGCCACTCTTGGCATCGACACCAATGTGGGCCTTCATGCCAAAGTGCCACTGATTGCCTTTCTTGGTCTGATGCATCTCCGGATCGCGTTGCTGCTCTTTGTTCTTGGTAGAGCTGGGTGCCTCAATGATGGTGGCATCCACCAAAGTGCCTTGGGTCATCATGACGCCTGCTTCGGCCAGCCAGCGATTGATGGTCTTGAACAATTGACGGGCCAGTTGATGCTGCTCGAGCAGGTGGCGGAAATTCATGATGGTGGTGCGATCCGGCAGGGCGCTATCCAGGGATAATCGGGCAAACAGGCGCATGGAGGCGATTTCGTACAGGGCATCTTCCATGGCACCGTCGCTCAGGTTGTACCAATGCTGCATGCAGTGAATACGCAGCATGGTCTCCAGCGGATAGGGCCGTCGGCCATTGCCCGCCTTGGGATAAAACGGCTCGATGACAGCGGTCATATTCTGCCATGGCAGAATCTGCTCCATGCGGGAGAGGAAAATCTCTTTTCGGGTCTGACGGCGCTTAGTGCTGAATTCACTATCGGCGAAGGTGAGTTGATGGCTCATGATGTCCCTCTGGGATGCGCTCCGGATGAATATGATGATCTCATATCAGGAACTTGTTCGCACCTTCCATCAGTGACGATGATCTGGTCAGTGCGCCATCGTGGCCCGATATTGCGCAGCAGCTGCAGCACCATATCGGCCGGCGCCCGCTGGTTATTTTCAATGCTGAGTTTGATACGCGCATTCTGAAGCAGACAGCGGCAGCGCATAACGACCGTGCCAGCTGGCTGGACTCTCTGACGGTGTACTGCGCCATGCGACTTGCAGCGGGGTATTACGGCCCCACCAATCGCTACGGTACCATATCGCTTTCCGGCGCTGTCAGTCAGGCTGGGCTGAGCTGGGCCGGGGAGGCACACTCCGCCGTCACTGACGCAGTTATGACGGCTCGGGTGGTAAACAATATTGCCGGATACTGGCGTGAGATCCAGTGTGAAATGAATGATGGCGCAGGGAGATAACGCTGCTCTCTGGCTGGTCAGACAGCTGCAGGTATTAATTCAGGAGTCTGGAATGGAAAATATGATGAAAACTATGCGTGAGCATTTTCCCACGAGAACAGTGGTGATCGAGCAGTCTCTGGATATGTTTGGCGTCAAACGAAATGAGGACGGGACGTTACTCTTCCCCCGTCACTCCGATAAACGTTTTCCCATTGCACGTATCCGTAAGCGACTGGCGGCTTATGGCTGGCGAGGCGAACGTCTGAATAAGGAGGTAGCGCGTATCGTCGCGGGCCCTGATATTTACGCTGAGAGAAATGAATACAACATTATTTTCCCTTACGGATGGGAGAAGAAGCAGCTGACGCGTGAGATGCGGCGAATGTTTCCCCGTAAGACGGGCCGACGTGTGCTGATTATGCTGGATGAATTACATCATTTTTCTGACTTGCGGGAGAAGCCGTGACGCTGACAGAAAAATCGGGCCATCTGGCATGGTGTGCCCTGGTGGCGCTTGCGCTGGCCAGGCAGGAGGGTGGCGTTCTCTCGCCGGCACAGGAAAATCTCTTTCTCATCCGCTGGCTGGCGACTGCGCTGAAGCAACGGCGTTTCCCCCGGGAGATAAATCCGGACATCGAGTGGCTGTTGAAACAGAGGCGCCAGCTGGGCGTCAGCGCGAAGCTGGCCAGCAAGCTGAATTACCTCTGGCGTTCCTGCACCGGCGAGTTGTCCGAGCAGAACGACCTGTTCCGGCTGACGTATGCTCTGGAAACAGCGAAAGATATGCACTGGAACTACCGTCTGCTGAGCGATCGGGAATGGTCAGGCCGAAATGCTGTGGCGCTCAGTGCGGGCGTGAACGGCATTTATCTCTCACGGGCCAACCTCGATGTCGCTTTTGACGACAGCGGCCGACAGATAAATCCGCTTACAGCACGTCTGACGGGTAACGTAGTGGGGGTGATGAAGGTGTTTAATCGCTGTGGCTGGCAGGCAGAGCCTGAGTCTGGTGCCTCCCTGCCCCACCAGTATTCTCTGATGGCCGGACAGGGAGTGCCAGGAAAGGGGGATTAGTGGCGGATCTGCGCTAGTTCGTCTTCAGTCAGACCGGTCATTTTCATGACGGTATTGCGGTCAATTCCGTTCTGCAGCATGGTTCGTGCAATTTTAAGGGTGGCTTCGCGCTCGCCTTTTTCAATACCGCGTTGTTCACCTAACTGCAGGCCCTGCTGCAGACCCTGCTGCAGGCCCTTCTCGATGCCAATCTGTTCAAGCTGTTGTGCGATGGTCATCAGTTCATCCTCGTGTTGCGGCAGACGCTCTGCCAGCGCCCGCATAAATTCAGGTGCAGGCGCTTCACCTGCATTTACCATGTAGTTTATCAGAACGCGCACCTGTTCGGGGGAAATCCATTCCACCATTACCCGGGGTAGCCTGTCCAGCAGTTCCATCATGTCCCGCTGGCGGATATGTTTCATCAGCAGGGTCAGTGCGGCCATCCGTCTGTGGTTCATTATCTCATCATCATCGATGACGGTGACATCAACCAGCGGGAATCCTGTCGTGTATACTTTTCCGGCCTGTTCCGGGTTACTGAAACAATCCAGCCAGTTCGTGGAGAACGGGTACGGACTCCGGCTGCCGTGGTAAAACAGAACCGGGATGACCAGCGGCAGTTTTTTATGACCCGCTTCAAGATGACGTTGCATGGCGGCGACAGCATATCTGAGCTGACGAAAGGCCATATTTTTATCCGCCGAACTCTGGTGTTCCAGAAGCAGATGGATGTACCCGTCATCGCCGGTGGTGGTTTTCATGCTCCAGAGAATGTCGCTGACGTACTGACGTAAGTCGTCCTCAACGAAGGTACCGGACTCCAGCTTCAGCGTGGTCAAATCGCACAGCGCGCGTAATTCAGCCGGGAGATGTAACATCATGAAGTCACGGGCGACATCGGGATTCGCCAGGAACTGGCGAAATGTCGCGTCATGGGGTGTGGGTGTACCTGGTTTCTTCTTCATCAGTCCTGGGCTCTGAAAAATGACCCGGAGATGTTATCACAGCCCGGGAAAAGCTAATATTGGCGGTGAACGGAATTGCCATTCCTTCAGGGGACCGTTCCGGGGTGGTTCGGTCCCCTTCCTAAACCATCTTTACTCATCATCAATTACTGCCTTAGCAACTTTCTTCCCTCTCTCAGATATTCTAAAGCCTCTTCTCTCCGTCCTTCTGTGGCAGCTGTATATAATGTCGCGATACCGCTGACAGCCTGATGGTGGGTTATACTGCCTTTACTGAAATCATCCAGAACAGTACAAAGGAATTCCTCCAACAACTCCTGTTCTCTTTGAGATATTCTTTCAGCCATATTCGCTCCATAAGCTTAATTGTTTGTTCTGAACCTAACGTGAATAAGTATCGTCAATCAGTATCCTGCTTATGATTGCCGTTACAGACCCTGATTACTGTCATCTTTGATACGCCAGCCAGGCGGGCTGTTTCACGCAGTGATTTTCCGTGGGCCAGACGCAGAGTACGTATCAGTTCATGTTTCTGTGCATCGGCCACCCTGCCCCGGTATTTTCCTTCAGTTTTCGCTTTACAGATTCCCTCTGCCTGGCGACGTCGACGGTCTTCGTAGTCTTTTCTGGCAATAGCGGCGAGCATATCCAGCATCATGCCATTTACGGCCTTCAGCATGCTTCGGGTGAAGTCATCACTTACTGTGCTGGATAGCGCCAGATGGCTGGTTGGTAAATCAAGACTGACGATGGCCAGCTGCTTGTCGGTGATTTGCTTTCTGAGTGTCTCCCAGCCTGCATCATCCAGTCGAGTAAGCCTGTCGACCTGTTCAATGAGAATCACATCACCAGGTTCCGCATCACCAAGAAGCCTGATCAGTTCAGGACGGTTCATTGTCGTACCGGAGACATTGTCGATATACCAGCCAGCAATACGGTGGCCATTTTGGTTTGCAAATGCCTTCAGTGCATTTTTTGCCCGGCTGGCATTCTGCTCTGAAGTGGATGCCCGGAGGTAACCAAAAACGAACATATTTTGTCCTTCTGGTAACTTTTAAGTGGTCTTGCTTATGATGGTATCACTTATGTGGTAACAATAATATTCGCCGGTATTTTTTCGGGTGGTATATATAGAGCATACCCCAATGTGACAGGCTGACGCGCCCACGGAGCTTGTCCAACCCCTCGCCTGCTCAGATGCAAGCTCTGAACAGACTCACGGTTTTTTCTTTGAGTACAGCCTCAGTTGTCTTTTTGAGCTACGTGATAGGTAGGTATTAACGTACAATAATTTAATGTCGTATCATTATATGTTGTACGTTATTATTTATTGTGTACAATGGCGTGAGCTTCTACGCCATCAATGTGCAAGGATTCCATCTTTAGGGGACAAAAATGAAACGCGATTACGGTAGTGTGGGTACCATAGCTCTTAGAGCAAGCGCTTTACTTCAGGCTATGAGTAGGGATATTGAGGAACAAAGGAAAGAATTTAATCTGACAGATTATCATCAGACATATACTCGTAACGCTGTCGCAAAACTACCAAAGCTGAGCCGGCGTATCGTAGAACTGGCCATGAAAGAAATGGAAGAAGACGGCTATATATTTAATAAAAAGCAGATTGGTAACGTCGAACAATATGCTCTGACGATAAAGAATGTTATCGATATCTACGCCCACCGACAGATACCTAAATATCGCGATATCCATAAAGAACCCTACGTTATTTTCGTTGTAAACCTTAAAGGTGGTGTATCAAAAACAGTCAGTACAGTTACTCTTGCACATGCGTTGCGTGTACATCAGGACCTGCTGCGGCATGATCTTCGCATCCTTGTAATAGACCTCGACCCACAGGCCTCCAGTACTATGTTCCTGGATCACACCCATAGCATTGGTACAGTCCTTGAAACAGCTGCTCAGGCAATGCTGAATGATCTCGATGTTGAAACATTGCGAGAAGCAGTTATTCGCCCCACCATTATTCCTGGTGTTGATGTCATCCCTGCTTCTATTGATGACGGCTTTGTGGCGAGCCAGTGGGAGTCTTTAGTAGCAGAACATTTACCAGGACTTAAACCTTCTGAAGTCCTCAGGAAAACAATTATTGACCGTATCGCTGGTGACTATGATTTTGTCTTCATAGATACTGGCCCCCATCTTGATCCGTTCCTTCTGAATGGTCTGGCAGCGAGTGATTTGCTTCTGACCCCTACTCCACCGGCACAGGTTGATTTCCATTCAACCCTTAAATATCTGACACGTTTGCCTGAAATGCTGGAGCGTCTTGAAGACGAAGGTGTGGAACCACGCCTGAGCGCGAGTATCGGTTTCATGTCAAAAATGACTAATAAGCGTGATCACGAAACTTCGCATAGCCTGGCCCGCGAAGTGTATGCAAGTAATATTCTGGACTCGTCACTGCCACGTTTGGATGGATTCGAACGATGTGGTGAATCTTTTGACACTATTATTAGTGCTAACCCTGTTTCATACCCTGGTAGTGCTGAAGCGTTGAAAAAGGCACGTACTGAAGCAGAACGGTTTACGAAAGCAGTTTTTGACCGCATTGAATACATCCGGGGAGAGTCTAAATGAAAAAGGTTTTAGCTCGTGGGCGAGTTCTCGGTAATAGCAATTCAGAGTTTGCCCGTATGCTTGAAGGTGACGGAGATGTCAAAACGTTTACTCTTAAATCCGGCAAGCAGGCCAAATTTGTCAAAACGGTTGTATTAAGCGGAGAGATTGAATCAAAGACGTTCGTTGATGCATCGGTCAATGGACGAGATCAGGCTATGCTTACGCGTGAGTCCGTTAGTGATATTTCCCGGACGATAAAGCTGCAGCAATTCTTCCCGGCTATTGGACGGGAGGTTAATGGACGAATTGAGATATTAGATGGGACCCGACGCCGTGCCGCCTGCATATTTAATAACGTTAAATTCGAAATCCTAGTAACTAAAGATGATATATCACTCGCCGATGCACGGCAGTTAGCGCAAGATATCCAGACAGCTAGAGAACATAGCCTTCGAGAGTTGGGGAAACGACTTGAAGTCACCTATGGAACTAGCATGACGAAAGAAGAGATTGCGTTGAAAGAGAATCTCTCTCCGGCGAAAGTGACTCGCGCGTTTCAGGCCGCAGCAGTGCCAGATGAAATGGTTGCAGTATTCCCGGTGATAAATGATATTTCTTTGTCGGATTATCAGTTTTTGCTAAAACTGGCTGAAGAAGCAAACAACAAGCAAACATCCGTAACAGAACTGATGGAAAAAGTTCAACATCGGTTGAAGACCATGCCAGATTATCCGGCAATTGATAAAAGCAAAATTCTGGCGGCTATCAGGGTTGAGAGCAAATCGTTGACAACCCGCCCTACCAGAACGGTTCAAACTGAGAAGCTGAGAGAATTTTCAGATCGCAATCAGTTTGCCAGAAAGAAAACTGATTCAAAGAAGCGACTGGTTGTTTATGAGTTTTCCCGCATTTCCGCTGAGGCACAGTCGGAGATTGATGATGCAATAAAACGTATTCTGAAAAGACTTCCTGAGTCAAGTGAGTAAGGGAAAAGGATGCCGGAGAGCATCCTTTTTTTATGTTTTTCACCATGCCGATTTCAATGTTATTATTATGATTGTAAAGGAAAATTTTAAATTCTTTCACACTGAAATCACCAAGTTTTTCAACCTTTTCGTGACTCATAATTTCGCTACTGGCAGTTCAGACCAGCGAGTTGTATAGGCCGGTGAAAGCATCTCCCGTTTCATTTGCCACTCAGGTGCGATACCTCGTCCCGCAAACCATACTTTCCCCAGACCGGAATGGTTAATACCGTCCATGACTTTCATCAGCTGATTACTGTTGCTTCGGGGCTGAGTATCATCGAACAGGTTCAACTGCGAAACCCCGGTAGGAGTGAAATCATTGAGCATGCAACCCGCTTTTGCATATCGATGGCCATTCACCCAGATCCGATCCAGTGCTTTCACCGCTGCGGCTATGATGTCCCTGGTATCCTGCGTGGGAGTCATCAACTTCTCACTGGCCACATTCCCGTAATACGGTTCGTTCACCGCGAACGGTGACGTCTTCACAAATACAGCAATGTGCCTGCAGAACTGTCGCTCGCCGCGCAGTTTTTCAGCTGCACGCTCAGCATACTGACAAACTGCCTGGCGCATGGCTTCATACGTCGTGACACGCTCCCCAAAGGACCGGCTGCAGACAATCTGCTGTTTTGGCGGCGGCGCTTCTTCAAGCGAAATACAGCTTTCTCCGTTGAGTTCACGGACGGTTCTCTCCAGCACAACGCTGAAATTCTTCCTGATAAATACAGGGTTCGCGCGCGCCAGCTGCAGTGCCGTAGTGATGCCCATCGTATTAAGCGTTTTTGAGATCCTGCGACCTACTCCCCAGATTTCTTCCACCGGCTGTCGTGAGAGCAGTTTATCCGTTCGCTTTGGATTGCCTGAAGTCAGAGCAAGCACGCCCCCAAACTGCCGCCATTCCTTAGACGCCCATTGTGCGCTTTTAGCCAGCGTTTTGGTCGGCCCCATCCCGACGCCGATTGTCAGCCCCGTACCGGAGCGCACGTGCTCGCGCAGCTGCCGGCCGAAGTCCTCATAATTGATGCAGCTGTCTATACCGCGGATATCCAGAAACATCTCGTCGATGCTGTACTGCTCCACGCGCGGCGCCAGTTCTTCGAGATGAGACATAACTCTGTTCGACATAGACGCATAGAGCTCGTAATTGCACGAGAACGTGATGACCGGCTCCGGGAATTGTGCCGTCTTCAGCTGGAACCAGGGGACGCCCATTTTAATACCCAGCCGTTTCGCTTCGGCACTGCGCGCGATGACGCAGCCATCATTGTTACTGAGCACCACAACGGGCCTGTTACGCAGGTCCGGACGAAATACTTTCTCACAGCTGGCGTAGAAGCTGTTGACGTCAGCCAAAGCGAACATCAATTCGTACCCCGCGTCTTATGTATGAATGCCATCACCACGCCGAATATCTGCAGTTCTTCCGGATAAAGAGTGGGGTAGGCGGGATTCATCGGCAGCAGGGCGATACGGGGTTTAAGCTGCAGGCGCTTAACGGTGAATTCGCCATCTGTTTCCGCGATGACAATATCCCCCTGCATGGGTTTTTCAGCTTTGTCGACAACCATGAGATCGCCGGAGTGCAGGCCCATATCTTTCATCGAATCGCCAATGGCCCGGACAAAGTAGGTCGCGCTGGGGCGACGGATACAGTAGGCGTTCAGATCCAGTTCGTCTTCGGTATAGTCCGCGGCCGGTGACGGAAAACCAGCCGGACAGCGCTCTGTGAAAAGTGGTGCGGTGGACAGTGCTGGCTCTGATGCGGGAGTGACAAAAAGGATCATGGCATACCTCTTAAAATACCTGTTTTTACATACAGTGTTATTTAAGATATTTCCCGTCCTGCAAGGAGAATTTTTCCTGTTCCTGCCAGGTTATTGTTCTGGCAGATAAAACAGGCAGTGGGTTATCCACAGAAACGGTGCATAACCCTGTGAGTCGATGCCGGGTATCTCACCGTCTGCTAAGTCAGTGGCTCTATAAGTTCCCGGCCCTGGTTCCCGGGATTGCCAACAGCCCGGCTGACGGGGTGCCATGTGAAATCTTCGGCGGGAAGACTGCCCTCACGGGCAATGTCTTCCGCCTCTTTACCGGTTGTGTTTTCGCTGAGCCATTTACGTGCGGCATCCGGTGAGTACACGAGTGGTCGCCGGTCGTGAATGTCCAGCAGTTCCTCATCCGCAGCGGCCGTGACGATCAGGAATCCTTCCTGGTCATTGCCGTTCTCAAAAGGTGGTTTCCCGATGGCAGCGAGCAGGAGCGGATTTCCGTCCTTACGGTAAATGAAAAACGGCTGTTTCACGCCGTTTTGCTGTTTCCACTCAAACCAGCCGTCAGCAAAAACAATGGCCCGTCCGTGCTCCCAGAGTGGCCTGAACATCCGGCTGCCGGCCGCAGTTTCACTTCTGGCGTTGATGAGAGCGGGCTTGTTCCACCACTCCGGCGCATAACCCCAGTGAACAGGATCAAGATGCAGCTGCGAGCGGCGTTCACTCAGCAGTAATACACGGGTTCCGGGCGCAACGTTGTAGCGGCCGACGGGCTCCGGATCATACGGGATGTCCCGTTCTGCTTCTTCTCCGAGAAAGGCCAGGTACTCCTCGCGGGAGTTGTACTGCGTAAACCGACCGCACATTATCGTTTCTCCGGTGTAGATTTCGCATGCGAAATCTGTGTTTTCATCAGTTCAGAAAATAGGCCGTTTTTCAGGTTCCTGCCATCGTGTGGCCGCCGTGCCGCTACTGTAGCCGGGCCGCTTCGAATGCAAGGGTTCGCTCTGCCGGTGTCCTCACCCGGTCGCAGTTTATTTCAAAGGCTTTACCCGCTGTCTTCCCGTCGTTTTCCGTCTCAATTTTCGCCGTCAAACCGTCCAGCCAGCGTGGGCTTTTTCACTGCGCTGCGGCTTGCGGCACCGCCCCTGCATTCTCCACTTTTCGCCCGGCTGTCGTATCGGCACGGCGTAACTGGCGCCGCTTTGAGAAAGGAGAACTACTATGTCCCGATTTATCCAGGGTAATTGCGTCCATATCATGTCCGGCTTTCCGGATAATGCTGTCGATTTCATTCTCACCGACCCGCCATATCTCGTCGGTTTTCGTGACCGTCAGGGGCGTACCATCGCCGGCGATAAAACTGATGAATGGCTGCAACCCGCCTGCCATGAGATGTATCGCGTGCTGAAAAAAGACGCGCTGATGGTGAGCTTCTACGGCTGGAACCGCGTCGATCGCTTTATGGCCGCCTGGAAAAATGCGGGATTCAGCGTTGTCGGCCACCTGGTGTTTACCAAAACCTACACATCGAAGGCCGCATATGTGGGCTATCGCCACGAATGCGCCTACATCCTTGCAAAAGGCCGTCCGCCCCTGCCGCAAAACCCGTTGAATGACGTAATTGCGTGGAAATATTCAGGCAACCGGCACCACCCGACCGAAAAACCCGTAACCAGCCTGCAACCGTTGATTGAGTCCTTCACACATCCCGGCGCGATTGTGCTCGACCCCTTTGCCGGCAGTGGCTCCACCTGCGTGGCCGCCCTCCAGGCTGGCCGTCGTTACATCGGTATTGAATTGCTTGAGCAGTATCACCGGGCCGGACAGCAGCGTCTGGCCGCCGTCCGGCGCGCCATGCAGTACCCGGCCGCTAACGACGAGTTCCCGGAGGCCGCGTAATGAACTATGCAGGACACGAAAAACTCCGCGCAGAAGTGGCGGAAGTCGCCAACAGCATGTGTGACCTGCGGGCGACGCTGAACGGGATGGAGCACCGCTATCGCTTTGACTCTGATGTGCTGGCCGAACGCCTGACCCGTCAGACCCTTTTTCGCATCAATGCCCTGTTTATGGCGGCATACAACGAAATGCTTGAGCTGGATGCCTGCTTTAAGGACTAAGGAGAAAAACATGTACGGAACCTGTGAAACCCTCTGCCGCTTGTTGCGTGAGCAGTATCCCGCAGAAACCCCTTTGAACCTCATTGTCTGGTCCCCGGCGGATATCGAAGCACTGGCCGACGGAATGGAATATGCCGTTTCGGAGCAGGACACAAGGGCGGTACTGGCGCGTATGGACGCCATTCCGGAGGAACAACGGCTTGAGTCGGGCGTGTCTGCCGGTGCGGTGATGGATCTGATTGAACAGGTGAAAGAGGCCGTTCCGGCGGTGATGGTGCCGGCGGACCTGCTTGAAACCCTGCTGACCACTGCCGAACAGGCGTTATGGCACAGAGAATGGACCGCCCGTGACTGCAATCATCCGGTCCCGGAAAGCGTTACCCGTCGCCTGGCTGATGCGGCGAAAGTTCGCGCCTTACTGAAAAAATGAAATCAACACGCCGCCCGGGCGGCGTGTACTGACCCCGTTCAGAGGAACCCATTATGCAGGAAACCACCACGTTAAACGCCCTTGTTATGCGCCGTGCGCGCGATTTGATTGCTGATTATGGATGGCCTGACCATACCGATGTTGATCAGCGTGATCCGGTCAATAAACCGGGCTGGATAAGCATTTATGTCCGTCTGGATGCGGCAAATATTGTTCATCTGCTGCCTTTGCTTTGTACCGGTGACGTACCCGCAGATCTGCAAAGTGCCATGACAAAAATATCCGGGACGCCAGCGCAGATTATTTTATCCGGCAGCCGCTATGCCGACGCGCCGCAGCTTCCGGAGGACGGAACACAGATAGCTTTCCCCTGGGCCGGGGAATGGCTGACGGAGCCGGAGATTCAGGCTGTAACGGATTGCCTGTCCCGCGCCGTGCGGGATGTATCCCGGCAGGTATGGGAGGATGCGCGCCGGATAAAGGCGGCACTGAACACGCGCGGGGAAACGCTGTTTTATCGCCAGACCCGAAACTTCCGTCTGGTTGTGAAGGAAAATGATATGCCCTGCTGGCTGGACGATGATGACAATTTGCCGGTGGTGCTCGATGCCATCCTGAACAAAGGGGCACGCTACAGTAGCGTCGAGTTCTTTGTTATCAGCGACAAAGTGGATCAAATCCTGGCATGTGGCCAGATGTGCGATGTGCTGCGTATTCCGGGCGAGCCTCCGCGCCGGTGGATGGATTTAACCCTGTTACATGAGGTCATGGCAGAAGCGCGTGCAGAAATCAGTCTTGTCCGCAATGCCCTGTCAGCAATCCGGCCAGTTTAGCGAACAGCAGGGGGCGGCGGCCCCCTGAATCTGGCACGAAGGATAAGGATGTCGCCGGCTCCGCTTTTACGGCTCTTCCTCCACGTTGTTCCGGCTTCGCGTTGAGTAACGTCCCGTGCGGCCTGCGGCAAACGCCGTGCCTCTACTGTAGCCGGGCCGCGGCTGATGCAAGGGAAGCGTAAACGCCGTCACCTTCACCCGGTCGCAGTTTATTTCATACGTTATCCGCCGTCTTCCCGTCGTTTTCCGGCTCAGTTTTCGCCGTCAAACCGTCCAGCCTGCTCCTGCTTTTTTACTGCGCTGCGGCTTCGGTGACGCCCTTGCATCCTCCGCTTTTCGCCCGGCTGTCGTGTCGGCACGGCGTAAGCCGGAACTCAGACGACATCGACTAGGGAGGATTTTTTATGCGCACTACAACCACCACACCCGCTGTTTACGTGGGCACGTATCACAAATACAACTGCGGCAGCATTTTCGGCAAATGGTTTGATCTGACGGAATTTGACGGCAGGGAGGATTTTTACGAGGCCTGTCAGGCGCTGCATGCCGATGAATGGGATGCCGAGTTTATGTTTCAGGACTGGGAAGGTATCCCGTCGCAGTTCGTCTCTGAATGCTCCATTGACTGGGATTTTATCGCCGCTTACAAACGCGCCGAAGAAGAGGGCAGGGAAGCCGCTTTTATCGCCTGGGCGGAGTATACCGGCGAATGTGACTATGACGCGTTTGATGATGCGTACCGCGGCGAGGCGGAAAGCGAGGAAGACTATGCGCGGGAGATGGTGGAGGACAACGGCCTGTTAAATGAGGTGCCGGAGCCGTTGCGCAGCTATTTCGATTTTGAAGCCTGGGCGCGTGACCTGTTCAGCAGCGGTTATGTGTTCCATGACGGCTATGTCTTCAGCAACTGATTAATGTCCGGCGGGCAAACCCGCCGGTTAAGGAGAAAACGTATGAAACTTGCACCGGAAACCCGCGAGATCCTGCGACAGTACAAAGCCCTGATTAATGCCCGCCGACGTGATGCCGGTCAGCGGGAACTGACCACCGCGCAGGTGATGGATGAAATCTGCGAATACATGACCTGTCAGTGTGCCGTGTACATCGGCGGTCATTTCATCTTACAGGGTGGAAAAGGCCAGTAAGTATGATGGCAGGCGTCCGGGCCGGAGGGCGCCTGTCAGCCCGCGCGAAAAACCGGGCAGGCTGCGCCTGCCGGAGAGAAACTTCGCCGCGCCTGCGGCGCCGCGCACTCTCCTCTCCATTGTCAGTCGCTGTTGCCCGGGAATGTGCGTATTATCAGGGATATCTTCCTGTAAAGCAGACCGGTGATGCATATGTCGAAGTGGAATATCGCCTCTTTCTCAAAAGAAGATCAGGATAAGGTCTCGGTCGATAAAGTCGCCGCTGCCGTTGCCTGGCAGGAAAGGATGAACAGGCCCGTGGTGCCGGAGCTGGCTGAACGGGAACAGCCTGAACATCTTCGCCAGTATTTCCGTGAACGGCTTGACGTTCATCGGCAGAACAGTCAGCAGCTGCCGCGCGCAAATGCGCCCGAATATCATAAACCCGGAGATGAGCAGCAGAAGTGATTCTTATAGTCAGTGTGTCCAGGGAGGAAATTTTATGCGTATGTCTCTGATGTTTGCGGCCGTGACTCTTTTAACCGGTATTAACCTGTTGTTTATTCCGTTTCAGCCTGTACCGGCTCTATGGGGGGGAATCTTGGCCGTTGCTTTTATCCTGATTAATGTCGCGGCGGATAAACTGCGTCTCTGAGGTGGCGTTGCATGGATTATCGTTGCCGGCATCATCATAATGTTGATGCTGAAGGGGAAGGAACCGGGGGACGAATTAAGAGTGCTGATCACCGTTTTTGCTTTCCTGGCTTCGGCCTGGTATAGCGTTGTGCAGTACAGAAAAGAAAAGCATTTTCGCTCCTGATGTTCCCGGCTGGCATCAAGCTGGATGATCGTCAGCCATCATTTTAGCCGCATGTAATCCATTCTTATCCTCCCGTTTTCTGTTTTCTGCCCGTTCCCGTTTTCATTGCGGGCGTCCGGGCGGGCTGTCGTGAACGGAGCCGGTAAACCGTCTCCGCCCTTCGGGCTTCCATCCCATGACGCAACACCAGGGCTTGCAGCATCCTTATCAGGATGCGCCGCCTCTGTCGCGCCGTGGCCTGCGCTCCCTGCACCCCGGCGAAAATCAACGGCCGCCGGGCTGTAAGGGGCAACGCCGTTTCGCGCCCGCGCTTTCCGTCGTTGCGGCGGGTTCCTGCTCATTCCTTGCCTGGTTTTTTCACCCTTTTGAGTCCTTTCGCCGGGGCTGAGACAAGCACAGCCGCTGTCAGCTGTCCAGGGTAAATGGCACGCGGTAAACCGCGCCCCGGACATCCGCCATCGCCCGCGCTGGTTTACGCCCCTGCGGCGAACGGCTCTCAAACGGGTGAAGGTAACAACCAGCGTGGGCGTTCAGCAGGTCCCCGCAAAACGTCAAAACCGCGGCCCCGGCAACTCAACGGGTGATGGTTTTTTAAAAGCAAAACAGGTTCAGAAGGAGGGGCAACATGAGCGAGGCGCTGGCGGTTTTACCCGACGACACCTTTACCCGCGAACAGGCTGAGGTCGTTGCGGCGCAGTACACCAACGTGGCAATTGAGGACGATCAGGGTACACATTTTCGTCTGGTCGTTCGTCAGAACGGCGTAATGGTCTGGCGCGCGTGGAATTTTGAAGCGGATACCGGGAAATGGCTCAACCGTTACATCGAACGTTACGGTATTCGTAAACAGCAGTAAATAAGAAGGTGCCCTGCCGGAGCGGTAACTCCGCAGGGCCGGACAATCATCAATCAGTGAGGTATCAACTATGTCAGTAACCGATGTTAAAGCAAAAGCACCCAAAAAAGCGAGCAGCAAAAAAATTACGAAGGCACAGGAGGCTGCCCTGAAGATCGCCCTTGAGGCCGCTGCGGTCGAGTACGTTCCGCTGTCCGATCTCGTTAAATCCCCGCTGAACGTGCGCTCCATCCCCTATTCCGTGGACAGCGTTCGCGGTCTGGCCGACTCCATCGAGACGCTCGGACTGCTGCAGAACCTTATTGTTCACACCCTCGCGGACGGACAATCCGGCGTGGCCGCAGGTGGCCGCCGATTAACTGCCCTGCAACTGCTGGCGCAGGAAGGGCGTCTCGCTGCTGACCATACCGTTATGGTGAAGCGTGTTTCCGACGACATTGCCGCCCTTGCCTCCGTCGCCGAGAACGAGCAGCGCGCCGCCATGCATCCCGCCGAGCAGATTGCAGGTTTCCGTACGCTGGCAGGGCAGGGCAAAACCCCCGCGCAGACTGGCGACGCGCTCGGCTTCGGCTCCCGTCACGTGCAGCGCATGCTGAAGCTGGCAAACCTCGCCCCCTCCCTGATGGAGAAGCTTGCACAGGACGAACTGACCGTTGAGCAGTGTCAGGCGCTCTGTCTCGAGGACGATCCTGCCCGTCAGGTCGAGGTATTCGAAAACGTGAAGGCCAGCTAGTCAAACGCGCCCGCACACCTGATTAAACGCGCTATTACCGAAACCGAGATGCGCACCGACAACGCCAAATTTCGTTTTATCGGGCGCGATGCCTACGAGGCGGCAGGGGGTTACGTCCGTGAAGATCTGTTCAGCCAGGACGAGGGCGACGGTACGGCTGACAGCGTGCTGGTTGAGCGTCTGGTGCAGGAAAAGCTGGAGCGTATCGCGCAGGACATTCAGCAGCGGGAGGGCTGGGCATGGAGTCGCGGACGCGCAGCCCGCATCTGGTACCACGGCGAAGACGGTAAGGAGTTCGTGCAGCCTGCTGAACCCGATCCGGTGTACACCCCTGAGCAGCAGCAGCGTCTTGGTGCGCTGCGGGAGCAGTACGATACATATGACAGCGTTTGCGACGAGTCAGATGCGATCGAAGCGGACATCCTCGCCATTCAGGCGGCGGCAGAAGCCAGCGCGTGGACTGACGACATGAAGTCAGGCGCGGGAGTGATGGTCAGCCTGTACGAAGGGCAGGTGTACGTGCAGCGCGGTGTGCGCCTGAAAGCGGATATGCCTGAAGAAACCGTAACCAGCAGCGTAACGGTGCCATTCACCTCACACCAGCCCGACGCCGCAGAGGGGATCAGTGTTCCGCTGCTCACGAAAATGACCTCCGAACGTACGCTGGCAGTCCAGGCGGCGCTGATGCAGCAGCCCGAAAAGGCGGTGGCGCTGATGGTCTGGCGCATGTGTACCTGCGTCTTCTCGGGCTGCCTGACCACGACGCATCCGTTCCGTATCAGCCTCACTGTATCTCACGGCAGCCTGACGGAGAACGCCCCGTCCGGTAAGGATGGCGCAGCGTTTAACATCCTGATGACCGAACGGGCAAGGCTGAAAGCCCTGCTGCCGGAAGGGTGGGAGAAGGACTTCACCACCTTCTTTGCCCTTGACGGCGGGGTGTTGATGTCGCTGATGGCCTTCTGCACGGCCTGTTCCGTTGACGGGGTGCAGACCCGCGATATGGGGCACACCTCGCGCAGTACCCTCGATGCGGTCGAGGCGGCAATCGGCTTCCACCTGCGCGACTGGTGGCAGCCGACGAAGGACAACTACTTCGGCAGCCTGAAACATCCGCAGATTGTCGCCTCCCTGAAAGAGGCGGGGCTGACGGGCGCGGCGGGTGACGCGGAGAAGATGAAGAAGGGCGATGCTGCAGCGCATGCGGAGCACTTTATGCAGCACACCCGCTGGGTTCCGGCATGGCTCAAAGGACCGGAGTCAGCGGGTGAATCCGGTGCAGACGACGCGGCTTCAGATACCGACAGCCCTGACAACGACACCACCAACACGGCACACGCCGCCTGATAACGGAGCGCCGCCCTGCGGGGCGGCGATAAGGAGATACCCATGCGCACTATTCTGACCCCCGATGTACTGAAAACGATGTCCTGTGATGAGTTTGAGGACTGGCGGGACAGCGGCGAAGACTTCCGCCGCGAACTGACCCACGCCGTCATGCGTGACCTGTCCTGCCCTGAAAACTGGGATGTGAACGGCGAGTACCGCAGCGAGTTCGGCGGCTTCTTCCCCGTACAGATACGCTTTACCCCCTCGCACGGCAATTACCATATTGCGGTGTGCAGTCCTGGTGCCATCAGTCCGGCGTGGATGGTGGTGTTCGTGCCCGCCAGCGGTCGCCCGTTCTCCGTCATTCGTACCCTGAGCGGCTACCAGCCGGAGCTTGTCAGCCACACCGTCAGCCTGACGGCGCGTCTCGATGCGGACGGATACAGTCAGGCCAGCATCATCAGTATTCTGGCAGCGGAGGGCGCGGCATGATACCTGCAAACCTGTCACTGGTTCCCTTCAGCCCTGAGCGACGCGCCGCGATGGAGGCCATCGCGGAGGTTGAACGCCGGCGGTCGCGCGGCGCGGTGTCCACGATGTATCCGTATGCCAGCGCCTTTTTCCGGCGGCTCACGGGCAGCACGCGCATCACTATCAGGGAAATCCATCATTTTGCGCCGGTGCTGACGGCGCGGGAGCTGCGGGGCAGCAGGGACAGCTGGCTCAGTGCCATCGATGCGCTGATTGAAAGTCGCGGGACGCGTTGCTGGCTGCCGCTTCCCGTTGGTGCGGGTCAGCGCCTCTTTCCGGAGGTGGCCTTTCAGCAGACCGAGCGGGTTCGCTGTCAGGACGCCCTGCGGGATGAAAAATACACCCGACAGCGTCACAAAGAACGGTGCCAGCGTGAGCAGGCGTACCAGGCGCTGGCGGGGCAGGCGGAGATTGAGCTGGCATTCCATACGCCTGAAACGGTCAGCAGCTGGAGCGCACGCTGGTCGGGGACTGAACTGCGCCAGTACGACCTGGAAGAGATGTTCTGGCGCTGGAGCGAGCGTTTCCCGTCACTGGAGCCAATGGAGCGCTGGACGATGGAGAGTCAGCCTTTCTGGACGGTGATGGCTGAAACGAATGCGCTGGCAAGGGAAAGTCCGGGATCTGTCCGGCAGCTGGAGCGCTGGATGGTACCCAACAAGCTGACAGCGCGGAGTCAGGTATGAAGTGGCGTTACTCGCTGCGCTGGAAGCGTCCCGGTCCCTGTCCCGGTGAACCTGAACTGGCGTCAGAAGTGGTGGAGGCCGGGAAGCCAGCCCCTGAGTCCGTGATGTCACTGTGGGTGGCAGGAGCCGGATATGCTGTCTGCGTTGATTTTCTGTATGAACGGCCGATCAGGCGCTGGAGCGATGAGCGAAAGGCGGCCACGCGGCGACGGAATCTGGCGCGTCGTGTTAACAGGATCGCGCCCCTGTTTGCAGATGAACTCATTGAGCGGGAACTGACGGTGCGACCGGATTATTTTCGGGGAAAGTCGCCTCACTGAGTCTGATATCATATCCTGCCAGAATACGGTCGGCAGGGTGCTTAAAAGGGATAATTTAGAGATGAGATACTGGATACTGGTCGCGCTGTTAAATGGCCTGTTTACGCTGGTCATACATTACGCGGCGCCGGAGATGTTGGGAGGCACGGCGTACTATGCCGGGGTGGCAATCTGTGCCCTGATTGCGCTGGTTATCACCTGGCGCGATCCGCCAGGTATGCTGGACAACGTGCTCTTGTTTCTCCTTAAGTGGGGAATTGTGGCTTCAGGTCTGGCGTTTTTTATCTGGGGTATCGGATACAAGCTGGAATTCTGGGGAGATCATAACCCCGATGAAATTGGCGGTGCTGAGCGGTGTTCTGCTTCTGGTCAGTGGCTGGGTGTACTGGAGGCGAAGGTAACAAACTATACGCCAGCGTGAGGCAGGAAAGTAAAAAGAGCGGTTATGCCTGCGGTATAACTGCTCTTTTATATGGTCCTCACGCTTTGTAATTTCCTGCTGTGAATCACCTCTGAAGAACGAACGCTGCGAATTATGGTGGCAGTTGTCTGTATCATCTTTTCAAATTTGCCTGCTGTCTGACGGGGTCACTGGCCATGACTGCGGGCGACCTCCCTGACGGGAACCGGGGCTGTCGTAAACGGAGCCGGTAAACCGTCTCCGCCCTGACGGGCTTCCATCCCACTGTCGCAACGTCAACACCGGCTCGCAGTGACCGTTCCGGTCACGCCGCTTTCACCATGCCGGCGATAAAGCCGCCGGCACTCAGGTGACGCCACGTCGTTCCGCCGTGTCGGGTGTGTTCATCCTCTCCCCGTACCTCTGGCGAGCCCTCTCCCGTTAAGTCCCCGGGCGGAGGGCTTGTCGTAGCACCGTCGTGTCGTCATCCGAAGGGTGAAATGCACTCCGCCAAAACTTTTTGCGAGGGACCGCAAAAACTTTAGTCTCCGCCCTTCTCCTGCCGCCCCGCCGTTGCTCCTTTGCCCTTTGCCGCCAGGGAACTCACCGAGAGATGGATAAACCACCAGACAGGAGGAAAAGCAGGATGAACACACAGAACGTCAACGTCAAAACCGCCACCAAAGAATCTTCCGAAAGATGGGTGAAAACCTCGTCCCTGCGTACTGATGGCTTTGTGCGCAATATCCATTCCCGTAACCCGTTCGATGTTATTCGCGCGGACGTGGTGCTGGCCCGTATGGAAATACAGGCTAACCGGGGATGTGGCCTGCACTACGAGATTTATGAGTCCCGTCTGCTGGGTATGGCTATGCATTACCTGGCAGAACTGCCACTGAAAGACCGTCCGGCGTTTATGGGGGCGGCAGCGAAACGGGGTTACATGCTGACGACTGCGGAAGAAGAACGTGCCGATGGTGAATGTGCTGACCTGATGATCGAGCTGGCGGCGGATTACTGATTACTTAACCGGCTGGCGGCAGGGGATGCCGCCAGTCACACCGGAGAAACATTATGAGCAACGGCACTGTTGCAAATAGTCGGTGGTGATAAACTTATCATCCCCTTTTGCTGATGGAGCTGCACATGAACCCATTCAAAGGCCGGCATTTTCAGCGTGACATCATTCTGTGGGCCGTACGCTGGTACTGCAAATACGGCATCAGTTACCGTGAGCTGCAGGAGATGCTGGCTGAACGCGGAGTGAATGTCGATCACTCCACGATTTACCGCTGGGTTCAGCGTTATGCGCCTGAAATGGAAAAACGGCTGCGCTGGTACTGGCGTAACCCTTCCGATCTTTGCCCGTGGCACATGGATGAAACCTACGTGAAGGTCAATGGCCGCTGGGCGTATCTGTACCGGGCCGTCGACAGCCGGGGCCGCACTGTCGATTTTTATCTCTCCTCCCGTCGTAACAGCAAAGCTGCATACCGGTTTCTGGGTAAAATCCTCAACAACGTGAAGAAGTGGCAGATCCCGCGATTCATCAACACGGATAAAGCGCCCGCCTATGGTCGCGCGCTTGCTCTGCTCAAACGCGAAGGCCGGTGCCCGTCTGACGTTGAACACCGACAGATTAAGTACCGGAACAACGTGATTGAATGCGATCATGGCAAACTGAAACGGATAATCGGCGCCACGCTGGGATTTAAATCCATGAAGACGGCTTACGCCACCATCAAAGGTATTGAGGTGATGCGTGCACTACGCAAAGGCCAGGCCTCAGCATTTTATTATGGTGATCCCCTGGGCGAAATGCGCCTGGTAAGCAGAGTTTTTGAAATGTAAGGCCTTTGAATAAGACAAAAGGCTGCCTCATCGCTAACTTTGCAACAGTGCCAATTACAGATTACGGTTAAAATATAAAAAAAAGCCACCAATCCTGCCGGATACGGTGGCTTAAATACAGAATTAATTAATTTATTTCAGTATGTTATCACACATCAGCTGAAGTGTATTGATAAACCTTGCTGCATGAAAACCATCACAGACTGCATGATGAACCTGTACAGAAACAGGTAATAGTACGCGGTCACCTTCCTGCTGAAACTTTGCCATTGTAAAAACCGGGGAAAAATAATCATCATTTCCGGTGATATTCAGATTAAATCCGTCAAAACTCACCCAGGGTAACGATGATATATTCAGGTGATTCTCCGGTAAATTTCCCTGCGGAAACAACCTGGTATCATGCTGATATTCTGCTGTTACCGCGTTATAACCCGCCATAAACTCACTGAGATCCGGAAAATAACGGCAGGACAGTGCGGAGAATGTTTCGGTTTCTTTATGAAAGACAGTAAAGACCGGGTCTGACTGTTCCCAGTAAATCAGTTCATTATCTTTCATTGCCATCCGGAACTCCGGAAACTGATTAACAGCCCGGGAGATCAGGTAAATCATCAGCGGATAAAACTTATAACCGGTTTTCGCCAGTGCAGTACGCAAAGCGGTAATATCGAGTTTGGTGGTCAGGCTGAATCCGCATTTAATCTGCTGACGATAAAGGGCAAAATGTTCCCTGCGATTCCAGGTATTCAGGTCAATCCGGGTAAAATTCATGGTTATTCCTTCTGATTAATAGTGAAAAATATTAATAATCAGAAGGCAGTCTGGTTGTCTCAATGGGTAACATTCCGTCCTCCGTAAGCTGTCTGGTATTCAGTAATAATACCCGATACGGGCTTAATCTGTATTAAGCCCGGTTTTATTTATTCCGGCCACTCATCCGCAAATACATAGCGGATCAGTTCTGCGGATTCACGGGGCGGTGCTCTCAGCACATCCGCCATTAAATCAATTTCCATCTGACAGGTTTGCAGCTTGTCTTCCGCCAGCACATACGGATCATCCGTCAGGAAACTATCGCCGTATTTATCCACCGACCCCTGTATTTGTGCCGAAAATAATGACTGAATTTCATCAGCGGAATAATGCGCAACCGGAGCCCCTTCACCGGCTGAATTCACCAGATCCAGCAACGCTCTGTTACCGATAATAAAGTCACGGTACCCGGCGGAAGCCTTTTTCATATCCGGCGGGCCAGACACTTCCGGATGCAGCACACGAAAGCAGAAGTCACCGGAGGTATCCTGCGCCAGTGCTTTCTGCAAAAATTCCAGCCGCATTTTCCCGTAATTAATCACCGCGTCATCCCCCGCGAGATAAAGCAGTTTTTTAATATTTTCGGTGGCCCACTGTTGCAGGCGCATATAGTACTCTAAACAGGGCACTGTTGCAAATAGTCGGTGGTGATAAACTTATCATCCCCTTTTGCTGATGGAGCTGCACATGAACCCATTCAAAGGCCGGCATTTTCAGCGTGACATCATTCTGTGGGCCGTACGCTGGTACTGCAAATACGGCATCAGTTACCGTGAGCTGCAGGAGATGCTGGCTGAACGCGGAGTGAATGTCGATCACTCCACGATTTACCGCTGGGTTCAGCGTTATGCGCCTGAAATGGAAAAACGGCTGCGCTGGTACTGGCGTAACCCTTCCGATCTTTGCCCGTGGCACATGGATGAAACCTACGTGAAGGTCAATGGCCGCTGGGCGTATCTGTACCGGGCCGTCGACAGCCGGGGCCGCACTGTCGATTTTTATCTCTCCTCCCGTCGTAACAGCAAAGCTGCATACCGGTTTCTGGGTAAAATCCTCAACAACGTGAAGAAGTGGCAGATCCCGCGATTCATCAACACGGATAAAGCGCCCGCCTATGGTCGCGCGCTTGCTCTGCTCAAACGCGAAGGCCGGTGCCCGTCTGACGTTGAACACCGACAGATTAAGTACCGGAACAACGTGATTGAATGCGATCATGGCAAACTGAAACGGATAATCGGCGCCACGCTGGGATTTAAATCCATGAAGACGGCTTACGCCACCATCAAAGGTATTGAGGTGATGCGTGCACTACGCAAAGGCCAGGCCTCAGCATTTTATTATGGTGATCCCCTGGGCGAAATGCGCCTGGTAAGCAGAGTTTTTGAAATGTAAGGCCTTTGAATAAGACAAAAGGCTGCCTCATCGCTAACTTTGCAACAGTGCCGCGCGACGAGCAGCAGCACCAGGAGCAGAAGCACGTCGAGAAAAAGCAACAGCAGATCGAGCAGCGCCCACGGCGGGCCGCTCGCATCGGATAAGTCGAAAAATCCGGCTAAAGTGGCCGAGCTGCACATCAGGCCGCGCGGTTTTCCTCCCTGATCGCCGGCGCGGTTTCTTCCTCCCTGAACCGCATGCAGACTTGCCGCCTCGGACACCCCGAGGCGGTTTTTTTTCGCCTCGCTCGAGCATCGCCGCATCCGACGATGCCGAGACGACCAGGCCGCGCACGTCGAGCTGCAGCATCGCCATTGCCGACGATGGCACCAGGTCGCCGGCGGTGGCCACCGACCTCGAGCTCGCATCGCCACATCCGACGATGCGCGCCGGCGTCGACCATCGCCAGGTCTGACGATGGCGGCCGCCCTGCCCTGGATCTCGCATCGCCATTTCTGGCGATGAGATCCACGGAGCGGCCATTTAGACCCGCCAATAACGACCCGGCCAAGATAAATCGCATGACGGCCTTTTTGGCCGGGGGTAGCATGACCGGACACTTTGCGTATGCCCAAAGGAGCCCGCAAGTATGCGCAGGACGAAGCCAGTAGCCGCGCCGATGGTGGCGCGGGTCTATCTGCGCGTCAGCACCGACGCGCAGGACTTGGAACGCCAAGAGGCGATCACTACGGCCGCGAAGGCCGCCGGCTACTACGTCGCCGGCATCTACCGTGAGAAGGCATCCGGCGCACGCGCCGACCGGCCTGAGCTGCTGCGCATGATCGGCGACCTACAGCCCGGCGAGGTGGTCATTGCCGAGAAGATCGACCGCATCAGCCGCCTACCTTTGCCCGAGGCCGAGCGCCTGGTGGCCTCGATACAGGCCAAAGGCGCAAGCCTGGCCGTCCCTGGCGTGGTCGATCTATCCGACCTGGCGGCCGAGGCCCAGGGCGTCGCCAAGATCGTGCTGGAAGCCGTGCAGATCATGCTTTTTCGCCTGGCCTTGCAGATGGCCCGCGACGACTACGAGGACAGGCGCGAACGCCAGCGCCAAGGCATTGAGTTGGCCCGCCAGGCCGGGCGGTACAAGGGCCGCCGTGCTGATCCGAAGCGCCGCGCCCAAGTTGTCGCGCTGCGCAAGTCCGGCTACAGCATCAACAAGACCGCCGAGCTGGCCGGGTACAGTGCGGCCCAGGTGAAACGGATATGGGCCGAGGTCAGCCAGGCCGAAGCGAAGCAGCACGGCGCGTTCGTGGAGGACGCATTGACGGAAGCCGATGCCCTGGCCGCTGTCGGCCAGGATGAGCGCCAGGAGGAAAGGGCATGAAGAAGCCGAACCAAGACGACGAGCCGTTTTTCATCACCGAGGAGATTGCGGCCGAAATGATCGCCGGCGGCTATGAGTTCGAGCTGCCGCCCATTCCTTGCACCATCCGCCTACGCGACGTGCTGGAGCGCATGACCGATGCTGAGCTAGCATTGCAGCCGGGCGAGATCGCCGACCAGGAGCGTGAACGCTGCCGGCGCAAGCCGTGTTCAACCTCATGATCTGGTCATGGTATTTTTCATGGCACTGAGCCTGATAGTTCTTGCAAATTGTTGTCACTAAAGGGTTTTGTGTGCTTGTTTACAATCGAGTGGGTATCGGAGACGAAGAAGGACAAGGTACATGCTGACCGATACCAAGCTGCGCAATCTCAAGCCCAGGGACAAACTCTACAAAGTGAATGACCGGGAAGGTCTCTATGTGGGGGTCGCCTCAGAAAACGGAATCTATGGTCACTCCCGTTTTTGCAACACCGATTTTGACGACAAGTTGGCTTGCTTGAATCTATCCGGCGTCTGAATGGGATTTTATTCCCGCGCCTCGATGAGTTCCGCGCCTGATGAACCTCCAGAAAATATACGGCTTCAATGAGCCTTTCCGTTTTACAGGTTCCTCAACAGGCCGGTGGGCCGTTAGTATCATCAATATCAGTATTCGCAAAACCAGATGAATGATTGTTTAAACTGGTGTATTTCTGCCTTTATGCTTCGTAAGTTTGCTGTCGCGCCGTCAGTGCCCAGGCTATTCTGGCCAGCTTGTTTGCCAGAGCACAGGTGACGACAAAGTTGCTTTTCCGACACAACAACTCCCTGACCCAGTCGGCCAACTTGCCAGACTGGTGTTCCAGTTTTTGTATGAATACCCTGGCACACTGAACCAACAAAGTTCGGATCTTTTTGTTGCCCCGCTTGCTAATCCCTAACAATGTCGTCCGACCTCCCGTGCTGTACTGTCGGGGTACCAGCCCTGTTGCCGCCGCAAAGTCACGGCTGCTGGCGTACTGCTTCCCGTCGCCAATCTCAGTTGAAATAGTACTGGCAGTCAGCGTTCCAACGCAGGGAATACTCAGCAAGCGCTGTCCAACCTCATCTTCGTCCAACTTTCGTTTCAACTGAGATTCCAGATCTTTAATCTGCTCAACAAGATAGTGATAATGCTGTTGTAATTTCAGCAGTAACTGGCTGAGATAAAGAGGCAAACTACTGTCCTCAAGAAGGGTACTCAGTCGACTAATAACGGCAGCACCTCGCGGAACGCTGATACCAAATTCCAGCAGAAAAGCATGCATCTGATTAGTTGTTTTCACCTTATCCTGAACCAGGGATTCACGGACACGATGCAGAGCTCGCATTGCCTGCTGAGATTCGGTTCTGGGCTGCACGAAACGCATAGATGGACGTGATGCTGCTTCACAGATAGCTTCAGCATCAACGAAGTCATTTTTGTTGCTTTTAACGAATGGGCGGACAAATTGCGGTGATATCAGCTTTGGAAAATGCCCTAACTCTTCCAGCTTGCGTGCCATAAAGTGAGAACCGCCACAGGCTTCCATCGCGATGGTTGTTGCCGGGCATGTCGCCAGAAATTCGATTAGCTTTGGTCGGGTGAATTTTTTACGGTAAACGGCCTTCCCACGATGATCCTGACAATGAATATGGAAAGAGTTCTTACCCAGATCGATACCAATAAGCGCAATGTTTTCCATGATGGTTCTCCGAATGAAAGCCTGTCCTCAGCATAGTACTGGGAAGGAGGGAGTGACCATCTCATTAAATAAAGCACGCTAAGCCGGTTGCAGCGGTCGTAGCGGCCTGAACTTGCCCGCGCCGATCTTGGCGCTGCTGCGCCAGAGGTAATCGCCGGTGAGGTTGATGTGCTCCCAACCGAGCGGCGACAGGTACTGCAACAGCGCGTCATCAATGGCATGGCCGTTGCCACGCAGCGCGTGCGCAGCCCGTTCCAGATAGACCGTGTTCCACAACACGACGGCAGCCGTTACCAGATTGAGGCCGCTAGCCCGGTAGCGCTGCTGCTCGAAACTGCGGTCGCGGATTTCACCCAGGCGGTTGAAAAACACTGCCCTGGCCAGCGCATTGCGCGCCTCGCCCTTGTTCAGGCCGGCATGCACGCGGCGGCGCAGTTCCACGCTTTGCAGCCAGTCCAGGATGAACAGCGTGCGCTCGATGCGGCCCAGCTCGCGGAGCGCCACGGCCAGGCCGTTCTGGCGTGGGTAGCTGCCGAGCTTTCGGAGCATCAGGGAGGCCGTCACCGTGCCCTGCTTGATCGAGGTGGCCAGCCGCAGGATTTCGTCCCAATGGGCGCGGACGTGCTTGATGTTGAGCGTGCCGCCGATCATGGGTTTCAGCGCGTCATAGGCGGCGTCGCCCTTCGGGATGTAGAGCTTGGTGTCGCCCAGGTCGCGGATGCGCGGCGCGAAGCGGAAGCCCAGGAGGTGCATCAGGGCGAAGACGTGATCGGTGAAGCCCGCCGTGTCGGTGTAATGCTCCTCGATCCGCAAGTCGGACTCGTGGTACAGCAGGCCGTCGAGCACGTAGGTCGAATCGCGCACGCCGACGTTCACGACCTTGGTGTGAAATGGCGCGTACTGGTCAGAAATGTGGGTGTAGAACGTCCGCCCTGGGCTGCTCCCGTATTTCGGGTTGATGTGGCCGGTGCTCTCGGCCTTGCTGCCGGTGCGGAAGTTCTGGCCGTCCGACGATGAGGTGGTGCCGTCGCCCCAGTGCTCGGCGAAGGGATGGCGGAACTGTGCGTTGACCAGATCGGCCAGCGCCGCCCCGTAGGTTTCGTCGCGGATGTGCCAGGCTTGCAGCCAAGCCAGCTTGGCGTAGGTCGTGCCGGGGCAAGACTCCGCCATCTTGGTCAGGCCCAGGTTGATCGCGTCGGCGAGGATCGTGGTCAGCAACAGGTTCTTGTCTTTGGCCGGGTCGCCCGATTTCAGATGCGCGAAATGCCGAGTGAAGCCCGTCCATTCGTCCACCTCCAGCAGCAGTTCGGTGATCTTGACGTGCGGCAGGATCATTGCCGTCTGGTCGATCAGCGCTTGGGCGGTGTCGGGTACCGCCGCGTCGAGCGGCGTGATCTTCAAGCCTGACTCGGTGATGATGGCGTCCGGCAGCTCGTTGGCCGTCGCCATACGGTTGACGGTGGCAAGCTGTGTTTCCAGCAGCGTCAGCCGGTCGTTCAGGTACCGGTTGCAGTCGGTGGCCACGGCCAGCGGCAATTCGCTGGCCTGCTTGAGGCTGGCGAATTTCGCGGGCGGCACCAGGTAGTCCTCGAAGTCCTTGAACTGGCGCGACCCCTGCACCCAGATGTCGCCGGAACGCAACGCGTTCTTCATCTCCGACAGCGCGCACAGTTCGTAGTAGCGCCGGTCGATGCCGGTGTCGGTCATGACCAGCTTCTGCCAGCGCGGCTTGATGAACTCGGTCGGCGCGTCGGCGGGCACCTTGCGGGCGTTGTCGCTGTTCATGCCGCGCAGCACCTCGATGGCGTCGAGCACGTCCTTCGCGGCGGGAGCGGCCCGCAGCTTGAGCACGGCAAGGAATTCCGGCGCGTAGCGGCGCAGCGTGGCGTAGCTTTCGCCGATGCGGTGCAGGAAATCGAAGTCCTCGGGCTGCGCAAGCTTCTGCGCTTCGGTGACGCTCTCGGCGAAGGCATCCCAGGACATGACGGCCTCGATGGCGGCGAACGGATCGCGGCCCGCCTGCTTGGCCTCGATCAGCGCCTGGCCGATGCGGCCGAACAGCCGCACCTTGGCGTTGATCGCCTTGCCGGACGCCTGGAATTGCTGCTGATGCTTGTTCTTGGCGGCGTTGAACAGCTTGCCCAGGATGCGGTCGTGCAGGTCGATGATTTCGTCGGTGACGGTGGCCATGCCCTCGATGGCAAGCGCCACCAGGGTGGCATAGCGTCGCTGCGCCTCGAACTTGGCCAGGTCGGCGGGCGTCATCTGGCCACCCTCACGGGCGATCTTGAGCAGGCGGTTCTGGTGCACCGACCGCTCGATGCCAGAAGGCAGGTCGAGCGCCTGCCACGCTTTGAGGCGTTCGATGTGTTCCAGCATGTGCCGCGAATTCGGTTTGACGGGCGATTGGCGCAGCCAGGCCAGCCAGGTCGTTTTGCCGTTGTCCCGACGCTTGAGCAGATCGTCGAGGCGGCGGCGATGCGCGTCCGACAGCGGTTCGGCCAAGGCATCGTAGATGCGCCGGTTGGCGCGGGTGATTGCTTCGGCGCTCGCCCGCTCGACGGCGTTGAGGGCAGGCAGAATGACCGACTGCTGCCGCAGGTGCTCGATCAAGGTGCTGGCCAGCACGATGCCCTTGTCGGTCTGCAAGGCCATCTCGGTCAGCAACTGGACGGCCTGCCGGTAGTGGCCCATGGTAAAGGGCTGGAAGCCGAACACCGTTTGCAGTTCGACCAGGTGCTCGCGCCGGGTCTGCTCCCGCTGCCCGTATTCGTCCCAGCTTTCGACGCTGACCTTGAGCTGGTCGGCGACCAGTTTCAACAAGGGCGGAAACGGCGGCTCATCGACGCCCAGGATGACACCAGGAAAGCGCAGGTAACAGAGCTGCACGGCGAAGCCCAGCCGGTTGGCCGGGCCGCGCCGCTGCCGGATGATGGAGAGGTCGGTTTCGCTGAACGTGTAGTGACGGATCAACTCATCCTTGGTGTCCGGCAACGCCAGCAGGCTTTCGCGCTCGGCGGCGGACAGGATTGAACGACGTGGCATATTTACTGATCCGTTCTCAAGTATTGATACAGGGTTTCGCGACTGATTCCGAATTCACGAGCCAGCTTGGCACTGTTGCAAAGTTAGCGATGAGGCAGCCTTTTGTCTTATTCAAAGGCCTTACATTTCAAAAACTCTGCTTACCAGGCGCATTTCGCCCAGGGGATCACCATAATAAAATGCTGAGGCCTGGCCTTTGCGTAGTGCACGCATCACCTCAATACCTTTGATGGTGGCGTAAGCCGTCTTCATGGATTTAAATCCCAGCGTGGCGCCGATTATCCGTTTCAGTTTGCCATGATCGCATTCAATCACGTTGTTCCGGTACTTAATCTGTCGGTGTTCAACGTCAGACGGGCACCGGCCTTCGCGTTTGAGCAGAGCAAGCGCGCGACCATAGGCGGGCGCTTTATCCGTGTTGATGAATCGCGGGATCTGCCACTTCTTCACGTTGTTGAGGATTTTACCCAGAAACCGGTATGCAGCTTTGCTGTTACGACGGGAGGAGAGATAAAAATCGACAGTGCGGCCCCGGCTGTCGACGGCCCGGTACAGATACGCCCAGCGGCCATTGACCTTCACGTAGGTTTCATCCATGTGCCACGGGCAAAGATCGGAAGGGTTACGCCAGTACCAGCGCAGCCGTTTTTCCATTTCAGGCGCATAACGCTGAACCCAGCGGTAAATCGTGGAGTGATCGACATTCACTCCGCGTTCAGCCAGCATCTCCTGCAGCTCACGGTAACTGATGCCGTATTTGCAGTACCAGCGTACGGCCCACAGAATGATGTCACGCTGAAAATGCCGGCCTTTGAATGGGTTCATGTGCAGCTCCATCAGCAAAAGGGGATGATAAGTTTATCACCACCGACTATTTGCAACAGTGCCCGGGAAACTGCGCTGCCGGAGAGTGTGCTGCGTGAACCACAACGGGAGCGGGAAGCGGTCCGGGAGGTTGCCCGGGAAAATCTGCTGCAGGAGCGTCTGCAGCAGATGGAGCGGGATATGGTCCGTGACCTGCAGAAAGAGAAAACCCTGGGCGGAGACTGATACAGGAAGGCAAACGCTGATGACAACGGATAACACGAACACGACACGTAACGATTCACTGGCTGCCCGGACCGATACCTGGTTGCAGTCGTTGCTGGTCTGGTCACCCGGACAGCGGGATATCATCAAAACGGTGGCACTGGTGCTGATGGTACTGGACCACATCAATCTGATATTCCAGCTGAAGCAGGAATGGATGTTTCTGGCCGGGCGTGGAGCCTTTCCGCTGTTTGCCCTGGTGTGGGGGCTGAATCTGTCCCGTCATGCGCATATCCGGCAACCGGCCATTAACCGGCTGTGGGGATGGGGGATTATTGCCCAGTTCGCATATTATCTGGCAGGCTTTCCCTGGTATGAGGGGAATATCCTGTTTGCCTTTGCAGTGGCGGCACAGGTGCTGACGTGGTGTGAAACGCGCAGTGGGTGGCGTACAGCAGCGGCCATTCTTCTGATGGCGCTGTGGGGGCCTTTGTCCGGCACCAGTTACGGCATTGCCGGGCTGCTGATGCTGGCAGTCAGCCACCGGCTGTACCGGGCGGAAGACAGAGCGGAACGTCTGGCGCTGGTCGCCTGCCTGCTGGCTGTTATTCCGGCGCTTAACCTTGCCACCAGTGATGCAGCGGCGGTGGCCGGTCTTGTGATGACGGTGCTGACCGTTGGTCTGGTGTCGTGTGCAGGAAAATCATTACCCCGTTTCTGGCCCGGGGATTTTTTCCCGGTATTCTACGCCTGTCATCTGGCTGTGCTGGGCGTTCTGGCGCTGTGACGGGTGTGGTATCTTTGACCGCAAGAGGATGATTCGTCAGAGGCAGAACACAGCATGACAGAGCAGAAGCGACCGGTACTGACACTGAAGCGGAAAACGGAAGGGGAGACGCCTGTCCGCAGGCGGAAAACCATCATCAATGTCACCACGCCACCAAAGTGGAAGGTGAAAAAGCAGAAGCTGGCCGAGAAAGCAGCCCGGGAAGCAGAGCTGGCGGCAAAAAAAGCGCAGGCCAGACAGGCACTGTCCATTTATCTGAATCTGCCCACGCTGGATGAGGCCGTGAATACCCTGAAACCCTGGTGGCCGGGATTGTTTGACGGTGACACGCCCCGGCTTCTGGCCTGCGGTATCCGGGACGTGTTACTGGAAGACGTGGCGCAGCGGAATATCCCGCTCTCGCATAAAAAACTGCGCAGGGCGCTGAAGGCCATCACCCGTTCAGAAAGCTATCTGTGTGCCATGAAAGCCGGTGCCTGCCGGTATGACACGGAAGGGTATGTGACGGAGCATATTTCTCAGGAGGAGGAAGCGTATGCGGCAGCGCGTCTGGATAAAATCCGCCGCCAGAACCGGATAAAGGCAGAACTTCAGGCCGTGCTTGATGAGAAATAAAAAAAAGCCTCCATCAGAGAGGAGGCAGGGAAATAAGGCTTAAAAGGAAATAACTTCCGTACCCGAAAGGAAGCCAATTCAGTAGATTATTTAACACCATAATACTGACGGGTTAAAGAGGAGTGATAAAGATGAATGGATTCAGAAACAGTTCACGGAACGGTCAGGTCTGGCGCTGGCAGCGTGCCGGAAGCCGTGCCGTCAGCCTGGAGGTCAGGGGATTCCGGAAGGAGGCCGCTGAAGCGTGGCTCCTGGCTGCCCGTGTTGCTCCCCGTACAGACTGGCAGCAGTTTGCACGGCAGAGAGCCGAACGCTGTCAGCGACGGAGATAATGAAAAAAAACGGCAAAAAAAAGACTTCCCCTGAGCAAAGGAGGCCAAAAATCATTCATAGCGTATTACTGACATTGAATGAATGCTCTGTACATCAACCCTGTGAAGCTACCACCGGTTAATGCCGGGAGGTTGCGGGAAGAAAGATAATACACAGTCATTACGTGGTTAATATCTGTCAGAATGTTTTTTGTGACCATAAACTGTCAGATGGATAAAAAAGACCGTCATGTGACGGTCAGTGTTGTCCTGTCAGGGACAAATGCATTCAGTAAGGAGAGCAAAATAATAACATCACGTTGCCCGGCTGTTAATATCAGGCGATGTTAAGTGTTATTTATGACTCTTTTATCTGGTTGTGAAGTCTGTTAATCAGGAAGAGAAAATGGCGACCGGAAAATCAGAGAAGCAACAGGTGATTGCCTTTATCGATTACGAGAACTGCAGTAACCTGACAGAAATTTCCTTAAATATATATACGGAGTTAATTATATTCGCGGGTGCGAAACAGAATAATGTGGCACTGCCAGTAAACGCTTTCCCTGAAGCAGTAAAAATCACACTCCGGCATGTCAGTGAAGTCTCCCGGAACAATGTTGATTTTCATCTGGTGCTGGAGCTGGGGCAGTGTGTATGCCACTACGGGCCGGAGAAGGAATACCATATTGTTTCCGCTGACAAGGGATATGACGGTATTGTCCGGACACTGCAGGCGCGCGGGATTCGCTGCCGTCGCGTCTCCCCGGATAAGGCGTCATCAGTAAAGATGGCTGCACCCGACATGGATATCGTTATCCGGTGGGCAAACAAAATTCAACAGGCAGCGCGGGAGGTTCGTAATATGCCGGTAACAGAAAAGACATTTAATAATTATTTAAAATCACAGATGCGCGGTGAATGGCGTGATGTCCTGACCAGAGGTATCCGGGATGAACTGGTCCGTCGCGGGGTAATGAAAATTCAGGGGAATAAAATCATCTGGTAAGACTGCCAGAATAAAATGATATTTATTTTATTTATAAAAACAGAAAGGTCGAAAATCAATAATGGCATTTATTTCCATGACAAGACAGAAAGCGCCGTACAGATATGCAAGCAAGACCCGGTTATCGATAAGACGAACAGACTCAGGCTCTGCCGGGTGTTATGTGACGGTTGCCGTTCGGGGGAAGCAGGAATTTATTATTGCTGAACTTGATTCAGAAATCCGGAAAATCAGGCTGAAACTGACGGACTCCTATGAAGAAGGGGTAAGGCTGTCTTCGGGCACGTTTACGCTTCCGGCCAGATTCTGCCGGGAAATACTGCCGGACGACGTCAGGAGTATCACCATTATTCTGGAAAAAAGCGACGATGAGTGGTGGTACGGGAGTTACTGATATGTGGCAGAACTCCGGACACTGACGCCTTCGCGTTGCTCAGTTGTCCAACCCCGGAAACGGGAAAAAGCAAGTTTTCCCCGCTCCCGGCGTTTCTGCAATAAAAAGCAGGGGCATGGAGGTCGTCGTAACCAGACAGGAATGTGGTATTATCGCGGCGGGTGTCTGAGCCTTTCTGGTTCAGGCAAGACGCAGGTACCAGAAATGCGAAGACCCCACTCGTTAATCCATTAACTCGTGAGGTCTGCATGAAGTACTTAGCACTACTGATTGTAGCCTCTTCTTTGCAGAGAGGTCAAAGTTTATGACGAAATATGCCCTTATCGGGTTGCTCGCCGTGTGTGCCACGGTATTGTGTTTTTCACTGATATTCAGGGAACGGTTATGTGAACTGAATATTCACAGGGGAAATACAGTGGTGCAGGTAACTCTGGCCTACGAAGCACGGAAGTAAGCTGCCGGGCGGGGACGGAAGTCCCCGCTTTCCGGAAGTGTGAGGTATTTCAGGGGCAGACACCCGACATGCCAGAAACAGCCGGTCCCGCCCGGGGCCGGCATCCAGGTTAAGGCATTTCCTGTTTTTCAGTCATTTCATCATCAAAATCACATTAAACGGTCGTAATCAGACATGATTTGTGCGCCAACACAGATCATCATCACAACTTTCAAGTCGCTGATTTCAAAAAACTGTAGTATCCTCTGCGAAACGATCCCTGTTTGAGAATTGAGGAGGCGAGATGTCGCAGACAGAAAATGCAGTGACTTCCTCATCAGGTACAAAGCGAGCATACCGAAAAGGTAATCCTCTGACGCTTGCAGAACGTCAGCAGGCATCTCTGGCAAGAAAACGTGCCACACATAAAGAACTCAGAGTGTTCATTCCTGCTGCGTTAAAAGCGCAATTACAGGAGATGTGTGACGCTGAAGGTGTTACTCAGGCTGAGATGATTGCTGAACTGATAAAGCAGAAGAGTGCTTTCAGCTAACTAAAATGTAGCGACATCACATTCTTGCCTGTTTGTGGTGTGCGTGATAGATTGCTGATCGTTTAAGGAATTTTGTGGCTGGCCACGCCATAAGGTGGCAGGGAACTGGTTCTGATGTGGATGTACAGGAGCCAGAAAAGCGAAAACCCCGATAATCTTCTTTAACTTTGGCGAGTCAGAAAGATTACCGGGGCTAACAAGAAACTGCATAGAAGCTGTTGCTCTATGCGGGGAGTATAGTTATATGCCCGGAAAAGTTCAAGACTTCTTTCTGTGCTCACTCCTTCTGTGCAACATAAGTGCAGGATGGTGTGACTGATCTTCAACAAACTTATTACCGCCAGGTAAAGAACCCGAATCCGGTGTTTACACCCCGTGAAGGTGCCGGAACGCTGAAGTTTTGCGAAAAACTGATGGAAAAGGCGGTAGGCTTCACCTCCCGTTTTGATTTCGCCATTCATGTGGCACATGCCCGTTCGCGTGGTCTGCGTCGGCGCATGCCACCGGTACTGCGTCGTCGGGCTATTGATGCGCTGCTGCAGGGGCTCTGTTTTCACTATGATCCGCTGGCCAACCGTGTCCAGTGCTCCATCACCACGCTGGCCATTGAGTGTGGACTGGCGACGGAGTCTGATGCCGGAGTACTCTCCATCACCCGTGCCACCCGTGCCCTGACGTCCCTGGCTGAGCTGGGTCTGATTACCTACCAGACGGAATATGACCCGCTTATTGGTTGCAACATTCCGACCGATATCACGTTCACACCGGCGCTGTTTGCCGCTCTCGATGTGTCTGAGGTGGCGGTGGCTTCCGCACGCCGCAGCCGTGTGGAATGGGAAAACAGACAACGCAAAAAGCAGGGGCTGGATACCCTGGGCATGGATGAACTGATAGCGAAAGCCTGGCGTTTTGTTCGTGAGCGTTTCCGCAGTTACCAGACAGAGCTTAAGTCCCGGGGAATAAAGCGTGCCCGTGCGCGTCGTGATGCGGACAGGGAACGTCAGGATATTATCACCCTGGTGAAACGGCAGCTGACGCGCGAAATCGCGGAAGGGCGCTTCACTGCCAGTCGTGAGGCGGTAAAACGTGAAGTGGAGCGTCGTGTGAAGGAGCGCATGATTCTGTCACGTAACCGCAATTACAGCCGGCTGGCCACAGCTTCCCCCTGAAAGTGACCTCTTCTGAATAATCCGGCCCGAACCGGAGGCATTCGCACGCCTGAAGCCTGCCAGCGAACAAAAAATCAGCACCACATACAAAAAACAACCTCACTATCCACCTTCTGGAGCATCCGGTTCCCCCTGTTTTTAATACAAAATGCGCCTCAGCGACGGGGAATTTTGCTTATCCACATTTAACTGCAAGGGACTTCCCCATAAGGTTACAACCGTTCATGTCATAAAGCGCCAGCCGCCAGTCTTACAGGGTGCAATGTATCTTTTAAACACCTGTTTATATCTCCTTTAAACTACTTAATTACATTCATTTAAAAAGAAAACCTATTCACTGCCTGTCCTGTGGACAGACAGATATGCACCTCCCACCGCAAGCGGCGGGCCCCGACCGGAGCCACTTTAGTTACAACACACAAAAACAACCTCCAGAAAAACCCCGGTCCAGCGCAGAACCGAAACCACAAAGCCCCTCCCTCATAACTGAAAAGCGGCCCCGCCCCGGCCCAAAGGGCCGGAACAGAGTCGCTTTTAATTATGAATGTTGTAACTACATCTTCATCGCTGTCAGTCTTCTCGCTGGAAGTTCTCAGTACACGCTCGTAAGCGGCCCTCACGGCCCGCTAACGCGGAGATACGCCCCGACTTCGGGTAAACCCTCGTCGGGACCACTCCGACCGCGCACAGAAGCTCTCTCATGGCTGAAAGCGGGTATGGTCTGGCAGGGCTGGGGATGGGTAAGGTGAAATCTATCAATCAGTACCGGCTTACGCCGGGCTTCGGCGGTTTTACTCCTGTATCATATGAAACAACAGAGTGCCGCCTTCCATGCCGCTGATGCGGCATATCCTGGTAACGATATCTGAATTGTTATACATGTGTATATACGTGGTAATGACAAAAATAGGACAAGTTAAAAATTTACAGGCGATGCAATGATTCAAACACGTAATCAATATCTGCAGTTTATGCTGGTTATGCTGGCTGCATGGGGCATTAGTTGGGGAGCCAGATTTGTCATGGAGCAGGCCGTTCTGCTTTATGGATCAGGAAAAAACTATTTGTTCTTCAGTCATGGTACTGTTCTGATGTACCTGCTGTGTGTTTTCCTGGTATACCGCCGTTGGATAGCTCCGCTACCGGTCGTTGGTCAGCTGCGCAACGTTGGCGTACCGTGGCTGGTCGGTGCGATGGCCGTGGTGTATGTCGGTGTATTTCTGCTCGGTAAGGCGCTGGCTCTGCCTGCTGAGCCATTTATGACGAAACTTTTTGCCGATAAGTCCATACCTGACGTGATCCTGACGTTGCTGACCATCTTTATCCTTGCCCCGTTGAATGAGGAAACGCTGTTCCGGGGGATTATGCTGAACGTCTTCCGTTCACGGTACTGCTGGACGATGTGGCTGGGGGCGCTGATAACGTCGTTGTTGTTCGTCGCCGCGCACAGCCAGTATCAGAACCTGCTGACACTGGCAGAACTGTTCCTGGTGGGGTTGATTACATCAGTGGCCAGGATCAGAAGTGGTGGCCTGCTGCTGCCGGTATTGCTGCATATGGAAGCAACCACGCTGGGTTTACTGTTTGGTTGAAAGTTATATTTTTATTAAACATTGTGCGTTAAAGCCTGGTGTGTTTTTTTAGTGGATGTTATATTTAAATATAACTTTTATGGAGGTGAAGAATGCATACCACCCGACTGAAGAGGGTTGGCGGCTCAGTTATGCTGACCGTCCCACCGGCACTGCTGAATGCGCTGTCTCTGGGCACAGATAATGAAGTTGGCATGGTCATTGATAATGGCCGGCTGATTGTTGAGCCGTACAGACGCCCGCAATATTCACTGGCTGAGCTACTGGCACAGTGTGATCCGAATGCTGAAATATCAGCTGAAGAACGAGAATGGCTGGATGCACCGGCGACTGGTCAGGAGGAAATCTGACATGGAAAGAGGGGAAATCTGGCTTGTCTCGCTTGATCCTACCGCAGGTCATGAGCAGCAGGGAACGCGGCCGGTGCTGATTGTCACACCGGCGGCCTTTAATCGCGTGACCCGCCTGCCTGTTGTTGTGCCCGTAACCAGCGGAGGCAATTTTGCCCGCACTGCCGGCTTTGCGGTGTCGTTGGATGGTGTTGGCATACGTACCACAGGTGTTGTACGTTGCGATCAACCCCGGACAATTGATATGAAAGCACGGGGCGGAAAACGACTCGAACGGGTTCCGGAGACTATCATGAACGAAGTTCTTGGCCGCCTGTCCACTATTCTGACTTGAACATGGGGTTTGAGGGGCAACTGGATGAAAACGTACGATTTAGGGCACTAAAACCGCTGTTGTCCCACCATTCTGGTGATTCCCAAACGTTATTTGGCTAAAAAGTAGTTTTGATGTGGTTTATTTTCCGAATTCCAAGCGCAGCCCTACTTTCTTGTGCGTATTTGCGTGTTTTGCGCAGTTTTGAAGTTCCGGTGATGCTGCCAACTTACTGATTTAGTGTATGATGGTGTTTTTGAGGTGCTCCAGTGGCTTCTGTTTCTATCAGCTGTCCCTCCTGTTCAGCTACTGACGGGGTGGTGCGTAACGGCAAAAGCACCGCCGGACATCAGCGCTATCTCTGCTCTCACTGCCGTAAAACATGGCAACTGCAGTTCACTTACACCGCTTCTCAACCCGGTACGCACCAGAAAATCATTGATATGGCCATGAATGGCGTTGGATGCCGGGCAACCGCCCGCATTATGGGCGTTGGCCTCAACACGATTTTCCGCCATTTAAAAAACTCAGGCCGCAGTCGGTAACCTCGCGCATACAGCCGGGCAGTGACGTCATCGTCTGCGCGGAAATGGACGAACAGTGGGGATACGTCGGGGCTAAATCGCGCCAGCGCTGGCTGTTTTACGCGTATGACAGGCTCCGGAAGACGGTTGTTGCGCACGTATTGGGGTCTGACGCTCAGTGGAACGAAAACTCACGTTAAGCAACGTTTTCTGCCTCTGACGCCTCTTTTAATGGTCTCAGATGTCCTTTGGTCACCAGTTCTGCCAGCGTGAAGGAATAATGGCCGAGCATATTGATATGTCCGTGGCAAAGCGGGGAGAGGCGTGCGATATCTTCATCATTCAGTGTTTCACCCTGCGCCCGGAGATGATCCAGGGCTGCCTGCATATAAATAGTGTTCCATAACACGACGGCGTTAGTGACCAGCCCCAGTGCGCCCAGTTGATCTTCCTGACCGTCGGTATATCGTTTTCTTATCTCACCTTTTTGACCGTGACAGATGGCTCTGGCAACGGCATGGCGACTTTCTCCCCGATTAAGCTGGGTCAGAATGCGCCGGCGGTAATCTTCATCATCAATATAATTAAGCAGATACAGCGTTTTGTTGATGCGCCCCACTTCAATGATTGCCTGAGTCAGTCCGGAAGGACGTTCACTTTTCAGCAATGAACGGACCAGCACTGAAGCCTGTACTTTGCCCAGCTTCAGGGAGCCAGCGGTCCGGATCATTTCGTCCCACTGAAGGACTATTTTTGGCACTGTTGCAAAGTTAGCGATGAGGCAGCCTTTTGTCTTATTCAAAGGCCTTACATTTCAAAAACTCTGCTTACCAGGCGCATTTCGCCCAGGGGATCACCATAATAAAATGCTGAGGCCTGGCCTTTGCGTAGTGCACGCATCACCTCAATACCTTTGATGGTGGCGTAAGCCGTCTTCATGGATTTAAATCCCAGCGTGGCGCCGATTATCCGTTTCAGTTTGCCATGATCGCATTCAATCACGTTGTTCCGGTACTTAATCTGTCGGTGTTCAACGTCAGACGGGCACCGGCCTTCGCGTTTGAGCAGAGCAAGCGCGCGACCATAGGCGGGCGCTTTATCCGTGTTGATGAATCGCGGGATCTGCCACTTCTTCACGTTGTTGAGGATTTTACCCAGAAACCGGTATGCAGCTTTGCTGTTACGACGGGAGGAGAGATAAAAATCGACAGTGCGGCCCCGGCTGTCGACGGCCCGGTACAGATACGCCCAGCGGCCATTGACCTTCACGTAGGTTTCATCCATGTGCCACGGGCAAAGATCGGAAGGGTTACGCCAGTACCAGCGCAGCCGTTTTTCCATTTCAGGCGCATAACGCTGAACCCAGCGGTAAATCGTGGAGTGATCGACATTCACTCCGCGTTCAGCCAGCATCTCCTGCAGCTCACGGTAACTGATGCCGTATTTGCAGTACCAGCGTACGGCCCACAGAATGATGTCACGCTGAAAATGCCGGCCTTTGAATGGGTTCATGTGCAGCTCCATCAGCAAAAGGGGATGATAAGTTTATCACCACCGACTATTTGCAACAGTGCCATTCGGATTTCATATAACCTATTTTTGTTGTTCAAGTTTGATTCCTTGGACTCTTCAGAATACAGACAGCAAATAAAGACCTTTCGTTTGAAGTATGTATTTCTTGCAGCAAAAATAATCAAAACCGCAAGATATGTAATCATGAAGTTGTCGGAAAACTATCCGTACAAGGGAGTGTATGAAAAATGTCTGGTATAATAAGAATATCATCAATAAAATTGAGTGTTGCTCTGTGGATAACTTGCAGAGTTTATTAAGTATCATTGCAGCAAAGATGAAATCAATGATTTATCAAAAATGATTGAAAGGTGGTTGTAAATAATGTTACAATGTGTGAGAAGCAGTCTAAATTCTTCGTGAAATAGTGATTTTTGAAGCTAATAAAAAACACACGTGGAATTTAGGGAATACTGATGTAACACGGATTGACCGTATTGGGAGTTTGAGATGGTGACAAAGAGAGTGCAACGGATGATGTTCGCGGCGGCGGCGTGCATTCCGCTGCTGCTGGGCAGCGCGCCGCTTTATGCGCAGACGAGTGCGGTGCAGCAAAAGCTGGCGGCGCTGGAGAAAAGCAGCGGAGGGCGGCTGGGCGTCGCGCTCATCGATACCGCAGATAATACGCAGGTGCTTTATCGCGGTGATGAACGCTTTCCAATGTGCAGTACCAGTAAAGTTATGGCGGTCGCGGCGGTGCTTAAGCAGAGTGAAACGCAAAAGCAGCTGCTTAATCAGCCTGTCGAGATCAAGCCTGCCGATCTGGTTAACTACAATCCGATTGCCGAAAAACACGTCAACGGCACAATGACGCTGGCAGAACTGAGCGCGGCCGCGTTGCAGTACAGCGACAATACCGCCATGAACAAATTGATTGCCCAGCTCGGTGGCCCGGGAGGCGTGACGGCTTTTGCCCGCGCGATCGGCGATGAGACGTTTCGTCTGGATCGCACTGAACCTACGCTGAATACCGCCATTCCCGGCGACCCGAGAGACACCACCACGCCGCGGGCGATGGCGCAGACGTTGCGTCAGCTTACGCTGGGTCATGCGCTGGGCGAAACCCAGCGGGCGCAGTTGGTGACGTGGCTCAAAGGCAATACGACCGGCGCAGCCAGCATTCGGGCCGGCTTACCGACGTCGTGGACTGTGGGTGATAAGACCGGCAGCGGCGACTACGGCACCACCAATGATATTGCGGTGATCTGGCCGCAGGGTCGTGCGCCGCTGGTTCTGGTGACCTATTTTACCCAGCCGCAACAGAACGCAGAGCGCCGCCGCGATGTGCTGGCTTCAGCGGCGAGAATCATCGCCGAAGGGCTGTAACTGGTTTTGTTGAATAAATCGAACTTTTGCTGAGTTGAAGGATCAGATCACGTATCTTCCCGACAACGCAGACCGTTCCGTGGCAAAGCAAAAGTTCAAAATCACCAACTGGCCCACCTACAATAAAGCCCTCATCAACCGTGGCTCCATAACTTTCTGGCTGGATGATGAAGCTATTCAGGCCTGGTATGAGTCAGCAACACCTTCTTCACGAGGCAGACCTCAGCGCTATTCTGACCTTGCCATCACGACTGTGCTGGTCATTAAACGCGTATTCAGGCTGACCCTGCGCGCTGCGCAGGGCTTTATTGATTCCATTTTTTCTCTGATGAACGTTCCGCTACGCTGCCCGGATTACAGCTGTGTCAGCAGGCGGGCAAAGTCGGTTAATATCAGTTTCAAAACGCCCACCCGGGGTGAAATCGCACACCTGGTAATTGATTCCACCGGGCTGAAGGTCTTCGGTGAAGGCGAGTGGAAAGTCAAAAAGCATGGCCAGGAACGCCGTCGTATATGGCGTAAGCTGCATCTGGCAGTTGACAGTAAAACACATGAAATCATCTGCGCTGACCTGTCGCTGAACAACGTTACGGACTCAGAGGCCTTCCCCGGGTTAATCCGGCAAACCCACCGGAAAATCAGGTCAGCCGCCGCCGATGGAGCTTACGATACCCGGCTCTGTCACGATGAACTGCGGCGTAAGAAAATCAGCGCGCTTATCCCGCCCCGAAAAGGTGCGGGTTACTGGCCCGGTGAATATGCAGACCGTAACCGTGCAGTGGCTAATCAGCGAATGACCGGGAGTAATGCGCGGTGGAAATGGACAACAGATTACAACCGTCGCTCGATAGCGGAAACGGCGATGTACCGGGTAAAACAGCTGTTCGGGGGTTCACTGACGCTGCGTGACTACGATGGTCAGGTTGCGGAGGCTATGGCCCTGGTACGAGCGCTGAACAAAATGACGAAAGCAGGTATGCCTGAAAGCGTGCGTATTGCCTGAAAACACAACCCGCTACGGGGGAGACTTACCCGAAATCTGATTTATTCAACAAAGCCACGCGCTGGACACACCACGATGACAGCGGTTTTATCCCTTACGCCATCACCACCGGCCTTGATTACGAGGCGATGACCGAACAGCGCAAAGGCTATGAGAACTTTGTTTATCAGAACGGCGTTTACGATCTCGGCACCAAAGGTGATATGCGACGTAACGAACGTAACCTGATGTGGAACCTCGATCCCTACATTCAAACGCACTGGCAGCTCACCTCAGCCCTGGGGCTGGACGCCGGGGCGCGCTATAGCTCGGTATGGTTTGATTCCAACGATCGTTATGTTGTAGGTAAAAATGGTGATGATAGCGGCGAAGCGAGCTATCACAAGTGGCTTCCGGCGGCAGCGCTGAAGTATGCCATGACGCCGCAGTGGAACGTTTACCTCTCTGCCGGGAGGGGATTTGAAACGCCGACCATTAACGAGCTGTCCTATCGTCCCGATGGTCAGTCCGGGCTTAACTTTGCTCTGCAACCGGCCACTAACACCACCGTTGAAGCAGGCAGTAAATGGCAGGTGGGCACCGGGATGGCGAGCCTGAGCGTCTTCAATACGGACACGAAAAATGAAATTGTCGTTGCCGCCAGCGACAATGGCCGTACGTCCTATCAGAACGCGGGCAAGACGCGCCGCCGCGGGGTCGAACTGGGATGGGATCAGCAATTTGCGCCCGCCTGGCGCGCCAAACTGGCGTGGACGCTGCTGGATGCGACCTACCGTGAAAACGCCGGCGATGCTATTCAGAGCGGCAATCGGATCCCGGGGATTGCACGTAATAGCGCCTATGCCTCCTTTGGCTGGGTGCCGGAAGAGGGATGGTACGCTGGCGCTGAAGTCCGCTATATGAGCGATATTCAGGTCAACGATGCCAATAGCGAGCAGGCTCCAGCCTATACGGTGACGGCACTGAATACCGGCTATAAATATGTGCTAGATAACTGGACCGTCGACCTCTATACGCGCGTTGATAACCTGTTTGATAAGCGCTACGTCGGCTCTGTTATCGTCAACGAGAGCAACGGACGCTATTATGAACCGGCGCCGGGCCGTAACTATGGCGTTGGGCTATCGGTCAGCTATCAGTTTGATTCGCTGTAACAATACGGCTGCCGGAGAGTGCTATTGAGGTGAGGCTCCGGCAGCGGGTAAAGGCGTTGATTCCTGGTAACAATAAGCTGCTTATTGATGTATCAGTAAGCATGCCGGCAGCCATTGCGCTTGATATAATACTACCCCATATGAGCAAGAGTATTTTCACGGAAAAGCTAGCAGCCAATTTCGGCCTCGCGGCCTTCCCGCTTCTCAATTGAGCATATAATTTTTCCGCAGCCAAAACCTGCTCAGGTTCAGGCTTGGTCCTTACAGACTGGTATTCAACAATCGAACCATTCTTAGCTATTGGCGTTACATAAGCACTTACCCAATAGTGGTCGCCATTTTTACAGCGATTTTTTACTAGCCCCATCCATGAGCGGCCAGATTTTAATGTACTCCACATATGCTCAAATGCAGCAGGCGGCATATCTGGGTGTCTTACGATGTTGTGAGGCTGGCCTAATAGTTCTTCCTCAGTGAAACCACTGATTTTAATGAAGTCAGGATTAACGTACGTGATATGGCTTTGAGGGGAGGTAGTCGAAAGGGCACTGTTGCAAAGTTAGCGATGAGGCAGCCTTTTGTCTTATTCAAAGGCCTTACATTTCAAAAACTCTGCTTACCAGGCGCATTTCGCCCAGGGGATCACCATAATAAAATGCTGAGGCCTGGCCTTTGCGTAGTGCACGCATCACCTCAATACCTTTGATGGTGGCGTAAGCCGTCTTCATGGATTTAAATCCCAGCGTGGCGCCGATTATCCGTTTCAGTTTGCCATGATCGCATTCAATCACGTTGTTCCGGTACTTAATCTGTCGGTGTTCAACGTCAGACGGGCACCGGCCTTCGCGTTTGAGCAGAGCAAGCGCGCGACCATAGGCGGGCGCTTTATCCGTGTTGATGAATCGCGGGATCTGCCACTTCTTCACGTTGTTGAGGATTTTACCCAGAAACCGGTATGCAGCTTTGCTGTTACGACGGGAGGAGAGATAAAAATCGACAGTGCGGCCCCGGCTGTCGACGGCCCGGTACAGATACGCCCAGCGGCCATTGACCTTCACGTAGGTTTCATCCATGTGCCACGGGCAAAGATCGGAAGGGTTACGCCAGTACCAGCGCAGCCGTTTTTCCATTTCAGGCGCATAACGCTGAACCCAGCGGTAAATCGTGGAGTGATCGACATTCACTCCGCGTTCAGCCAGCATCTCCTGCAGCTCACGGTAACTGATGCCGTATTTGCAGTACCAGCGTACGGCCCACAGAATGATGTCACGCTGAAAATGCCGGCCTTTGAATGGGTTCATGTGCAGCTCCATCAGCAAAAGGGGATGATAAGTTTATCACCACCGACTATTTGCAACAGTGCCCAATGCCGGAGTCGTTGTCACATATCACGACGGAATCACAGTGGAGAAGCCTGGTGCTGAAATCCGGCGGAAAATACTGGCATGTGTACATGTCGAAGAAGACAGCCGGAGGGCGGAATACGGCACGCTACCTGGGTCGTTATCTGAAGAAGCCACCAATAGCGGCTTCCCGACTGGCTCATTACAACGGAGGGGCAAGCCTGAGCTTCCGTTACCTGGACCACAAAACGGGAGAAACGGCGACGGAAACGCTGACACAGCGTGAGCTGGTCGCGAGGCTGAAACAGCACATCCCGGAGAAGTTTTTTAAGATGGTGAGGTACTTCGGGTTCCTTGCCAACCGTGTGTGTGGAGAGAAGCTGCCGCAGGTGTACCGTGCACTGGGGATGGATAAACCGGAACCAGTGGCGAAAGTGTGCTATGCACAAATGGTGAAACAGTTCCTGAGTCGTGACCCGTTCGAATGCGTGCTGTGTGGCTGCCGGATGGTATACCGCCGGGCCATTGCGGGGCTGAATGTATCAGGGCTGAAGAAAAACGCGCGGGATATCAGTCTACTGAGGTATATGCCGGCCTGACACAGGCTAAGTGTGCCCGGGAATCGGTGAAAGTATAAAAAACAGCCTGTTACGGTATAAAAATCGACCATACAGAGAGGGAAACCACCGGAGTGGTGGGAAAAGCAGAAAGGCTCACGTGGCATAAGGCGTGGACAATGGTATCGACTGGTTTTTCAATTTCCTATACGTCAAGAGACTGCTGACTGGTTGAGACCCGAGCGTAACCAAAAAGTCGCATAAAAATGTACCTTAAATCGAATATCGGACAACTCATGTCTATTATTACAAATTTACGATTTAATAGACATATTAATGTAACAGTTTTACGATGTCCGATAATTTATAACATTTCGTACGGTTGGAAAAATGTTACTAAATGCCCGTCAGGCAGGGAGGCCGATATGCCCGTTGGCACTGTTGCAAATAGTCGGTGGTGATAAACTTATCATCCCCTTTTGCTGATGGAGCTGCACATGAACCCATTCAAAGGCCGGCATTTTCAGCGTGACATCATTCTGTGGGCCGTACGCTGGTACTGCAAATACGGCATCAGTTACCGTGAGCTGCAGGAGATGCTGGCTGAACGCGGAGTGAATGTCGATCACTCCACGATTTACCGCTGGGTTCAGCGTTATGCGCCTGAAATGGAAAAACGGCTGCGCTGGTACTGGCGTAACCCTTCCGATCTTTGCCCGTGGCACATGGATGAAACCTACGTGAAGGTCAATGGCCGCTGGGCGTATCTGTACCGGGCCGTCGACAGCCGGGGCCGCACTGTCGATTTTTATCTCTCCTCCCGTCGTAACAGCAAAGCTGCATACCGGTTTCTGGGTAAAATCCTCAACAACGTGAAGAAGTGGCAGATCCCGCGATTCATCAACACGGATAAAGCGCCCGCCTATGGTCGCGCGCTTGCTCTGCTCAAACGCGAAGGCCGGTGCCCGTCTGACGTTGAACACCGACAGATTAAGTACCGGAACAACGTGATTGAATGCGATCATGGCAAACTGAAACGGATAATCGGCGCCACGCTGGGATTTAAATCCATGAAGACGGCTTACGCCACCATCAAAGGTATTGAGGTGATGCGTGCACTACGCAAAGGCCAGGCCTCAGCATTTTATTATGGTGATCCCCTGGGCGAAATGCGCCTGGTAAGCAGAGTTTTTGAAATGTAAGGCCTTTGAATAAGACAAAAGGCTGCCTCATCGCTAACTTTGCAACAGTGCCCCTCTGACCACGCTTTCAGAAGCAGCTGCCGCATATTCCACATCCACCGTGAACGCATCGCGTCTTTCAGGAAGCTCAGCTTTTTCCACTGACCATGCTTATTCAGACCTCCACAGGTTACAGACACATGTACATGCGGATGCCAGTTGAGACGACGGCCATACGTGTGGATGGCGCAGAAGATACCGGGTTCCAGCCCCCGTTTTCGGGCGGCATACAGCAGATTCTCCACCGCCAGACGGCACACGTCATTCAGCAGCCAGCGGTTGCTTTCGAACACCGGCCACAGCGTGTCCGGCAGGGTGAAGACCAGATGTACCCAGTCGCAGTCAGGAAGACGATTCAGCTGTGTTGCTGTCCACAGGTCTGTGGCCTTCTTTCCGCAGGACGGGCAGGCACGGCTGCCGCATGAGTTGGTCAGGTACTTTACGTGCTGACAGTCCGGGTTATCACACCCGAACTCTTTTACACCCAGTATCCGTGTGCCGCAGGCCAGCATTTTGGTGACGGCTTCAACCTCGATATCGCGCAGACCGCCCGCATCCAGGAAGGACGTCCAGCACTGGTTGGCTGTGAACAGACGTTTCAGAGGGCGGGGAGTAAAACCGGACAACATGAGGATGGATTAAACCCCGGTATCCTGTAGCAGGGTAAGGGCTGCTGTATCGCCACGGCGCTTCAGGATGGAGGTCGTCACCATCGCAGGTGGTGGGTCCATGGGTTTGAGCATTTTCATCCAGTCCCATTCTCGTTGTGAGAGCTTCTCAGCACCAACAGAGAGCAGAACTGTATCGATACTTTTGCGGGTCAACATAAGGGGATGAGTCCTTAATAAAACAGGTCCTCAGAGCATACATATTCTGCGGGGCGTGCGGCAACAACAGGACGAACCGGGGCGGTTTTCAATTTGCAGCCGCCAGGCTGCCGTGGTTCATCTTCAGGTCAGAGCACTCAAAGACGCAGGTGTGAAAGCAAACCGTATATTTACCGATAAGGCATCCGGCAGTTCAACAGACCGGGAAGGGCTGGATTTGCTGAGGATGAAGGTGGAGGAAGGTGATGTCATTCTGGTTAAGAAGCTCGACCGTCTTGGCCGCGACACTGCCGATATGATCCAACTGATAAAGGAATTTGACGCTCAGGGCGTGGCAGTCCGGTTCATTGATGACGGGATCAGTACCGACGGTGATATGGGGCAAATGGTGGTCACCATCCTGTCGGCTGTGGCACAGGCTGAACGCCGGAGGATCCTAGAACGCACGAATGAGGGCCGACAGGAAGCAAAGCTGAAAGGAATCAAATTTGGCCGCAGGCGTACCGTGGACAGGAACGTCGTGCTGACGCTTCATCAGAAGGGCACTGGTGCAACGGAAATTGCTCATCAGCTCAGTATTGCCCGCTCCACGGTTTATAAAATTCTTGAAGACGAAAGGGCCTCGTGATACGCCTATTTTTATAGGTTAATGTCATGATAATAATGGTTTCTTAGACGTCAGGTGGCACTTTTCGGGGAAATGTGCGCGGAACCCCTATTTGTTTATTTTTCTAAATACATTCAAATATGTATCCGCTCATGAGACAATAACCCTGGTAAATGCTTCAATAATATTGAAAAAGGAAGAGTATGAGTATTCAACATTTTCGTGTCGCCCTTATTCCCTTTTTTGCGGCATTTTGCCTTCCTGTTTTTGCTCACCCAGAAACGCTGGTGAAAGTAAAAGATGCTGAAGATCAGTTGGGTGCACGAGTGGGTTACATCGAACTGGATCTCAACAGCGGTAAGATCCTTGAGAGTTTTCGCCCCGAAGAACGTTTTCCAATGATGAGCACTTTTAAAGTTCTGCTATGTGGTGCGGTATTATCCCGTGTTGACGCCGGGCAAGAGCAACTCGGTCGCCGCATACACTATTCTCAGAATGACTTGGTTGAGTACTCACCAGTCACAGAAAAGCATCTTACGGATGGCATGACAGTAAGAGAATTATGCAGTGCTGCCATAACCATGAGTGATAACACTGCTGCCAACTTACTTCTGACAACGATCGGAGGACCGAAGGAGCTAACCGCTTTTTTGCACAACATGGGGGATCATGTAACTCGCCTTGATCGTTGGGAACCGGAGCTGAATGAAGCCATACCAAACGACGAGCGTGACACCACGATGCCTGCAGCAATGGCAACAACGTTGCGCAAACTATTAACTGGCGAACTACTTACTCTAGCTTCCCGGCAACAATTAATAGACTGGATGGAGGCGGATAAAGTTGCAGGACCACTTCTGCGCTCGGCCCTTCCGGCTGGCTGGTTTATTGCTGATAAATCTGGAGCCGGTGAGCGTGGGTCTCGCGGTATCATTGCAGCACTGGGGCCAGATGGTAAGCCCTCCCGTATCGTAGTTATCTACACGACGGGGAGTCAGGCAACTATGGATGAACGAAATAGACAGATCGCTGAGATAGGTGCCTCACTGATTAAGCATTGGTAACTGTCAGACCAAGTTTACTCATATATACTTTAGATTGATTTAAAACTTCATTTTTAATTTAAAAGGATCTAGGTGAAGATCCTTTTTGATAATCTCATGACCAAAATCCCTTAACGTGAGTTTTCGTTCCACTGAGCGTCAGACCCCGAAAACGATTTAGGAGACACCGATGAACATCAACGATGCCCTCACCTCCATCCTGGCCTCAAAAAAATACCGCGCCCTTTGCCCGGATACCGTGCGGCGCATCCTGACTGAGGAATGGGGGCGGCATAAATCCCCCAAACAGACCGTAGAGGCTGCACGCACCCGGCTGCATGGAATTTGCGGGGCATATGTCACCCCGGAATCGCTCAAGGCTGCTGCCGCCGCGCTTTCTGCGGGCGATGTAAAAAAGGCATTGTCGCTGCATGCCTCCACCAAGGAGCGACTGGCCGAGCTGGATACCCTGTACGATTTTATCTTTTCAGCCGAAACTCCCCGCCGCGTGCTGGATATCGCCTGCGGTCTTAACCCCTTGGCGCTATACGAGCGCGGCATTGCATCCGTGTGGGGCTGTGATATCCACCAGGGATTGGGGGATGTCATCACCCCCTTTGCTAGGGAAAAAGATTGGGATTTTACCTTTGCCCTGCAGGATGTGCTGTGTGCGCCGCCCGCCGAAGCCGGCGACCTGGCGCTGATTTTTAAGCTTTTGCCCCTGCTGGAGCGGGAGCAGGCCGGTTCTGCCATGGCACTTTTACAATCCCTCAATACCCCGCGCATGGCTGTCAGCTTTCCCACGCGTAGTTTAGGCGGGCGTGGAAAAGGCATGGAGGCGAACTACGCCGCATGGTTCGAGGGCGGCTTGCCCGCCGAGTTTGAGATTGAGGATAAAAAGACCATCGGAACAGAACTTATATACTTGATAAAAAAGAATGGATAAGCCAATCAGAAGGCAAATCATCTAAAAAAGAGGAACGAAAAATATTTTTCGTTCCTCTTTTGTTCTATCGAACAAGCACACTACGACTGCTGTTTTTGAAGCAGCCTTTTATAGCTCAGCTCGATGCCCAACGCCCCCAGCGGCGCTGTAAGTATAATGGCAAGAACCGCCACCGCAAGTATGGTTTCCCCACTGCCAAGCCCCATCGCCAGCGGAATAGCGCCGATTGCAGCCTGCACCGTTGCCTTGGGCAGATAGGCAATCATGCAGAACAGGCGCTCCTTCCGGGATAGGTCTGTACCCAGCGTACTCATCCACACGCCCAGCATGCGAAACAGCAGCGCAGCTGTGATCAGCAGCATGCCGCTTAGCCCGGCGGAGAAAAGGTAACGGATGTGGCACTGTTGCAAAGTTAGCGATGAGGCAGCCTTTTGTCTTATTCAAAGGCCTTACATTTCAAAAACTCTGCTTACCAGGCGCATTTCGCCCAGGGGATCACCATAATAAAATGCTGAGGCCTGGCCTTTGCGTAGTGCACGCATCACCTCAATACCTTTGATGGTGGCGTAAGCCGTCTTCATGGATTTAAATCCCAGCGTGGCGTTGATTATCCGTTTCAGTTTGCCATGATCGCATTCAATCACGTTGTTCCGGTACTTAATCTGTCGGTGTTCAACGTCAGACGGGCACCGGCCTTCGCGTTTGAGCAGAGCAAGCGCGCGACCATAGGCGGGCGCTTTATCCGTGTTGATGAATCGTGGGATCTGCCACTTCTTCACGTTGTTGAGGATTTTACCCAGAAACCGGTATGCAGCTTTGCTGTTACGACGGGAGGAGAGATAAAAATCGACAGTGCGGCCCCGGCTGTCGACGGCCCGGTACAGATACGCCCAGCGGCCATTGACCTTCACGTAGGTTTCATCCATGTGCCACGGGCAAAGATCGGAAGGGTTACGCCAGTACCAGCGCAGCCGTTTTTCCATTTCAGGCGCATAACGCTGAACCCAGCGGTAAATCGTGGAGTGATCGACATTCACTCCGCGTTCAGCCAGCATCTCCTGCAGCTCACGGTAACTGATGCCGTATTTGCAGTACCAGCGTACGGCCCACAGAATGATGTCACGCTGAAAATGCCGGCCTTTGAATGGGTTCATGTGCAGCTCCATCAGCAAAAGGGGATGATAAGTTTATCACCACCGACTATTTGCAACAGTGCCTCTCAAAATCGGTGGAGCTGCATGACAAAGTCATCGGGCATTATCTGAACATAAAACACTATCAATAAGTTGGAGTCATTACCAAACAGGGATTATTTATTCTCTCAGGCGAGAATAAAATAGACGAAGAATGTTTCATTAATATAGTCCAAACGGCTGTCGCCATAAATAACATCGGTAGAGAATCTAATGGTTATATTTTAGTTGGTGTTTCCGATACCAAAGCTACGGCAGACAGAGTTAAGACTTTATATGGTGTTACCCCTATTGAGTGCAATGGCTATTATATCAATGGAATTGATCATGAAGCTGTAATTCAATCAAAAAACATAGATAATTACTTTCTGTTCATAAAACAAAAAATAGAATCATTTAATTTTAATGAGGCTTTGAAACAACAAATACTAAAAGATATTTCATTATGTTCATATGAAGGACTGCATGTTTTAAAAATCGAAATAAAAAGTGTCGGAGAAGTCTGTCATTTTGAAAATAGGTATTATATAAGACAAGGAACAGCTACGCATTTAATCACTGACGGTGAAGCAATTAGTAGTTTACACAGATTATATTACTCATAATTACTTAAGCACTATGAAGGTATCATACACCTTCATAGTGTACTTTTTTACTGCGCTTTGGGGCTAAATTGTTTTTGTGAATAGCCAGAATATCGTGGCTACGGCGGCAATGGAAATATATGATCTCTGCTGCCAGAGACTGGAGATGTAATTGGGGGCAGTTTGGATATCGAAAATTATTGTACTATAAGGGGTCCGCTTGAGGGGGCCGCTTGGAAAACGGAAATTTTCCCACGCTAAGAGAATTGAGTTGAACGAGTGGTTACATCTAGGCCAGCTAACTCACTGAACGTAAAGGCTGTACGAAATGTTCCGACCGTCCGATAACCATTTGGCTTACTTCCGTACATTTCCTTGCGTAGATGTACAGAATTGTACGATTTCGGACACCAAAACTGCTGTTGTCCCGGTGCATGAAGCTACTTTCCGGGTTGGTGGTACTGACTTTGGTGTTCTTAACGACGACGTTTTCAACTCTGAAAATCGCCTCTCTGCACGGGGATTTTTACCCCCCCATAGAGCCGTCATATAAATTCAAATTATTAACTTTGATGGTAGAATTATCTTAGGTTTGATAAAATTTTGAGCCGTCGCCGTTTACTTCACAGGATTCAATATAATGGCTAAATATACAGTTTGTGATTACCAATAAACTATTAGAAATAATGGGAATGGTTGTGCCAATCTCTATCTGGAGGTCTTATTGCAGGGAACATCCACCCCATCGTTACACCAATACAGAATTGCCCCCGATACAAGACATCCAGACATTAACCTAATAAAAGCGCACCTTGACGAGGGCTTTCAGCAGGCAAAGTCTGAGGGATTAAAAGTAGAGATTTCAGATTATAAAGAACGTCTTTACCTGTACATTAGAACACCTGGTAATAACCTAATGCAATATTCTGGTTGCAGAGAAAAATAATACAGTCGCGCTGGATACGCTGACATTGACGCAGTTATATGATTTTCTGGCGTTGGTCAGTAAACCAGCTGCAGCCAAAACGGTGTAGTCCCTGACACAGGCGCCGGTCATTCTGTTAACTCATCCACGTATGGGATGAACAGTTGTTTCAGTTTGAAACCAGGGATGTCAGACGGATTTTTGCTGGCGAGTACGAAATCCGTTACGAACTTAATGGCCAGACTATTTATGTATTGCGCCTGTGACACACACGAGAAAACAGGTAGATTGTGTGTGAGGGCAACTTTAACATAGCCTGCAGGTGTTAATTCAGGAGCATTGTTATCAGACCAAATATTTTTCATTCCATTAAATAGTCTTGTAGGGGATAAAATGAATTACGATGAAATAACGAAAATCACTGCAGAACGTATTAGCGACTACATGACTGAAGCGGTTAATACAGACTCTAAATCTGTTGCGGAAATGTTTCATAACGCTGCATGGGGAGTGCTATCATTGTGGTTTGAACTCGTCACAAAAATAGATCTGGATATACATAAAAAGAACAGGTATGCAAGTTATGATTTTAGAAGAAAAATCGAAATGCAGCATGAAGAGTTTCAGAAAATGACAGAGCGTGAGCAAGTGCCTTTATTGAAATTGCCTGAATAACAGAGACAGTGCAAACGATTATTTCATAATAACGATTATGTAATGACTGGTAAGAAAATAACTTGATTGAGTTCCCTTTATCCAGCCTGATAGTGGATAAAGGGAACTCAATAATAATTGAATTAATTTATTAGCTTCATCGCATTTTTTTTGGTCTCTTCATCACTTTTTTGCTCTTGTTGTGAAGAGGATTGAGTGACTATTGAAGAATTAAAATCGGCCATCTCTTTTGGAAATAGCGATCTCAATATATTCACGATATCTGAAAATGTGGTTTCTTTCGTCAGCAGCTCACATAAAAGGAAAGGGGTCCGGGGATCTTGTCTGTATAAGGCCAGACCTGCCGTCAGTGCGGCCCGGTTAAGGCGGCTTCGTTCCCCTTGCGGGATACTGTCCAGTGTATCACAAACAATTTTATCTGTTTGATTTACATCTGGATTTAGTTTGAAGGCAATGGTTCTGCGCTTGTCCATCATTAATTACCTATGAGATACATACCGTTAACTAAATCATATTGAGAGTTATTGGTTTTGAAAAAACGTTCATCACGAATCTGTGTGTGTTTTTTTACTGCATCGCATATTAATTCTGCGCCACCGCCTATAACCATAACATGAGTATAACCAGAAAATTCATTGAGCGTATTTAATACACGTTGCTCAAGTTTACGAAGTGCTTCATTCATTGCTTCGGTGACTATTGATATTTTGTTCTCATCATTAATTCGTTGCTTCAGATAGTTATTATCTTTTCTGTGAATGATTATATCGTCAGCAAGATAGCTACTTCCTTTTGTTCTCGCAAGAGAAAGGGCATCTTTTACTGCAGATGTAACCAGAGAGACACCAAGAGATGAGTCTCCGTATATTTTACTGATCCCCGATAATTTCCCCATTACCTGAGAAATATCTAATGTGGTGCCCCCGAGATCTATAATTAATAAAGAATCTAACTCATCCAGTTCTTGTAGAACTTCATAACCTGCCGGTATAGATTCAGGCATGACTTTTACATCTTTTATTGTGAATGTATCCCCGCCATTTAATGTAATTTTTTTCCGGAAGTTTGCTTTCTTACGCTCAATATTTTCCGTATTGGGTTGGTTATTTCTGTCGTAATACTCTGTCAGAGGAAGTGTGCAAACAATATCCACTTCGCTTACCGGCAGACCACTGGTCAGTAAGGCGTGATGCACTGCAACGACATTAACGTCGCTGTATTGCCATGCGATATTGGTTGTGACTACAGCATCCGGGCTGATTGGATCAAATGAATACTGTTCGCCGTTCAGTGTGTAGTTAAAGACCTTTTTATCACCAAAAGAGACTGCCCACTCGCGTTTGAAGCTGTTCGGGCTAATGTGCTGTTTAATTGTTCCGTCGCTTTCCTGCCACTGTAGTTTGATGTTTGTTGAACCGTCATCAATGAATACCAACATTTATAAAACTCCTTATGGTGTTTTTTTGGTGTGTGTTTGGGTATGTTTTGGGTTTTAAGTGGGTTTGTTTGTCAAGTTTACCCCATTTCAACCATCAATCAATGATTATTTGTCTTGTTTTGGTGTTTTATTGGGTTGGGTATGGGTTGTTTTTGGGTTTTGTTTGGCGGGTAACAAAAGATGTCGCCGGGCTCCTCTTTTTACTGCGCCGGCTGACGCGGCGCGGCAGGAACGCTGCCTGTGGTCAGTGTCCCGCGTCCGGCCGGGCACGGGACGGGCGCTTTTACCGCTCCCGGCTGGCGTTGGTGACAGTGTACGCCAGCCCGTCGCCCTTTTCTGATGAACGCCCTTCAAGCCGCTTTCGCGGCATATCCTCGCCGTCAAAAAGACGACGGCTGCGGTATTCCACGGTCGGCCTGACCCGTTACCGGACGCGGTGAACAGCCCACAGGCAGCGGGGAACGGGCACCACAGGGGTGCCCTCCCGGTGCCCTCTGTAAGAGAAGGAGTGCTGTTATGTCCCGTTTTATCCTGGGTGACTGCGTGCGTGTTATGGCCACGTTTCCGGGCAATGCTGTCGATTTCATCCTCACCGACCCGCCGTATCTCGTCGGTTTCCGTGACCGTTCCGGGCGCACCATCGCCGGCGATAAAACCGATGAATGGCTGCAACCAGCCTGTAATGAAATGTACCGCGTACTCAAAAAAGACGCGTTAATGGTGAGCTTCTATGGCTGGAACCGCGTCGATCGCTTTATGGCCGCCTGGAAAAATGCGGGATTCAGCGTTGTTGGTCACCTGGTCTTCACCAAAAACTACACATCGAAGGCCGCATATGTGGGCTATCGCCACGAATGTGCCTACATCCTGGCAAAAGGCCGTCCACGTCTGCCACAAAACCCGCTGCCGGACGTGCTGGGCTGGAAATATTCGGGCAATCGCCATCACCCGACGGAAAAGCCCGTTACCAGCCTGCAACCGCTGATTGAGAGCTTCACACACCCGAACGCAATTGTGCTGGACCCGTTTGCAGGCAGCGGCTCAACCTGCGTCGCCGCCCTCCAGTCCGGACGCCGGTATATCGGTATCGAGCTGCTTGAGCAGTATCACCGTGCCGGGCAGCAACGCCTTGCCGCCGTGCAACGGGCCATGCAGCAGGGGGCCGCGAATGATGACTGGTTTATGCCGGAGGCTGCGTAAATGAACTATGCAGGACACGAAAAACTGCGCGCCGAAGTGGCGGAGGTGGCCAATGCCATGTGCGACCTGCGTACAACCATGAATGAGATGGAGCAGCGGTACAGCTTTAATGCCGACACCCTGCCGGAACGTCTGGTGCGTCAGACGCTGTTTCGCGCAAACCGCCTCCTGATGGAGGCATATACCGAAATTCTGGAACTGGAAGCGTGCTTTAAAGATTGAGAAGGAGACGAGAATGTACGGAACATGCGAAACGCTATGCCGGGAGCTGGCAGTAAAGTATCCGGGAGACATGCCGCTGATGCTGGTTATCTGGTCCCCGGAAGAGATTCAGGCACTGGCTGACGGTATGGAAATTTCTCTGACCGGTCATGAAATCAGGACCGTCCTGGCACGCCTGGAGGACATCCCGGAAGACCAGCGGATTGAGTCCGGTATTTCTTCCGCTGCGGTGATGGAGATTATCCGCAACGAGAGCGAAAACCGCCTGGTGACCGTCCCTGCTGAACTGCTGGCGTCCCTGATTCAGACCGCTGAACAGGCATTGTGGAAACGTGAATGGGCCGCCCGGGATCATGGCCTCGCCGTCCCGGAATGCGTCACCCGCCGTCAGGAGGTGGTTAATCAGGCCCGCACCCTGCTGAAAAACAACACACACGAAAACGACTGATGTTATCGCCGCCTGCCCTGCGGGCGGCGATACAGGGAGAACGCTTAATCATGAACGAAAACAGCACGCTGAACGCACTGATTTGTCGTCACGCCCGCAACCTGCTGCTGGCGCAGGGCTGGCCGGAAGAGACGGATGTTGACCAGCGTAACCCGAAGTATCCGGGCTGGATCAGCATTTATGTTCTGCTGGATGCGCCCCGGCTGGCGACGTTACTTATCAACCGTCACGGCGGCGTACTGCCGCCGCTCCTGGCCTCCGCCATTCAGAAACTGACCGGAACCGGGGCGGAACTGGTACTGTCCGGCAGTCAGTGGCAGTCGCTGCCGGTACTTCCGGCAGACGGAACGCAGGTGTCTTTCCCGTATGCCGGAGAATGGCTGACCGAAGACGAAATCAGGGCTGTACTTGCGGCGGTGCGCGATGCGGTACGCAGTGTCAGTTGCCGGGTGGCAGAAGATGCGCGGCGTATCCGGGCGGCGCTGACCACCACCGGTCAGACGTTGCTGACTCGCCAGACGCGCCGCTTTCGTCTGGTTGTGAAGGAAAGCGATCACCCCTGCTGGCTCGATGAAGATGACGAAAACCTGCCCGTGGTGCTCGATGCCATCGTGAACCGGGGAGCACGTTTTTCGTCGGTGGAAATGTACCTGGTCAGCGATTGTATTGAGCATATCCTGTCCAGTGGGCTGGCCTGCGATGTGCTGCGTATACCGGATGAACCGCCCCGCCGCTGGTTTGACCGTGGTGTTCTGCGGGAGGTGGTCCGGGAAGCCCGGGCCGAAATCCGCAGCATGGCGGATGCCCTGGCAAAAATCCGGAAATGATGACGTTGGCGGGGTAAATCCCCGCCTTTTTCCTGCCGGTCCCCGGACAGAGCACAAAGGAAGTCGCCGCCGGCTCCGCTTTACCCGGCCATGCGGGGCATGGCCTTGTGGGTTTTCAGTTATGTGGCCTCAGCGTCGTGTGCGGGCTGTGCCGTGCCTCCATCGTAGCCGGGCTGGCAGGGATGCAAGGGTACGCTTCGCCGCTGCGGTCACCCGGTCCCTCCTTCCCGTCTGCCGTGATTTTCCGGTCGTTCACCCGCTCAGATTTCGCGGTCTCACCCTCCAACTCCCGCCAGCCGTGTGCGTCAGGCTGCGGCTTCCCTTGCGCCCTGTGCATCCCCGCCTTATCGCCCGGCTTTTATGGAGGCACGGCACCGCCCGGTGTCGCGGAATATGTGAACAACGGAGGAAAACATCATGCAATATGCGAAACCTGTCACTCTGAACGTTGAAGAGTGCGACCGTCTCTCCTTTCTACCGTATCTGTTTGGCAACGATTTTCTGTATGCCGAGGCGTATGTGTACGCGCTGGCGCAAAAAATGATGCCGGAATATCAGGGAGGCTTCTGGCACTTCATCCGCCTGCCGGACGGTGGCGGTTACATGATGCCGGATGGCGACCGTTTCCACATGGTGAACGGTGCAAACTGGTTTGACCGTACCGTGAGTGCTGATGCCGCAGGCATCATTCTGACTTCCCTTGTGATTAACCGCCAGTTGTGGCTGTACCACGACAGCGGGGATGCAGGACTGACCCAGCTTTACCGGATGCGCGATGCGCAGTTGTGGCGTCACATCGAATTTCACCCCGAATGCAACGCGATTTACGCGGCACTGGACTGATTAACGGACGGGGCGGCAATGCCGCCCCTGTAAAGGAGACGAGAACATGTACTGTACTGTTAAAGAAATTATCCGCGAAGTGCTGAACACAGACGTGCCGGACAGTGAATGCGTTTTTGCCGTGGTGCTGACCCGTGGGGATGTGCGTCACATAGCCCAGGACTGGAGTCTGACAGACGATGAGCTGGAAACCGTCATGCAGCGACTGGACGATGCCTTTGCGCATGGTGCGGATGTCAGCATTGTTCACGACGTTGTTCGTGAGCTGATGGAAGAAAAGCGCGCCAGCCGTCAGGTGACAGTTCCGGCGGTGATGCTGGAAAAAGTGATGGCGCTGGCAGGCAGTGAAATGAAGCGCCTGTATGCCGTCGGGAGCGAGAACGGGGGCGACGGTGACGCATTCGTCAGGGAAGAACGCGAAGCAATGGACGTTGTGTTACAGGCGCTGGACGGGGAGCACATGTCATGAATATCAGCACAGAAACCCGCGAAATTCTGCGCAATTACAAAGCCGTGATTAATGCGCGGCGTCGTGAAATGGGGCAGAAACCGCTCACCACTGCGCAGATTGTTGATGAAATCTGCGATTTTGTGGCGAATCAGCAGGCTGTATTCCTCGGCGGTCACTACATCCTTCAGGGCAGCATAAACAGGTGATACAGGGGCAGGCGGTGGAGGCCGCCTGTCAGCCCGCGCGAAAACCCCTGGCAGGCTGACGCCTGCCGGAAGGGAAGCGGGCCACGCTGGCGCGTCGCCCGTTACCCTTCCCGTCTGTGATGTGTCTGACTCAGGAGTGTTTCTTTCTTATGTTATGGAACTGTTCCTGATGTTGTTGTTCCTTTATCTACTGCTCTGATTCTGACTACTGCAGTGTTGTTCTGTCTGCCGGGTCGGGTAGCAGCGGCACATTGCTGCGCCGCCGCCCCCTAAGAACGGAGCGTGCGAGTTTCCCCGCACTCCGCTCAAGCCTTTATAAGTGCTTTCGGTGAGCACCGGCTTCCCTGCTGTGTAACTGTCGGTGGCAGTTCGGATGTAACAACTCGAGATTGGTCAGTTCGTCACTGCCGCCCATAACTTTCCTGATCCGGTGATGTATATTCCATCCGGTCTGGTTGGTTATGGGTTGTCCGCACTGCGGACAGTGTTTCCCCTGCCTCTTCCAGAGTTGAACTACTGTCTTCATCTTCTTTGATTTGCCTTTCCAGATTAGATCCAGACGACGTTCAAAGTAGATTTCCATTCCGGGGGTGTATGGTGTTGCTTCGCCTTTGATTTTTATATGGCGCTTTATCGGTGTTTCCATTGCCCGGAAGAGAGTCAGAATTTTCCCTTCCGGGGTTATGGCTTTAAAGATCCAGCGCCTGCCTTCAAAGGAGAAGTATCGTCCGGCGATCCACCGCAATCCTTTTCGGGGGTGCCTTCTTACACACCATCGCCATATAGCTCGCCAGATTTGGGTGTCGACATAATTAAATGTTTCTTTCGCCACGACGTGTCGGTGATAGGTAGCCCATCCCCGGATTACCGGGTTTAGCTGGCCTATCAGTTTCCATGCCGGGAGCGTCGGATTGCGTTTAATTATTTCTCTGACTTTACAGAGGAAGTTCTTCAGGTTTTTCTTCGACGGTTTAATCAGCATTTTACCGTTGTACTTCCTGACGTTCTGCCCTAAAAAGTCGAAGCCTTTATCTATATGTGTAATCGCGGTTTTTTCTTCCGACAGTTCCAGCCCTCGTTCGCGCATGAAAGCTGCAATCAGTGGTCTGACCTCATTTTCCAGCAATTCACGGGAGCTGCCTGAACAGATGAAATCATCAGCATATCTCACATAATTCACCTGGTGCTTTGCACTGTGATAACCACTTTTCCTGAACGTTTGCATCAGTTCCTTCTCCAGTCCGTCCAGAGCCATGTTGGCGAGAACAGGGGATATGATGCCTCCCTGCGGTGTCCCGCTGTTCGTATGGTTAAACACGCCTCTTTCCATGTAACCTGCTTTCAACCATTTTTTAAGCAGTCTCCTGTCCATCGGAATATGGGAAAGCAGCCAGTCATGGCTGATGTTATCGAAACACCCTTTAATATCGCCCTCCAGTATCCATTTGGGCGATACTTTCTGGCTCATCCGCAGAAAAATGGACTCAATGGCGTCATGCGTGCTGCGCATTGGTCTGAAACCATAGCTGTTATGGTCAGCAGTGGTCTCGGATACGGGTTCCAGAGCCAGCAGCCACAGTGCCTGCATGGCCCGGTCCCTCATTGTGGGTATGCCCAGCGGTCGCGTTTTGCCGTTTGATTTTGGGATATGTATTCGCCGTAGTGGCTGTGGCCTGTAACCACACAGATTCAGGCTGCATATTCCTTCCCATTTCTCCTTCGGTGTGTGCCATATTTTTCCGTCAATACCGGGTGTCCTTTTACCGGTATTTTCAGTTACACGCCTGACAGCCACGGCTTTGCCGGAGAATGAGCGGGTGAGGATGCGCTGTAGTTCTCTGACCTGCCGCCATTGTTGCTGTCGGGTTGCCTTTGCAATCCGTAACTGTAGCTTTCGCACCCGGGCATGGCATGCTTTCCAGTCTATGGTGTGCCAGCCTGTCGGGTGGGGTATCGTGGACACACTGATGTGTGTATTCATCTCGCTGATATCCTTTTGACTGCTTTACAGCTTTTCATGCAATTAAAGACCAGACGGAAGTCTGCCCGCTTTCGCGTCGGGGAACCTGCCCCGTATCCCGGTCATTACAACCGGGCATTTGCTTTTTCCGTCCTCCTCTGCCCGCACCGCCTACAGTGTTCCTTACGGTTCACCTGCCTGTAAGGCAGCGATACGGGTTTACCAGGTTCCGCTTAACATACAGAGGGTCAGGGCGGGTTCTGTCTCTTCACCGGGGGTCTCTGCGCCCATGTGCTCCCTGTGCGCGAGGTAGCAACCGGACCCCGTACCTTTTGGTTCAGGCCTGTCAGCATCTTTGGCCTGTTGCCGATAACGGTGTTTATCAACAGTTCACATGTGTTAACCCTTCTGACCAGCCTTGCTCTCCTGCCACATGATGCTTGCAGCAAGGTAAAGCCCCTCACGGGGCTTTACCCGGGCTGACGCCCGGCTCTCGTTGTCCCGGGAGCTTCAGACCCCGCCGTTGCCGGCAGCGCCTGTCCCGGTAGGCTACAGCTAATGGGATAGCTGGTTTTATCAATGTAAAACAATACGTTAAGCGACTTCCTGTCGCACGCGCACCTTCGGCTCCCGGCTGCCTGGCGGCATCCGGTCGTCAGGCCCGACTCCGACAGGCAGCTGCTGGCGCACCTGCCAGTCTCCGCCGAACCCGCTGGCGCGGTTTCGGGCTGCCGCTACGGTCCGATGCGTGAAAACCCCTGGCTTGCAGCGACCGTTCCGGTCGCGCCGCCTCTGTCGCGCCGTGGCCTGCGCTCCCGGCATCCCGGCAAAAGGCCGCCGGGATGTAAGGGGCAACGCCGTTTCGCGCACGCGCTCTCCGTCGTTGCGGCGGGCCCCTGCTCATTGCCTGCCGGGTGCCACACACCCGTATGAGTCCCTGTCGCCGGGGGCATAGACAGCCACAACCTGCCGCACTGACTGTCCAGGGTAAATGAACAGCCCACAAAATTTTTTACCCAAAAACCGGTAAAAAATTTTGCGTTCTGCCCAGGACAGGTGCGTCAGGCCGTGGCAGTGATGCCCCTTGCGGCGAAGGTTCTCAAACGGGTGAAGTTCATACCACAGGGAATACAGCAGCAGGTTCCCGCGAAACGTCAAAACCGCGGCTCCCGAAACTCAACGGGTGATGTTCTTTAAAAATCAGGATTTATTTCAGGCTCCGGCAATACGCATTTATTTGTTCTGTCAGTCATCCGGCTGGCAGGTAATGAGAACGCAGGAACAGAAGGAGGAAAACACCGGAGAACGTCAGACGCAGATATGAAAAAAGCAGGCCGGGGAGGACCTGCTTAATCCACACCGCAAAAACTGTTCGAGCAGTTTCTGCGGTTCCATTCAACAGTCATAAGGAGTTTCATTTATGACGGTAAGTATTGTTTCACCTTCCGCAGCGGCTGTAAAGCCCCGCCGTCATCCCCGTTTCAGACGCGAAGACATCCCCGCGCCGGAAATTGACCCCGTGCTGAAAGCCTTCGGGCGACACATTGCCCGGAGTTTTCACCGGGGACGTGGTGTACACATCCCCGCCATGAAAAATACGGCTTTCGGGCAGGTGCTCCGCACACTCGAACTGAAACGCGCTTTTAACTGATGAGGTGAGCCGCCCCGCGAGGGGCGGCAACAGACGGAAGGAGAACATTTTATGACATTAGCTGCAATCACCATGACCGCCCCGGAAGCCGCCAGCCCTGTGCAGATGTACCGCGCGACCTACTCACCGGATGACAACAAACTGCGCCTGTATGCCGCGTCACGTCTTGACCCGGAGACGTATAAAAAAGTGCATGATGCCGGTTTCCGCTGGGCACCCAGACAGGCGCTGTTTGTCGCGCCAGCCTGGACACCGGGCCGGGAAGACGTGCTCCTCTCACTTGCCGGAGAGATTGAGGATGAAGACAGCACGCTCGCTGAACGTCAGGAAGCACGGGCGGAGCGGTTTACCGGATACAGCGGAAAGCGGGCCAGTGAATCCGCACAGGCACTTGATGAAGTGGAAAGACTGGCCGCGATGATCCCGCCCGGTCAGCCCATTCTTGTGGGGCATCACAGCGAACGCCGCGCCCGTCGTGATGCGCAGCGTATTGAAAACGGCATGAAACGTGCCGTGATGCTCTTTGAACGTGCGGAATACTGGGAAGAACGGGCGCGGTCGGCACTGCTTCACGCGAAGTATAAAGAACGCCCGGACGTTCGCTGGCGTCGTATCAAAAAAATCGAAGCTGATTTGCGCAAGGCTGAAAAGACCATCGCACAGTCGCAGAAATATCTGACGATGTGGCGGGCTGAATCGCTGGATCTGAATATGGCAAAACTCATCAGCAGTCATGACCATATCAGCGCCTGTTTCCCGCTGGATACGTATCCGCGCCCGGCAGAAAAAAGCCAGTATGAAGGGAGCCGGTCGTTATGGTCGGCCCTGGATGATGACATCATCACCACGGAGCAGGCCCGCGAAATTGCGATCCGCTGTCATGAACGGCAGATTCAGCATCAGCAACGCTGGGTTAACCACTATCAGAACCGCCTGATCTATGAGCGTGCCATGCTGGACGAAAGCGGCGGCGTGGTTACCCGGACACAGGATTTTGAGCCGGGCGGACAGGTTTTCAGCCGGGGCGAGTGGCTGACTATCATCCGCGTGAACAAAAGCAACGGGGCGGTGAGTTCAGTCACAACGCCAAATTACAGTTTTCTCGGGTACAGCGGCACGATGAAAGTGACGCCCGATCGCATCACGGACTACAAAGCACCATCGGCAGAAGAGGCTGCCGTCGCCAGTCAGGCCGCGAAGCGTCCGCCGGTAGTCAACTATCCGGGGGAAGGTTTCCGGGAAATGACAAAGGCGCAGTGGGCCGCCCTGCCCCGGGACTGTAAGGCCGTGCGCAGTGTGGAAGAAGCAGAAGACCACGGGGCATACCGCTACCGCCGCACAATGGACAATAATTTCCGTCTGGTGAATGTGTATATCACCGACATGAAAATCACGGAAATCCCACAGAAATAAGGTATATCCCCCCGGGAAATCCCCGGGGGATGACGGAGATAATGATATGCACAGTCAGTTAAGAGAACGTATCCGGCTGATGCGCGCAAGGCTGGATAACGCCGCGCCGGTTGCTGAAATCCGGGCTGAATCTCAGCTTTTTGTGAGTCCTGCCCCGATCTGTGATCGCCTGGTGACGCTGGCGGAAATCAGCAACCGTGATCACATTCTGGAACCCTCTGCCGGCACCGGGGCCATACTGCGGGCGATTCGGGATACCGCGCCGGAGGCCATGTGTGATGCGGTGGAGATTAACAGCGGGCTGGTCCGGTATCTGCGGGAAAATTTTAACGGTGTCAGGGTACAGTGTGGCGACTTCATGGAATGGCAGCCGGTGCAGTATTACAGCCGGATCATTATGAATCCGCCGTTCAGTCACGGGCAGGATATCCGGCATATCCTGCGGGCTTTTTCCCTGTTGCGTCCGGGGGGCGTTCTGGTTGCCGTCTGTCTCAACGGGCCACGCCAGCAGGAGAAGCTGTTACCGTTTTCTGACGTCCGCGAGGAGCTGCCGCGCGGCACGTTTGCTTATACCGATGTCCCGACGATGATTATTCGTTTGCGTGCCTGATGACACAGGGCTGGCGGGAGGATAAATGCCCGTCTGTCCGCGCCGGGAAAAAACCGCGCGCCGGTGGCGCTGAAAGGGGCCGCGCTCACGCGCCGCCCCTTTCATTACGCGGACGTTCTGATGGGGGCTTCTGTCTTTTCAGACCTGTCATTTGTCTGTTACTGATGATGTTGTTGTTCCTGCTACTGCTACTGCTACTGCTACTGCTACTGCTACTGTTCTTCTTTTTTCTACTGCCCTGATTATTGTCTGTTTTGTTGTTCTCCTGCTTATGCCTTTTCCGGGCGTCCCCCTGGCGGGGCGGGCTGTCGTGAACGGAGCCAGCGAAGCTGTCTCCGCCCTGGCGGGCTTCCATCCCTGACGCAAAAACCCGGGTTTGCAGCGACCGGAACGGTCGCGCCACCCTTGTCGCGCCGTGGCCTGCGCTCCCGGCATCCCGGCAAAAGACGCCGGGATGTAAGGAGCAACGCCGTTTCGCAAACCGCGCTTCACGTCGTTGCGGCGGGTCCCTGCCCGTTGTTCTGTCCGGTGCCATTCACCTGTTTAAGCCCCTGTCGCCGGGGGCATAGACAGCCACAACCTGCCGCACTGACTGTCCAGGGTAAATGAACAGCCCACAAAATTTTTTACCCAAAACCCGGTAAAAAATTTTGCGTTCTGCCCAGGACAGGTGCGTCAGGCCGTGGCAGTGATGCCCCTTGCGGCGAAGGTTCTCAAACAGGTGATGGTGAATACCGGAGGGAACAAAAGGCAGGTCCCCGCAAAACGTCAAAACCGCGGCTCCCGAAACTCAACAGATGATGGGGGCTGAAAACATCAACAGAAGGAGACACATCATGGCAGTTCGTGGCATTAACAAGGTCATTCTTGTCGGTCGTCTGGGAAAAGATCCGGAAGTCCGTTACATCCCCAACGGGGGCGCAGTGGCAAACCTGCAGGTGGCCACGTCAGAAACCTGGCGCGACAAACAGACGGGGGAAATGAAGGAGCAGACGGAATGGCACCGCGTGGTGCTGTTCGGCAAGCTCGCGGAAGTGGCAGGTGAATATCTGCGTAAGGGGGCGCAGGTCTACATTGAAGGCCAGCTTCGCACCCGTAGCTGGGAAGATAACGGTATTACCCGTTACGTCACCGAAATCCTTGTTAAAACCACGGGCACCATGCAGATGCTGGGGAGTGCACCACAGCAGAACGCTCAGGTGCAACCGCAGCCTCAGCAGAATGGTCAGTCACAGAGTGCTGACGCGACGAAAAAAGGGAGCGCGAAAACGAAAGGCCGTGGACGTAAGGCTGCGCAGCCGGAGCCTCAGCCGCAACCACCGGAGGGGGAGGATTACGGGTTTTCAGACGATATCCCGTTCTGACTGGCCTGACTGTGATAACCGCCCCGTCCTGCGCGGGGCATCACCGGAGATATGAGGATGAGCGAATATTTCAGAATACTTCAGGGACTGCCTGACGGTCCTTTTACCCGCAAACAGGCCGAAGCCGTTGCCGCACAGTACCGGAACGTCTTTATCGAGGATGACCACGGCGAACAGTTTCGCCTGGTTGTCCGTAATAACGGAACAATGGTCTGGCGTACCTGGAATTTTGAGGACGGTGCCGGGTACTGGATGAACCATGTCATCCGTGATTTCGGGATCCTTAAGTAAGAGAGGTGCCGGACGGGGATCACGTCCGGCAGACATTAACTACACAATAAGGGGATAGTCATGTCAGTAACAAAGTCTGAACCAAAATCTACCCGTAAAGCAAGCCGTAAACCTGCAAAAACGCAGGAAACTGTCCTGTCTGCCCTGCTGGCGCAGACGGAGGAAGTGAGCGTGCCGCTGGCCTCGCTGATTAAGTCACCACTGAATGTGCGCACGGTGCCGTATTCTGCGGAGTCCGTCAGCGAACTGGCTGATTCCATTAAGGGGGTCGGCCTGCTGCAGAATCTGGTTGTTCATGCCCTGCCAGGTGACCGCCACGGTGTCGCCGCAGGTGGTCGCCGACTGGCAGCACTCAACATGCTGGCAGAGCGTGGCATCATTCCGGCTGACTGGCCTGTCCGCGTGAAAATTATTTCGCAGGAACTGGCGACGGCCGCATCGATGACCGAGAACGGTCATCGTCGGGATATGCACCCAGCCGAACAGATTGCCGGATTCTGTGCAATGGCGCAGGAAGGCAAAACACCTGCACAAATCGGTGATTTGCTGGGCTATTCACCCCGCCACGTTCAGCGAATGCTGAAACTGGCTGACCTTGCGCCTGTCATCCTCGATGCGCTGGCAGAAGACCTCATCACCACCGAGCACTGTCAGGCGCTGGCGCTGGAGAACGACACCGCGCGTCAGGTGCAGGTGTTTGAAGCCGCCTGTCAGTCGGGATGGGGCGGTAAACCGGAAGTACAGACCATTCGTCGTCTGGTGACCGAAAGTGAAGTGGCGGTGGCAGGGAACAGTAAATTCCGCTTCGTGGGGGCTGATGCCTTCTCGCCAGATGAACTGCGCACTGACCTGTTCAGCGACGACGAGGGTGGCTATGTGGACTGCGTGGCGCTCGATGCCGCCCTGCTGGAAAAACTCCAGGCTGTTGCTGAACACCTTCGGGAAGCCGAAGGCTGGGGATGGTGCGCCGGACGCATGGAGCCTGTCGGTGAGTGCCGTGAGGATGCCGGAACATACCGCTGTCTGCCGGAGCCGGAAGCGGTGCTGACGGAGGCGGAAGAAGAACGTCTGAACGAACTGATGACGCGTTACGACGCGCTGGAAAACCAGTGTGAGGAATCTGACCTGCTGGAAGCAGAAATGAAGCTGATGCGCTGCATGGCGAAGGTCAGGGCGTGGACGCCGGAGATGCGTGCCGGAAGCGGTGTGGTGGTGTCCTGGCGTTATGGCAACGTGTGTGTCCAGCGTGGTGTGCAGTTGCGCAGCGAGGATGATGCGGCTGACGACGCTGACCGCACGGAACAGGTGCAGGAGAAAGCGCCCGTGGAGGAAATCAGTCTGCCACTGCTGACGAAAATGTCTTCCGAACGCACGCTGGCAGTCCAGGCAGCACTGATGCAGCAACCGGACAAATCTCTGGCACTGCTGGCATGGACGCTCTGCCCTGATGAATCCCCTAATGATTTTTACCAAAATCATTAGGGGATTCATCAGCGCTCTGCCTGAATGTGTTTGGCAGCGGAGCGTACAGTAAACCAGCACAAATCAGCCTGGAATGTAAACATTATTCGCTGACCAGCGATGCGCCATCGGGGAAGGACGGTGCCGCATTCCTGGCGCTGATGGCAGAAAAAGCCCGTCTTGCAGCCCTGTTACCGGAGGGATGGTCACGGGATATGACGACATTCCTGTCACTCAGCCAGGAGGTACTGTTATCCCTGCTCAGTTTCTGCACCGCGTGCAGCATCCACGGCGTTCAGACCCGCGAGCATGGTCACACGTCACGCAGTCCGCTGGACTCGCTGGAGAGCGCTATCGGATTCCACATGCGCGACTGGTGGCAGCCGACGAAAGCAAACTTCTTCGGACACCTGCAAAAGCCGCAGATTATCGATGCCCTGAATGATGCCGGACTGTCCGGTGCTGCGCGGGACGCGGAGAAAATGAAGAAAGGCGATGCCGCTGAACATGCAGAGTTCCACATGAAAGACAACCGCTGGGTGCCTGGCTGGATGTGTACACCACGTCCACAGGCAGAGACGGAAACCACGGAGTACCGTGACGACCAGGCAGAAGCCGCCTGACCGCCAGTCATAAACCATTTATCACGCCGCCCTGCCGGAGACGGGGCGGCAGCAAGGGAGATACCGTGATGAAAACTGAACTGACCCTGAATGTATTACAGACCATGAGCGCACAGGAATATGAAGATATCCGGGCTGCCGGAAGTGATGAACGTCGTGAACTCACACATGCCGTGATGCGGGAGCTGGATGCGCCGGATAACTGGACGATGAACGGCGAGTATGGCAGCGAGTTCGGCGGCTTTTTCCCCGTCCAGGTCCGTTTCACGCCTGCCCACGAACGTTTTCACCTGGCGTTATGTTCACCGGGCGATGTCTCTCAGGTCTGGGTGCTGGTTCTGGTGAATGCCGGTGGTGAGCCGTTTGCGGTGGTTCAGGTACAGCGGCGGTTTGCACCGGAAGCCGTCAGCCATTCACTGGCACTGGCGGCGTCACTGGACGCGCAGGGGTACAGCGTCAGTGACATCATCCATATCCTGATGGCGGAAGGAGGTCAGGCATGAGCGCACGTTCACAGGCACTGGTTCCCCTCAGCGCAGAGCAACAGGCCGCATGGCGGGCGGTGGCGGAGACAGAAAAACGCCGCCACCAGGGAAACACGCTGGCGGAATATCCGTATGCGGGGGCGTTTTTCCGCTGTCTGAACGGAAGCCGCAGGATATCGCTGTCTGACCTGCGATTTTTCATGCCGTCCCTGACCGCAGAAGAACTGCGCGGCAACCGTTCTCAGTGGCTGTATGCCGTCGATGTGCTGATTGAAACTCAGGGCGAGGTCTGCCTTCTTCCCCTTCCCGGCGATGCAGCAGAGCGGCTGTTCCCGTCGGTGCGGTTCCGTGTCAGGGAGCGCAGTCGCCACAAATCCGCACTGGTCATGCAAAAGTACAGCCGCCAGCAGGCGAGGGAGGCAGAGCAGAAAGCCCGTGCGTACCAGGCGCTGGTCGCTCAGGCTGAAATCGAACTGGCATTCCATTCGCCGGAAACAGTCGGAAGCTGGCATGCACGCTGGAGTGACCGGGTGGCAGAGCATGACCTGGAAACCCTGTTCTGGCAGTGGGGTGAGCGTTTTCCGTCACTGGCCGGAATGGAACGCTGGCAGTGGCAGGATATGCCGTTCTGGCAGGTTATTGCGGAAGCCAGTCTTGCAGCAAGAGAGGCCGGTCACGCTGTCCGTGAGATGGAGCGGTGGATGGTGCCGAACAAACTCCGGGAGGCGGCGTGATGCGGCAACAATCACACAGATTACCCGTAAACAGCCTGAATGAGCGGGTTATTTTCAGGAAAAGTGAGTGTGGTCAGCGTGCAGGTATATGGGCTATGATGTGCCCGGCGCTTGAGGCTTTCTGCCTCATGACGTGAAGGTGGTTTGTTACCGTGTTGTGTGGCAGAAAGAAGATAGCCCCGTAGTAAGTTAATTTTCATTAACCACCACGAGGCATCCCTATGTCTAGTCCACATCAGGATAGCCTCTTACCGCGCTTTGCGCAAGGAGAAGAAGGCCATGAAACTACCACGAAGTTCCCTTGTCTGGTGTGTGTTGATCGTGTGTCTCACACTGTTGATATTCACTTATCTGACACGAAAATCGCTGTGCGAGATTCGTTACAGAGACGGACACAGGGAGGTGGCGGCTTTCATGGCTTACGAATCCGGTAAGTAGCAACCTGGAGGCGGGCGCAGGCCCGCCTTTTCAGGGCTGATGCTGGTCTGACTGCACTGAAGCGCCTTTATAAAGGGGCTGCTGGTTCGCCGGTGGCCCCTTTCTCCTTGCTGGCATTGTACGGGCATGAACAACCAGACTGCCAGGAAGGCCGTTTCCCTCCGGGAACGGGGATGAACGTGCGCCTGCGGCGCCCGTTCTTTTCCCCCGCCTTCTCTGTTTATGACTTACCAGAAATCACATCACCTTCCCTTTGATTATTCTCTTTTTCCTCCTGCTCTGACTCTGATTACTGCTCTGACTCTGATTACTGCTGCCCTGATTATTGTCTGTTTTGTTGTTCTCCTGCTTATGCCTTTTCCGGGCGTCCCCCTGGCGGGGCGGGCTGTCGTGAACGGAGCCAGCGAAGCTGTCTCCGCCCTGGCGGGCTTCCATCCCTGACGCAAAAACCCGGGTTTGCAGCGACCGGAACGGTCGCGCCACCCTTGTCGCGCCGTGGCCTGCGCTCCCGGCATCCCGGCAAAAGACGCCGGGATGTAAGGAGCAACGCCGTTTCGCAAACCGCGCTTCACGTCGTTGCGGCGGGTCCCTGCCCGTTGTTCTGTCCGGTGCCATTCACCTGTTTAAGCCCCTGTCGCCGGGGGCATAGACAGCCACAACCTGCCGCACTGACTGTCCAGGGTAAATGAACAGCCCACAAAATTTTTTACCCAAAACCCGGTAAAAAATTTTGCGTTCTGCCCAGGACAGGTGCGTCAGGCCGTGGCAGTGATGCCCCTTGCGGCGAAGGTTCTCAAACAGGTGATGGTGAATACCGGAGGGAACAAAAGGCAGGTCCCCGCAAAACGTCAAAACCGCGGCTCCCGAAACTCAACAGATGATGGGGGCTGAAAACATCAGATACAGGAGGAATTATGAGCGCATTTTCTTTTAACACCACTTATCAGCCAACAGGCGATCAGCAGAAAGACGCAATCGCACAAATCGGGATCATGCAGAATCGTGCTGTTCAGGCAAATCTTGCATATCAGAGCTGCCGGGATTCTGGTGCACTCTTTAAGGTGCTCCACCAGGTCAATAATGAGCTGCAT
>NZ_CP073379.1:0-213917 GCF_018204675.1 Klebsiella sp. P1927 | reverse complement strand
GAGAGGAAATCGCCGCCTTCAACGGGTTGAATCCCAGCGCAATGAGAATGCCGATCGGAATAGCGACCGCCGTGCCATAGCCCGCTGCGGCTTCAAGAAATCCACCAAAACACCATGAAATCAGCAGCACCTGAATACGCTTATCTTCGCTAATGCTGGCGAGAATATCGCGCAAAATATCCAGCGCTTTGGTCGCCTGCATGACGTTATAACTGAAAATAGCGCCGAGGATCACAATCACGATCGGCCATAGTCCCTTCAGTGCGCCATACCCTATCGCGGCTTTCAGATTTTGTACGGGCATTTCCCAGAATATTGCCGATAGTGCAGCGGTGAATACCAAAGAGATCAGTACGGAATAATGGATGGGCATTTTTAATTTCAGTATTAAAAATACCATCAGCAGCAAAGGAGAGAGTGCCAGAGCAAACATTAAATATTCTTGCATTACAATTCCCGATTTACTTTTTTAGACTGAACTATATTTAGGGGGAAGGAAGCTACCTGAATAATAAAATAAAAAATGCTAACTGAATCGCTTCAGTGAAATAAAGTTATAAAGGTTAATAATTGTATAAATAATGTTATTTTTTTATTAAATATGAATAACTACTAAATATTACAACACACATTAGAGTTAATCATTAATAGGTATGGGATGATCTTTGCAATAAATGAAATAAGTGTTTTGGCATCCCCTCAAAGGGCGAGGTATGAATTATATGGCGGTGGTAATTTCATTAAAAAATGTGAGCGGTACCGAAAGAAATAAAATGGGGTATTGCATGTGGATATTGATTGAGGGAATATTCTGCTTTGTCATACAAATGAACTTATAGCCATTTTCACTGGCCCTGATATAAGGAGCGGAGAGCCGCCCTCCATGAAACATACTGATAATAAGACCTTTTTGACGACTCTTACCCAATTGGTTGGCCCTGCTCATATCCTCACCGAACCGTCAAAAACTGCGCGTTACCGTAAGGGATTCCGCTCGGGTCAGGGTGATGCTCTGGCGGTGGTTATCCCCGGCTCTTTGCTTGAACTCTGGAAAGTCCTCAGCGCCTGCGTTGAGGCTGATAAAATAATCCTGATGCAGGCGTCGAACACAGGCCTGACCGAGGGTTCGACGCCAAATGGTAATGACTACGACCGCGAGATCGTCATTATCAGCACGCTGCGGCTGGACAGTCTGCATGTGCTGGATGAGGGCAAGCAGGTGCTGGCTTATCCGGGCACCACGCTGTACTCGCTGGAAAGGGCGCTGAAGCCGTTTGGCCGTGAGCCGCATTCGGTGATCGGCTCTTCGTGCATCGGCGCGTCGGTTATCGGCGGTATCTGTAATAACTCGGGCGGTTCTCTGGTCCAGCGAGGCCCGGCTTACACCGAGATGTCGCTGTTTGCCCGCATTGATGAACAGGGACGCTTGCAGCTGGTCAATCACCTTGGCATTGAGCTAGGTCAGACGCCAGAGCAAATCCTTGCCCAGCTGGATAACAATGTGATTGAAGCCGCGCTCGTCAACCATGACGGGCGTCACGCGCACGATCACGACTATGTTAGCCGCGTGCGGGACATCAATGCCGACACGCCAGCACGTTACAACGCTGACCCGGATCGCCTGTTTGAATCCTCTGGCTGCGCGGGCAAGTTAGCGGTGTTTGCCGTACGTCTGGATACCTTTGAAGCCGAGAAGAACCAGCAGGTCTTTTATATCGGTACCAATCAGACTGATGTCCTGACTGAGATTCGCCGCCACATCCTGGCGAATTTTACAAACCTGCCGGTTGCTGGGGAGTATATGCACCGCGATATCTATGATATTGCAGAGAAATACAGCAAAGATACCTTCCTGATGATCGACAAACTTGGCACGGACAAAATGCCGTTCTTCTTCAACCTGAAGGGGCGTACCGAGGCCATACTTGAGAAGGTGAAGATCTTTCGCCCGCACTTTACTGACCGCGCGATGCAGGCTTTTAGCCATCTGTTCCCGAGCCATCTCCCGGCGCGGATGAAGACCTGGCGCGATAACTATGAACACCATCTGATGTTGAAAATGTCCGGCGAGGGTGTGGCCGAAGCCCAGGCATGGTTAACGGACTATTTTAAATCGGCCGAGGGCGCGTTCTTTACCTGTACCGCGGAAGAGGGCAGTAAGGCGTTTCTGCATCGTTTTGCCGCCGCGGGTGCTGCCATTCGTTATCAGGCCGTTCATTCTGACGAGGTTGAGGATATTCTCGCGCTGGATATTGCATTACGCCGCAATGATACCGAATGGTATGAGAATTTACCGGCGGAAATTGACAGTCAGTTGGTGCATAAACTCTATTACGGCCATTTTATGTGCCATGTATTCCATCAGGATTATATCGTTAAAAAAGGCGTAGATGCCCACGCGTTAAAAGAACAGATGCTGGAATTACTGCGCCAACGCGGAGCGCAATATCCGGCGGAACACAATGTCGGCCATCTGTATAAAGCGCCGGAAAATTTGGCACGTTTTTATCAGAAAAATGATCCGACCAACACTATGAACCCAGGTATTGGTAAAACCAGCAAACATAAAAACTGGGCATGAAATACGACTGAACTTTTGCTTGATATCGCGATATCAAGCGCAATAAACAGAAATGAAGCAATGGAGTAGTTATTGTGAATGTAAATTTCTTTGTTACCTGTATTGGTGACGCACTGAAATCACGGATGGCACGAGACTCCGTATTGCTGCTGGAAAAACTGGGTTGTCGCGTTAATTTCCCCGAGAAGCAAGGGTGTTGCGGTCAGCCAGCCATCAACAGCGGTTACATCAAAGAGGCGATCCCCGGGATGAAAAACCTGATCGCCGCGCTGGAAGACAACGACGATCCGATTATCTCCCCGGCGGGCTCCTGTACCTACGCGGTTAAAAGCTACCCGACGTATCTGGCCGATGAACCGGAATGGGCGCTACGTGCTGAGAAAGTTTCCGCGCGTATGCAGGATCTCACCTCCTTTATCGTCAACAAACTGGGCGTGGTGGACGTTGGCGCCAGCCTGCAGGGGCGCGCTGTGTATCATCCTTCCTGTAGCCTGACCCGCAAACTGGGGGTGAAGGAAGAGCCGCTCACGCTGCTGAAAAACGTGCGCGGACTGGAGCTGCTGACGTTTGCCGATCAGGACACCTGCTGCGGCTTTGGCGGAACGTTCTCGGTCAAGATGGCCGAAATATCCGGTGAGATGGTGAAAGAGAAAGTCTTACATCTGATGGATGCAAAGCCGGAATATTTGATTGGCGCAGACGTCAGCTGCCTGCTGAACATTGGCGGCCGACTGCAACGGGAAGGCCAGCCGGTCAAAGTGATGCATATTGCTGAAGTGCTGATGAGCCGCTGAGGGGAAAGAGATGTCGATAAAAACCAGCGATGTAGAATTTAAACTGCGCATTCGTCAGCAGATAGAAGATCCGATCATGCGCAAAGCCGTGGCTAATGCGCAGGAGCGTATCGGCGCAAATCGGCAAAAAATGGTCGATGAGTTAGGCCACTGGGAAGACTGGCGCGATCGTGCCAGCCAGATCCGCGATCACGTTCTGAGCAACCTCGACGCTTACCTGTATCAACTCTCCGAGAAAGTGACGGAAAACGGCGGGCACGTCTATTTCGCCAAAACCAAAGAAGATGCCACTCGCTACATTTTGCAGGTTGCGCAAAGTAAAAATGCGCAGAAGGTGGTGAAGTCCAAGTCGATGGTGACCGAAGAGATCGGCGTCAACCATGTGCTGCAGGATGCCGGAATCCAGGTGATCGAAACCGATCTCGGGGAATATATCCTGCAACTGGATCAGGATCCGCCTTCGCACGTCGTGGTCCCGGCTATTCATAAAGATCGCTATCAGATCCGCCGCGTGCTGAACGAACGTCTGGGGTATGACGGCCCGGAAACCCCGGAAGCCATGACCTTGTTCATTCGTCAGAAGATCCGTGAGGATTTCCTCAGTGCCGAAATCGGTATTACCGGCTGTAACTTTGCCGTGGCGGAAACCGGCTCGGTGTGTCTGGTAACCAACGAAGGCAACGCGCGCATGTGCACCACGCTGCCGAAAACGCACATTGCGGTGATGGGCATGGAGCGTATCGCGCCGACCTTTGCCGAGGTGGATGTGCTGATCACCATGCTGGCGCGCAGCGCCGTGGGTGCACGTCTGACGGGCTACAACACCTGGCTGACCGGCCCGCGCGAGGCGGATAACGTTGACGGACCGGAAGAGTTCCATCTGGTGATTGTCGATAACGGTCGCTCGCAGGTGCTGGGCTCAGAGTTTCGCGATGTGCTGCGCTGCATCCGCTGCGGAGCCTGTATGAACACCTGTCCGGCGTACCGCCACATCGGCGGACACGGCTATGGCTCTATCTATCCTGGACCTATCGGCGCGGTGATTTCTCCGCTGCTCGGCGGCTATAAAGATTTTAAGGATCTGCCGTACGCCTGTTCTTTATGCACGGCCTGTGACAGCGTCTGCCCGGTGCGCATTCCGTTGTCAAAACTGATCCTGCGTCATCGCCGGGTGATGGCCGAGGAGGGCATTACGCCGAAAGCCGAGCGACGGGCGATCAGGATGTTCGCTTATGCCAATAGCCATCCGGGGCTGTGGAAAGTCGGGATGATGGCGGGCGCGCATGCGGCGAGCTGGTTTATCAATGGCGGCAAAACCCCGCTCAAGGTTGGCGCGATTGGTGACTGGATGGAGGCGCGCGATCTGCCTGATGCTGACGGCGAGAGCTTCCGCAGCTGGTTTAAGAAACATCAGGCGCAGGAGAAAAAGAATGGATAACCGTACCGCGTTTTTAAACACCATCGCCCAGGCGCTGGGTCGCCCGCTGCGTTTCGAACCGCAAGCAGATGCCGCGCCGGTTAACAACTATGCCAACGAGCGCCTGACCGAACTTAGCCCGCAGCAGCGCTGCGATGCGTTTATCCAGTTTGCCAGCGAAGTGATGCTGGCCCGCTGCGAACTGACCAGCGAGGACCAGGCCGCAGACGCGGCGCTGCGCCTGTGCGAAGAATTGGGTCAGCAGCCGGTGGTGCTGAGCGGCGACAGCCGGCTGGTGGAGCTGGGTATCACCGAACGCTTGCAGCAGGAATGCAACGCCGTGGTTTGGGACCCAGCGCGAGGTAGCGAAAATATTACCCAGGCAGAACAGGCGAAAGTCGGCGTGGTGTATGCCGAATATGGCCTGACCGAGTCCGGCGGCGTGGTGCTGTTTTCCGCACCGGAGCGCGGGCGTTCCCTGAGCCTGTTGCCAGAGTCCTCGATTTTCGTGCTGCGTAAAAGCACCATCCTGCCGCGCGTGGCGCAACTGGCAGAAAAGCTACATCAGAAAGCACAGGCCGGTGAGCGTATGCCATCATGCATTAATATCATCAGTGGACCCAGCTCGACGGCGGATATTGAGCTTATCAAGGTGGTTGGGGTGCATGGCCCGGTGAAAGCGGTGTATCTGATTATTGAGGATTGTTGAGGCAGGATGGAAAACCGCTCTGGCGCTATAGGCCAGAGCGGTATCGACGTTATGCAATCATGCTGATGATCAACACGATTATCAGGCCAACCACGGAGTTTACCAGCTCCAGCAGACCCCAGGTTTTCAGCGTATCCTTCACCGACAGGTCAAAGTAGCCTTTGAACAGCCAGAACGAAGCATCGTTGATATGGGTCAGGGTGTTGGAGCCGGCCGCTGTTGCCAGCACCAGCAACGCCGGGTCGACGCCCACCAGTTGACCGGTTGCCGGGTCGAGGATCGCTGCGCTAATAATCCCCGCCGCCGTCATGGCTGAGACCACGCCCTGACCCGTTGCCAGACGAATCAGCACGGTTATCAACCACGCCATGATGTAGGGAGAAATATTACCGTGCGACATCAGCATGCCGATGGTATCGCCGATGCCGGTAACCGGTGCGACTGTTACCGGCCTTGTGTCGTCTAACCATTCATCAAAACGGCCCATTCTGTGCCTCACTGACGGGGTTAATTTGCGTATGTGAGCACTGTATGGAGATTGTGAATTGCAGAGGCACTAATTATTTTCAGTTTCCAACTTGTCAACTCTGCGGGAGTGCGATATTATGTTTCCAAGATGGAAACACAAGGAGAGCGAAGGATGCACATTGTATCGAGAGCACCTTTCGATACAGCCACCAGGCAATTCCCCAATCAGGCAGCGGCACTAGACGACGTATACCGGACTTTGAAGAGAGAGAACTACACTTCACCGGACGAAATGAAAAAACGATTTGCCTCGCTGGACAGAATGAAATATCGGGAGAAGTGGTGGGTGATCGATGTTGGCGGTGGGAATTTAAGGGTGATGTTTTTTGCTGATTTTGAACGTGGGAAAATCTTTATAAAGCACATAACCACACACGCCGAATACGACAAGCTGACAGATTTTTACCGGAGAACTAAAGAATGATGTACACCGATGCTATCCAGGCGGCAAACAGCCTGGTTAGCATTGTCCCCCTCCTGGGGGGCAATGCCTCTCGCAAGGACTATGAAGACGCGCTGACGCTGGTTGAATACCTGGTTGAACACGAGCCAGATCATCCGCTGGTGGACATGCTGGTTGCGAAAATTGCCCAGTATGAAGATGAGGCGGAAGAGTTCGCAGAGTTCAACGACCGTATTGCAGCGTTACCAAGTGGCGTGGCCCTGCTGCGTGTCCTGATGGACCAGCACAAACTGACTCAGAGTGATTTTGAGGAAGAGATTGGTAAGAAATCGCTGGTGAGCCGCATCCTTAACGGGACTCGCTCACTAACACTAGATCACATGAAAGCACTTGCGCGGCGCTTCAACATTCCGCCCAGCTCATTCATGGACGCGTAAAACAGCCCCCTGACCGAAAGGTTGGGGGCTTTTGTATTAACCCCTGCCTTTGTTTTTCACGTAGTCCAGGAAGCGTTTCTCGGCATCCTGACGTGATACACCAGTCATTACCATCGCATCAATAAACGCCTGGCGTTCCACCTTGAAACGGTCGGCGAGCTGCTGCAGCAGCACCTTGTTTTTATCCTGCTCGGCTTTAAGCTTTTGCTGACTTTCTTCTGCCTTTGCCCGTTGTTTTTGCGTCATTTTCCGGGCTTTTAACAGTTTGTCGCTGAGGGTGCGTAGCTTTGTACTGTCTCGCGCAATCTGATTACCCAGCGCTTTCTGGCGGCGCTGGTATTTATCCCACTCCTGACGCATCGCCCCCTGGTTAGTCTGTGAGTTACGGTTCTTGTTGAATCTTTTCCGGTCTTCCTCAGTGAAATGCTTAGTAGTACGTCGTTTGTCGTCACCGAACCCTACACGTTTAGCGGCCTGCAGCATGGCCTGACCGATCCGCAATTGCCAGCTTGCCGACTGGAGTCGGGTCATTGCGTGGATCACGTGCTTACAGGCGATCCCTTTGAGATTAGGGTTACGGATTTTGGGGAAGGCATATTCTTTTGGCGGTGCCAGGGCAAAGTTACCGGCGGTCGCGATGTAGCGATACCAGTATTGATGACGACCACAATCACAATCGAAGGATACGCGACCGGCACACAGCTTTTTCGTCACTTTTACCGCGCTAGTCTCATCCCCCAGCTCATCAATCAGTGAATCCCATTCCTCAAAGCGCACTTTTACGCGGTGATGCTGGTCTTCTGAGCGATCTGAAGCCTCCACGCTGACTGTGACGACGTTATGTTTCAATGATGAAGGCACGGCGCGCTTAATGCCGGAACCGTCGTCTACGGCGTTGTTAGCACGTTTAACGTCGATCGCCTCACTTCCGGCTATGAGCTGGGCATAGGTGATCCCGGCTATGCCTGAATTGAACGTCTGTCGAATATCCTTGCGGCGACCTTCAAATGCCTTTAGATCTTCGACGGTGAAGAACGTACCGCCTTTTTTCTTCTTGCCCAGCGAGATGATATCTTCGGCTGTTTTGTTCTTCAGTGAAAACGGCGTCAGAGTGCGGCGAGCGGCGCGGCGCTTGCTTCGCTTATCCTTCTCAATCTGGTTGAATAGGCGTTCGAACTCGCGCGCGCTTAGGCCTTCTGTCTGGTATCGCCCGTTACTGGCGCGGGGAAAATCAGCCACTGATTAACTCCACTGTTCCCGACGCATAGTCTCGCATCCGGTCACGTATCCAGGCCACCGGCGGCACGGTTAACGTTATGCCAACCGGCATGGCTTCAGTTTCAGATTCATGCCCCACCAGCAGGCGGAATACCCAACGTAATTCTTCATTGCCGTAACAGCGAAACGCCGACAAATCAGAACGGTAAACCTCATCTGGCTTGATGGTGTAAGAGATGTTGTCGGCGCTGTAGCTGGTGGCCCGTGCAATGACTTCCTGATGAAACAATGCCAGCAGGATAGGATCGTCAATTGTGCGGTCATCCAGGCGGTTGTAACTCATAGAATGACCTCGTTATCACTGATCCGCTGCCCGGTTAGCGATGGCGGAACTGCGCTTGCGCTGGTCACTTCCTGATGCTTAATGAGGTTCCCGAAAACGCGTAATAGCGGGTGCTGCTCGCGTTCTTCGCTGCCGCCGGTCATGGCTTTGATGTACGCAGCTGAGGTGACAGGATGGTATACCGTGGCAAAACAGCACATGATCGTGAGCAGATGCTCAGGTCGAATATCCTGCCAGTTGATGTGATACACCTCGTCACCGGCGGCGTTGTAATCAATGTCCACGATAGAAGACGGGATCTCATATGCGCCGGGGTTTTTCTCAGGAAGAGAAATGGCTTTCTGGAGGCGCAATTCGTTGTAGCGCTCGATGCCGACGAGAACGGCTGCGCGCGAGTCTGTATGTCGCGTCTTCAGTGAAACATGGTGAGCGCCGCTTTCACTAGCAATGGTCCCACTGGTTTCATCCACCAGTACCTTAAAGTCAGCTTTAAGCAGCTTCTCGATGGCGGGGATCACCTTTACTCGTTGTTGTTTTAATGAGTTGGGGAGTGATTTCGGGATGCTCATTATCAGGTTGTTGTCATCGTCATAGATGGCAGTGACATAGAGCGGGTTTGATGTTGAGAGACTGAAAACAGCTATTTTTTGACTCAATTTTCTATCCTCCAGAAAGCAAAAAGGCCGCGATTGCGGCCCCTTACTGGCTATTGATGTTCCCAACCGCGCTAAAGCAGGAAGTTAAATTGTCAAAAGTACCCTCAAGGGAACACAAAAGCTGCGAGGATTTTATGCGGTTTGTACTTTGTGTTTTTTAGCGTCAAGGAATTATTTACCGCCCTGCAGCCGGTTATGGTTCGTCTTCGTTGTCGGGGTTTGCATTGTTATGCCAGTCCCGCTGTTCCTCCGTATTGAGGCCGCACGGCGGCTCTGTCTTACTCCACTTACCAGCCCACCAATATTGTCCGTTTCGGCGCTCACAGGTTCCGCAAATCTTGCAAATATGGAGTTTGGTCAATCCATCCAGTAAGTATACGTGACCGTGGGGATTTAAGGCCCGTTCCGTTGTTGTGCGAGCCATTAGCGCCCCTCTCTGGTTATTCCAGCCTGTTTGTAGGCCATGAGTAGCAAATCCTCTTCCGAGGCGTTCAGGCGCGTAAATTCGGCCTTTCCGCCAACGTTTCCGCTGGCATGAACCGGCACCAGCCACGGGTATTGCTCGCGATCTGCTTTTGGGGCCGCGTCCTGGTGATGCCACCGGCACAACGGTAAAACATCCATATGCGCGCCAGCTGCAGTGCGCCCATTTACATGATGCAGACTGACAATTAGCTGGTGGTGCTTATGCAGCCAGCAAGCGGTGCAGGGGAGTTTGGCTAACGCATCCATTACGCGCCGTTCGTCTGCAGTTGGGGTTCGGCCTTTCAGTCCTCGCATTGAGGTTTTGCGGGGTTTGGTAACGGTAAGTGTTGTACGTGGTTTCTGTGCCGATTCCTGTCGCTTAATGCGCTGTTTTTCACGCTGCGCTTCCTGATACTCCGGCGAATGGATACGGGCTAATCGTTTTTCGGCGGATCGTTGTGCTGCCGCCTGGCGTTTTTCCTGTTGATGTTGCCGATAAGCTGGGTCAGCCAGCTTGGTCTTCTGACGTTCGCGCTGCCGTTGCGCTGCGATTCGCTGTTTTTCGTAGAGTGCATCCCGATCCTCTGTACTAGGGGTCTGAGGGCCAATGGAACGAAAACGTACGCTAAGGAAATAACCAATTGTTATAATTGATATTATTCATTCTTCTCTATGAACTGAAAGCCCGCACTAAGCAATGTTTTAGCCTCAAATGACTTTTTTACCTACCCAACTAACGTAACGATCGCACATCAGGTCGTTTTTCAACCGCATAGTGACACCTGCACTCACATGCGAGAAAACACATATGATTTTGACTTCTTGTTTTGGTGGAGAGACAATACCCATTCATAGCAGGAGTACATAATGCCAGAAATTGCATCCCTACAACTTTTCAAAATACTATCTGATGAAACCCGCCTGGGTATCGTGCTACTGCTCAGGGAGATGGGGGAGCTGTGCGTATGCGATCTCTGCACAGCGCTGGAACAATCACAACCCAAGACCTCCCGCCATCTGGCGATGCTTCGGGAAAGTGGCCTGTTGCTGGATCGCAAGCAGGGGAAATGGGTTCATTATCGCTTATCCCCGCATATTCCTTCCTGGGCTGCCCTGGTGATTGAGCAGGCCTGGTTAAGTCAACAGGACGACGTACAGGCCATCGCCCGTAAGCTGGCATCGGCCAACTGCTCTGGCAGCGGTAAGGCTGTTTGTATCTAAAAATTTTGCCTGTACATATATGTTTTTACGAATGTGAGGTGTTAAAGATGAAAATGTTAACGGTGTTTGATCCGGCGATGTGCTGCAGTACCGGCGTTTGTGGTTCAGATGTCGATCAGGTTTTGGTCAATTTTTCTGCTGATGTGCAATGGCTGAAAGGGCGTGGGGTTCAGATCGAACGTTATAACCTGGCGCAGCAGCCTATGAGCTTCGTTGAGAACGAAAAAGCGAAAGCATTCCTTGAGGCTTCTGGAGCTGAAGAGCTTCCGCTGCTGTTGCTTGATGGTGAAACGGTGATGGCCGGGCGATACCCAAAACGCGCTGAACTGGCTCGCTGGTTTGGTATACCGCTGGAAAAGGTGGGTTTAGCTTCCACCAGTTGCTGTGGTGGTAAAACTTCCTGTTGTTGAGTATGTCAGGAGGACATATGAAATTCTTAGAGAATATCCCGTCTTACCTGTTTTTCACCGGTAAGGGAGGTGTAGGCAAAACTTCGATTTCCTGCGCAACGGCTATACGTCTGGCTGAACTGGGAAAGCGTGTTCTGCTTGTCAGTACCGACCCGGCTTCCAATGTCGGTCAGGTATTCGATCAGACTATCGGTAACACTATCCAGCCCGTGACTGCTGTGTCTGGTCTTTCGGCTCTGGAGATTGACCCGCAGGACGCCGCCCAGCAATACCGCGCCAGAATCGTTGACCCTATTAAAGGTCTTTTGCCTGATGACGTTGTTAACAGCATCAGTGAACAGCTTTCAGGAGCTTGTACGACAGAGATCGCTGCATTCGACGAGTTTACTGGCTTACTGACTGACGCTTCTCTGCTGACCCGCTTTGATCACATCATTTTTGATACTGCCCCAACTGGCCACACTATTCGCCTTCTTCAGCTTCCCGGAGCCTGGAGCAGCTTCATCGAAAGTAACCCGGATGGTGCTTCCTGTCTTGGTCCAATGGCTGGGCTGGAAAAACAACGCGAGCAATATGCTCATGCGGTTGAGGCATTATCCGATCCTGAACGAACTCGCCTTGTGCTGGTCGCGCGATTGCAAAAATCAACACTGCAGGAAGTCGCTCGTACTCATGACGAATTATCAGCTATTGGCCTTAAAAATCAGTATTTAGTCATTAACGGTGTCCTGCCTGCGAGCGAAGCAGAACGTGATGCACTGGCCGCTGCAATATGGCAACGGGAGCAAGAGGCGCTGGCAAATCTTCCTGCCGGGTTATCTGATTTGCCGACAGACAACTTATACCTGCAGCCGCTGAACATGGTTGGTGTATCCGCATTGAAAGGCCTGCTCAACGAACACGCTGAGATAACATCGCTTCCTGAACAAAGCCCACAGAACAAGCCAGAGAATATGTCGTTGTCTGTCCTGGTTGATGATATCGCCCGCAGTGAACACGGTTTGATTATGCTGATGGGCAAAGGTGGTGTGGGCAAAACCACAATGGCTGCGGCTATCGCCGTCAGTCTGGCGGATAAGGGTTTTGATGTGCATCTCACCACCTCAGATCCTGCTGCACATCTCAGTACAACGCTCAATGGCAGCCTCAAAAATCTGCAGGTCAGCCGAATCAACCCTCACGATGAAACTGAACGCTATCGTCAGCATGTTCTTGAGACGAAAGGCAGGGATCTGGATGAGGCTGGGAAACGGCTGCTCGAAGAGGATTTACGTTCTCCTTGCACAGAAGAGATTGCGGTGTTCCAGGCGTTTTCACGCGTAATTCGTGAAGCTGGCAAACGGTTTGTGGTCATGGATACGGCACCTACCGGGCATACGCTATTACTGCTTGATGCTACCGGGGCTTATCACCGTGAGATTGCCAGGAAGATGGGGGATAAAGGTCATTTTACCACTCCGATGATGCAGCTTCAGGACCAGGAACGTACCAAAGTTTTGCTGGTCACTCTGCCTGAAACCACACCTGTACTGGAAGCGGCAAACCTGCAGTCCGATCTTGAACGTGCGGGGATTCATCCCTGGGGCTGGATTATCAATAACAGCCTTTCGATTGCACAGACGCAATCGCCGCTGCTTTGCCAGCGCGCCCTACAAGAGCGTCCTCAAATCGAGGTTGTGAAAAACCAGCATGCAAGCCGCATAGCGTTAGTACCGGTAATGGCTGCAGAGCCCACTGGCATCGAGAAACTCAGAGAGCTGGTTGTTTAATTTTTTTTGTATATACAGGGCGGCAAAGCCGTCCTGTCTGGAGGATTTATGTTACTGGCAGGCGCTATTTTTGTCCTGACCATCGTTTTGGTTATCTGGCAACCGAAGGGATTAGGGATCGGCTGGAGTGCGACGCTGGGCGCGGTACTGGCGCTGATCTCTGGCGTAGTCCATTTTGGTGATATCCCTGTAGTGTGGAATATTGTCTGGAATGCGACGGCGACCTTTATTGCCGTGATTATTATCAGCCTTCTGCTCGATGAATCGGGCTTTTTCGAATGGGCGGCGCTGCACGTTTCACGTTGGGGTAACGGTCGCGGGCGTTTGCTGTTTACCTATATCGTTTTGCTCGGCGCAGCGGTGGCGGCACTGTTTGCCAACGATGGTGCGGCATTGATTCTGACGCCAATTGTTATCGCCATGCTGCTTGCATTAGGTTTCAGCAAAGGCACTACGCTGGCATTTGTCATGGCCGCCGGGTTTATTGCCGATACGGCCAGTCTGCCGCTTATCGTGTCCAACCTGGTTAACATCGTTTCTGCAGACTTCTTTGGGCTGGGTTTCACTGAGTATGCGTCGGTAATGGTGCCGGTGGATATCGCAGCCATTATCGCCACGCTGGTGATGCTGCATCTGTTCTTCCGCAAAGATATTCCGCCAACTTACGACCTGGCTCTCCTGAAAGCACCGGCAAAAGCGATTAAAGATCTGGCAACCTTCAGAACCGGCTGGATAGTGTTGATCCTTCTTCTGGTTGGCTTTTTCGTCCTTGAGCCGTTGGGTATCCCGGTCAGTGCGATTGCTGCTGTAGGGGCTGTCATTCTGTTTGCGGTGGCGAAGCGAGGCCATGCCATTAACACTGGCAAAGTGCTTCGCGGTGCGCCATGGCAGATCGTCATATTCTCTCTGGGAATGTATCTGGTGGTCTATGGTCTGCGTAATGCCGGACTAACAGAATACCTCTCCGGTGTGTTGAACGTGCTGGCAGATAAAGGACTTTGGGCCGCGACGTTTGGTACTGGCTTCCTGACGGCTTTCCTCTCTTCCATCATGAACAATATGCCTACCGTGCTGGTTGGTGCTCTCTCTATTGATGGCAGCACTGCAACAGGCGTTATCAAAGAGGCGATGATTTTTGCCAACGTGATTGGCTGCGATCTTGGACCGAAAATTACACCTATTGGTAGCCTGGCAACGTTGCTCTGGCTGCATGTCCTTTCACAGAAGAACATGACCATCACATGGGGATACTATTTCCGCACCGGGATCGTCATGACTCTGCCTGTGCTGTTTGTAACGCTGGCCGCGCTGGCGCTACGTCTCTCTTTCACTTTGTAATGAGATACTGATATGAGCAACATCACCATTTATCACAACCCAGCCTGCGGCACGTCGCGTAATACGCTGGAGATGATCCGCAACAGCGGTATCGAGCCGACCGTTATTCTTTACCTTGAGACTCCACCTTCACGCGATGAGCTGCTCAAACTCATTGCGGATATGGGCATTTCCGTCCGGGCTTTGCTGCGTAAGAACGTCGAGCCGTATGAGGAACTGGGTCTTGCAGAAGATAAATTTACTGACGACCAGCTCATCGACTTTATGCTACAGCATCCGATTCTGATCAACCGTCCGATCGTAGTGACGCCACTGGGAACTAAACTTTGCCGTCCTTCAGAGGTTGTTCTCGATATCCTTCCAGATGCCCAGAAAGCGGCTTTCACCAAGGAAGACGGTGAAAAAGTCGTTGATGATTCAGGTAAAAGACTGAAATAAAGACGAAGGGGGCATTTGCCCCCTTCATTATTACTTCGCCATTTCTTCCAGCAGGTCAATACCAACCGGCTCTTCGCTCTGTAGCGCTGTTAATGCAATACGCTTTGCATACTGCTCTTCCACATCAGAGATGAGAGGCAGCTCGCGGTTCGCCCTGATCTTCAGGAAAGGCGAAGACGGTTGAGCAGCTGCCAGGCTGTTATTAACGACCCATGCCCACGGCTCGATGCCAGCTCGGCGTAGATCCTGCTGCAGGTTAGCGGCTTCCAGTACAGGTGTCGTTTCGGCAAGCGTCACGATAATCACCTTCGTCTTCTCCGGGTCTGCTGCTTTTTCGCTATCACCTGTCTTCGATGTCAGAAAGCGAGAGAATTCGGCTTCATGCTGTCGCCAGAACACACTCATGCAATTGTTGAATGCCTTTAGGGGTCCGCTTGGGAAACGGAAATTATCCCACGCTAAGACTATATTTTGTACAGCAGTGGAGAAGGATGAGAGACCAGCAGTTCATTAACAGGGACTCCTTTTTGCTTAAGCGGCTCAATGGTTCTTTCTATATAAACCGTATTCCAGAGTGTTATCGCCGCCGTATGTAGTGTCAGCGCCGGTGGCGTGGTAACGCTGATCCTCCCACCCCCAGATCCCTGATTTCATTCAGCCGGTGCATGAAGGATGCTCGCCCAAGGGCCTCACCCTTATTCAGCCCCGCCTGTATGCATCGGCCTAAGCCTTTATCGCAAAATCAGTCCAGCATAAACAGCGTCCGATCTCTGCAGAAAATCGCCCTCAGCGCTACGAGTTTGAACGCATTTACTCTGTTTATAGGTAACATTCGCTCCACGATATAATGATATCGGCAACGTATTCAGCATCCTGAGCATGTGTCAGAAGGTGATCAGCCTTACCCAGGGAAATGAAACTCTTGGGATGCTTAGCTGCTTTGAATATTTTCTCGGCCTGCTCAATTAACACGGTATCATCTTCAGTCGCATGAAAAATCAGCAGAGGTTTGTTCATGGCGAACACCTTATGAGCGATTTTGTGTTCCTGAATATTGTCCAGCATCTGTTTCTTTAACGTAAATACCCGCCCGGCCAGCTCAACGGGATAGGCTCCATGCTGGTTAATGTTTTCAACATCATCCTTAAAAAGACGTTTTACGTGTGTCAGTTCTCCGGGTGATCCTATGGTGACAATGGCCTTTGCCTCAGGAACTTCGCCGGCGATAGACAGGATGGCCGATCCCCCCAGGCTATGACCGATGAGCAAAGAAGGCGCTTCGTACTGTCGGCGGAGATAATCTACCGCGCAAAGCAGGTCCGAAATATTGGATGAGAAGTTGGTGTTGGAAAAATCCCCTTCGCTGTTTCCCAGACCAGTAAAATAAAACCGGAGAACGGCGATAGCTTTCTCTGTCAGTTTCCGCGCAATACGCGCCGCGCCTTTGAGGTCTTTGCCACACGTAAAATAATGAGCTAACAGCGCAAACGCTTTAGGATTTTCAGGAAGTTCAAGCAATCCGGCCAGTTCTTCACCCGCCGCATTTTTGAACGTAAATTTTAGTTTTTTCATAGGATATTCCGGGCCTTAAACTGATGTCATATGTTTGATCGCAGGAGAAAAATAATCTTCTGCTCTGCATCTGGCATAACGCGTTTTCCGTCCTCCACTGGGGATGTGAAACAGAATTCATTCCGAATGCCTGTCCTCACCTTCCAGTTTGGAAGCTGGTTATTGCTTCCTGTTCGGCGATCACTTACGCTATGCTACCAACTAGATGGTAGTTTACAAGGCTTTTGTGAGGACTTCTCGAATGGCCAGGTGCGCGCTCATTCTTAAAATATCACTGGCAATGCTGGCATTTGCGGCAAACTCCATTCTGTGTCGTCTGGCCCTGCAGGGAGGCCACATTGATCCCCTTTCATTCAGCAGCCTCAGGCTGGCCAGTGGTGCATTCGTCCTGTCCCCCTTCCTCTTTTATCACGCCAGGACCACATTATCGCTGTGGCGTCCGCTGAGCGGGTTTTACCTCATGGCGTATGCGGTGCTGTTTTCTGTCGCCTATATCCATCTCGATACCGGGGCTGGTGCGCTGTTACTTTTTGGTGCCGTACAGTTTGCGATGGTGATCCACGGATTATTTAAAGGAGAATCACTCTCCGCTATGCGGGCTTGCGGTTTAGTTCTGGCTCTGACGGGAATTGCTGCCCTGCTGTTACCCGGGACGAAGGCACCGCCGCTTTACAGTGCACTTATGATGATCGTTTCCGGATTAGCCTGGGCTTCAACGGCGGCTAATTTTATTCTCGCAGCGCCGATGGCTCTCGCTCTTACGTTGCTGTTTATGAAGCAGGGTCACTCTGATGCTGCAGGCATTGCTTTGTCATTGCTGTCCGGTGCCGTCGCCTCAGCCGGTGCCTATGTATTGTGGTATACCCTTTTACCCTCCCTCGGCTCTATTACCGCCAGTATCCTTCAGCTCAGCGTTCCCTGCCTGGCAATGCTAGGGGGTGTGGTATTCCTGGGTGAATCACTGACGGTCAGAACGATATTTTCTGCCCTGGCAGTGCTGACTGGCATTGTGATGGTGACACGCGAGAAATCCCCCCGTCAGCCGATGGCAAAGGCGAGAAAACCTCAATAACGCAATTAATTCATGCAGTTGTAATGATTCTCTTATGTTAATCACACGAGCCAGTTTTCCCGCTCCGGCATCAGACTGACAGGAATACTGAGGTCGACGTTTCAGACTACACCTAAGGCAGGTTCATGAAATGAAATATGATTTTGATGAGTACGTAAGCAGAGAGAAAACAGACAGTCTTACCGTGGACGGCTGGCGGGAATACCTGTTTGCGGGGCAGTCCGAATTTGCAATGCGGTATCCGGCAGAAGGGCTAATCAACCTCTGGGTTGCTGACATGGCTTTTGCCACACCAGAGCCGATTCTTCAGGCCATCAGAGACCGTCTGGATAGAAAAATACTCGGCTACACTAAAATCTACGACGAAGAATACTATGAAATCTTTGGCAACTGGTGTGAGCGACAATATGGTCACCGTTTCAAAACGGAAGACATTGTGCTGTCTCCGGGCATTATTCCCGCGCTGAACCGTCTCGTCCCGCTTCTGACCGACAAGGATGACAGTATTCTTATTATGACGCCTTCATATGGCCCGTTTAAAAAGGCGGGTGAATACAGTCAGCGTCGCGTGGTGTACTCGGCGTTAAAAAAATCAGCAGGTGGCTGGGAACCTGACTGGGAAGACTTTACACGCAAAGCCAGTCAGGCCGACTTACGTGTGAAAATTCTTTTCCTGTGTAATCCGCATAACCCGACCGGACGAGTCTGGCGGCCTGATGAACTTAAGCGGATTATTGAAATTTGCCTGGCCAATGATATCTGGGTGATATCTGACGAAATTCACTGTGACCTGTCCCGAAGTGGTATCGGTCATACACCGGCCGCCTCTCTTTTCCCTGATTCTACACGCATTATTACCTGCATGTCCTCGAGTAAAACATTCAATCTGGCCGGGAATTTGTTGGCAAATATCATTATTCCGGATCCCGGTGTCAGAAGCGAGTGGCGTCTCAGACACGACGAGTTCATCTCTCCGCTGAGCCTGGCAGCAAACAAAGCGGCGTGGAGTGAATGCGATGACTGGCTTGTCCATCTGAGGGAATATATTGACGGCAATTTCCAGTACCTGCACGACTACCTCAAAAGCTATTTACCCGAAACCAGGTTCTCGATCCCCGAAGGGACATATCTGGCCTGGATAGATATTAGCCACTACCTGCCCGACACTGTGGGTGAGGATTTATCGCTGTATTTTGCCCGGGAGTCAGGGGTGCTTCTTGAAGGGGGCTTGCTGTTTGTCGACAATGGGGAAGGACATATCCGGTTAAATCTGGCGTGCCCACGGACTATGCTGACAGCAGGGATGAAAAGAATTTCACAGGTACTGCGGACACCGGCCCCTAACAGGGTATAACCCCTTTCTCTTTGGCAGTTTGTCCTGTCAGGATGTCGTCAGAACCCGGCATAACACCCTGTGCCGGGAACAAAAAAGGCACGGATGAACAGGTTGTGAATATCCTGAGTGAAGCCTGCTGATGACATTTCTGGCGACAAAAAAATGCCGCCCGTAAAGGGGCGGCTCTTGTCAACGTACCGGGGTTATCGTCTGACCGCCATAATGCCGGCATCGACATCCCAGATAGCGCCCGTCACCCATGATGTTTTGTCAGACAACAGGAATAGAATGGTGTTTGCCACATCCTCTGCGGTTCCGACGCGGCCTAACGGGTGGAAATCGTTCAACGACTTCATAGCATCAGCGATATCCGCTTTGTCCATGAAGCCTTCGTATATTGGTGTATGAACAATCCCGGGAGACACAGCGTTGACACGAATACCCGCGCTGGCCAGTTCAATCGCCAGATTACGCGTCAGGGCATGCAGACCCGCTTTTGCCATTGAATAGGCCGAGGACGGCGAGTCACCCAGTGCTGCCTGGGCACCAATCGAACCGACGTTGACGATAGACCCTTCGAGCTTCGCGGCGAGCATGTTCTTCACGACATCCTGCGTAATAAAGAACGTGGCGCGGTTCAGCGAAAAGTACATGTCATAATCGGCAAAGCTGTGCTCGGTAAACCCTTTCGGCATAAAGATCCCGGCGGCATTTACCATCAGGCTGATATCGCGATGGCTGGCATTGATTTCATGACGGATAGTTTCCATACCTTCTTCAGTCATCAGGTTGGCCGCGATGACCGCCACCGGTCCCAGCGGGCTCAGCTCTTTTTGTACCGCTTCGGCTTTGTCTTTTTTATTCCCGGTCAGCACCACACTGCCGCCCGCTTCCAGTACCATGCGTGCCACGGCGAGACCCATGCCGCTGGTGCCGCCGACGACAAGCAGTTTTTTACCTTTGAAAAATGTATTCATTTTCAGACTCCATTACTGGTGGGTAAGACGTTGCCGGCAGCGTGAAACTGCCGGCGGTTGACGGATTAAATGCTGCAGCCATCCGTTCCGCAGGTCTGACCCGCTGTGGCTGAAAATTCGGTTTGCTGTTCATCCCAGACCTGACGCAGGGCATTCAAAAAGTTGTCTGCCCCCTGAGCCCCGCTGATGGCGTATTTCTCGTTCATCACAAAAACCGGAACGCCGCTGAGGCCAATAGACTGTGCGTGGGCTTCATCGTCGGAAACGGTGGCGCGAAAATCGTCATTTTCCAGAGCGGCTTCGGCGTCAGCTTTCTCCATACCGGCTTCTACGGCCATTGCAACGAGCTGCTGACGGTCAAAGAGAGAGCGACCTTCGGTGATACTGCCGTGATAAAAACGTTCTTCCACCGCGTCCGCAATTCCGGCCTTACGCGCGGCAACCAGCAGGGTGTGTGCATCTTCTGTATCACCAAACATCATGCCGTCAAAGTTGTAGATCAGACCTTCAGATTTACCGGCGGTGCCCACCTGATTCATCATCAGCTCCGCTGAATGCTGACTGCCCAGTTTTTTAACGATGGCATCCTTAAAAGGCATAGCGGGAGTACCACCGGCCAGACGGTAGCTGTGATGACGGATCACCACCTGATCGCGAAATTCAAAGCGATTCAGACCCTGTTCAAATCTTTTCTTAGCAATCCAGCACCACGGGCAGACCAAATCTGACCAGATATCGATGGTGAGGGTGGGTTTCAGCGTTTGCATAATGATTCCTCAAAGACCTTGGGCGGTCGGGTCTCACTTATCAGAGAACCGCGACCGTATGGGATTTATTGCGCCTGCCAGACCGGGTAATCGGTATAGCCTTTTTCCGGGGAACCACTGACGCCGTAGTAGGTGGCGCGGTCACTTTCTGCCAGTGGCCAGCCGTTTTGCATTCTTTCAACCAGATCCGGGTTAGCGATGTAGGGCACACCAAATGCCACCAGATCCAGCTCATCATCTTCCAGAGCCTGCTCTGCGATATCACGGGTGAAACCGCCGGCAGCGATGATGGTGCCTTTAAACGTGTTGCGAAAACGGCGGCGGAATCCTTCCGGAAGTGGCGCTTTGGTGTACACCGGCTGATAGTAAAGGTGTACGTAAGCCAGCTCCCGCTGACCGAGCGCGTCGGTGATGGCTGACCAGGTTTGCTCTTCACCTTCATACGGCGCGAGGTCATAAATGCGGCCGAACGGTGACAGGCGCACGGCAACGTGGCTGTTACCCACGGCTTCCGCCACGGCGTCAATGGTCTCCAGCAGGAAACGCTGACGATTTTCCACCGAGCCGCCGTATTCGTCGGTGCGGGTGTTCAGTTCGCTACTGAGGAACTGGTCAAAGATGAATCCGTTTGCAGCCATGATTTCCACACCGTCAAAGCCGGCTTCCATCGCCAGGCGTGCGGAGTGCACGAAGTCTGCAGTGATGCGTTTCACTTCATGCGTTTCCAGCGCGCGTGGCTGGCTTGGTACAACCGGGCCCGGTTCTCCGGATTCAGTCAGCGCAAAAACGGTGGTATTGACCGCCTGAACGGTGCCCGCTGAAACCGGCGCTATGTGGCCTGGCTGAAGAGAGACGTGAGACATACGGCCGACGTGCCAGAGCTGCGCGAAAATACGGCCACCTTTGGCGTGAACCGCTTGTGTCACCTTACGCCAGCCCTGGACGTGTTCGTCGTTGTAGATACCAGGGGTATAGAGGTAACCCCGGCCTTCTTCTGAAACCGGCATCCCTTCGGTGATGAGCAGGCCAGCAGAAGCACGCTGTGCATAGTACAAAGCCACGACCTCATCCGGCACGTCATTCATGGTGCGGGTGCGGGTCATCGGTGCCATGACTACACGGTTTTTTAACGCCAGGCCAGACAGATTGTAGGGGGTGAAAAGCTTACTCATCGTATACCTCACAGAAACAAAAAGGAGTATCCCGGCAGGGATTTGCACAACCCGGAAGTATCATCGACCGGACGTCGCGCACTGGAGTTGCATAAACATCTGATGGATGGCAATATACCAACCATCTAGTAGGTAGGTCAACAGGTGTGCCGTATTTTTTTGTCATAACGCAGCCATTTCTGAATTGTCACTCATTTTGCGAGGTCATCACCATGCGTACATTAACAGCTTATAACGAAGATAATTTCCGCCAGATAGAGCAGTACAAAGGAATATCGGTGGTACGTTTCTCTGCACCCTGGTGTCCGCCCTGTCAGGCCAGCGAAGAAATGTTCAGTCAGTTTGCAGACCGGCTCGATGGAGACATTCAGGTGGGGAAAGTCAATGTAGATCAGGCGCCGGTGCTGACAACCAAATACGAGATCTGGGGGCTGCCGTCTGTGCTGATATTTCATGAAGGGCAATTAGTTAAACGCATACCGGGTGTGAAACCTGCATCGGTATATGCTCAGGCGATTGCGGACATAAAAAAAGGGCAGTAATGCCCTTTTAACGTGGAATTTATTAATGCTTAACCGCGTGCCTGACCGACGGCATCCAGAGTGCGGGCTGAATAAATGACCGCCGCGCCAGCGTTGAGGTTAATCGCCACGCCCAGCGCTTCAGCAATTTCAGCGTCGGTTGCACCGGCTTTCACAGCGGCGTCGGCGTGAAAAGCAATACAGCCGTCGCAGCGGGTTGTGACTGCGCACGCCAGGGCAATGAGTTCACGCACTTTTGCGCCCAAAAGGTCAGTTTTGTTACCTGCGTTGCCCAGGGCAACCACGCCTTTCATGGTCTCGGGGGTCAGTTTGCCCAACTCGCCTAAACGTTGCATTAACTCTGAGCGATAGTTGTTCCAGTCCAGCATAGTGTCATTCTCCTGAATGAGGGGTATTAAGAAGCAGTTTTATATACTTAAGGCTGTTGGCGAAGACTTCGGGTCTGGCCGTTGCATGCGCCACTACGCTTGAGCCTTCACAGACATTAATGATCATCAAAGCAATATCTGATGGTTCGGCATGGGATGAAAACTCACCTGACTCCATGCCCGCCCTGACGACTTTTGTGAGCCACTCGATTTGCATATCGAAATAAAGTGATGTCTGTACAGTAATTGCCTGAGGCAGATTGGCGGTCTCTGCTGACAACGCACAACACAGTGGCAGTAGTGAAGCTTTATGGCTTTGCGCGAAGATATCGATGTAGGCCGCAATTCTTTTCTCCGCGCTTTTCTCAGTAGCCTCTATCTGCTCAAATACGCGTTGCGTATCAGAGAACGCCTGTATTACCACCTGCTCACCCAGAATATCTTTGGTCGGGAAATGGTGATGAATACTGGCCTTGGTGATACCCACTATTTTTGATAAATCAGCATAGCTGAATGCTGAATACCCTTTTTCGCGCATCAGGTGTTCTGCTTCGCTGAGCAGCCGTTCCCGTGTCATGGTTGTCATAATTACTCCATATAATCTACTAGTTGATAGATTATATTGTTGCTATTTTTCCGTAGCAAGTTGTATCACTGACTCAGTATCGTGCAGAGCTGAACGTCACTGCCATCCTGCATTCTGAATGGCAGCATTACATCTCTGACATCACGCCAGGCGTGTAATCATTTCAACCGGATTAGCCAGAGTATCGTGGATTGGCGAATTCTTTTGCATTTCGCTGACCAGCGCTTCTAACTCCTCGCGACTGGCGGTCTTGCTCGTAAGGTGAACATCGACGCGAATAGATTTCGCACCTTTACGCACGTTGCTGTCCAGCCCAAGGAAGCCGTTGAGGTTGATATCGAAATTAAGATCCAGCTCGATACCGTCCAGGTCGATCCCTTTTTCAGCAGCCATCATGGTAAGGGTGGCGGTATAACAGCCAGCCAGCGCCTGCATGATGTATTCAGTCGGGCTCATGCCGGTATCGGTGCCGAGTAAACCTGCGGGTTCATCACCGATATTAGAAAATTTCCCCACACGGCTGGTATCGATAACGCCGTTCTGGATTGTGGCGCCGGTCTCTGTGCGAATGGTTAATCCGCCGCTGGAACGGGCTTTCATCTGGAAAGTCAGGTTACCCAGGCCAGGCTGGCTGCGAACTGCTTCACGGGTATTGTGGATCGCAGCTGCGTCTGCAGAAGGTTTAACGGTAGTAGACATAATGGCTCCTGTAATTTCTTGATAAAAGGTATAGCTGGTGTAATCAGTACCAACCATCTAGTTGGTAGATTAGTATCGCGAACCTCTTTTGTCTACTCTTTTATAAAAAATAGGGGGGAAAAGAACCCAGCAGGCTGTTTTATTTCATAATAACCATTTGATTTTTTTTATAATCTTCCCAGCCGCTCACTCTTGCAGCAATCCAGCCTTTACCCGAAGGATAGTCTGGCGGGTGGTATTAAATTCCCGGGCAATAGCACTGATACTGATGCCAGCATTTAGGCGCTCTGTCACTGTTTGCTTTTGTTCCTCGCTCAGGATGGGGGGGCGACCGAAGCGTTTTCCAGCCGCTTTTGCCCTCGCAATACCTGAATACGTTCGCTCAAGCAGCAAATCCCGCTCAAACTCCGCTACAGCAGAAATTACCTGCATAGTCATTTTTCCGGCCGGACTGGTCAAGTCAACGCCTCCGAGTGCGAGACAATGAACGCGAATATCTAAAGCCGCCAGTTGCTCTACTGTTTTTCGGATATCCATCGCATTACGACCCAGACGGGGCACTGTTGCAAATAGTCGGTGGTGATAAACTTATCATCCCCTTTTGCTGATGGAGCTGCACATGAACCCATTCAAAGGCCGGCATTTTCAGCGTGACATCATTCTGTGGGCCGTACGCTGGTACTGCAAATACGGCATCAGTTACCGTGAGCTGCAGGAGATGCTGGCTGAACGCGGAGTGAATGTCGATCACTCCACGATTTACCGCTGGGTTCAGCGTTATGCGCCTGAAATGGAAAAACGGCTGCGCTGGTACTGGCGTAACCCTTCCGATCTTTGCCCGTGGCACATGGATGAAACCTACGTGAAGGTCAATGGCCGCTGGGCGTATCTGTACCGGGCCGTCGACAGCCGGGGCCGCACTGTCGATTTTTATCTCTCCTCCCGTCGTAACAGCAAAGCTGCATACCGGTTTCTGGGTAAAATCCTCAACAACGTGAAGAAGTGGCAGATCCCGCGATTCATCAACACGGATAAAGCGCCCGCCTATGGTCGCGCGCTTGCTCTGCTCAAACGCGAAGGCCGGTGCCCGTCTGACGTTGAACACCGACAGATTAAGTACCGGAACAACGTGATTGAATGCGATCATGGCAAACTGAAACGGATAATCGGCGCCACGCTGGGATTTAAATCCATGAAGACGGCTTACGCTACCATCAAAGGTATTGAGGTGATGCGTGCACTACGCAAAGGCCAGGCCTCAGCATTTTATTATGGTGATCCCCTGGGCGAAATGCGCCTGGTAAGCAGAGTTTTTGAAATGTAAGGCCTTTGAATAAGACAAAAGGCTGCCTCATCGCTAACTTTGCAACAGTGCCTTTAAATCCATGAAGACGGCTTACGCCACCATCAAAGGTATTGAGGTGATGCGTGCACTACGCAAAGGCCAGGCCTCAGCATTTTATTATGGTGATCCCCTGGGCGAAATGCGCCTGGTAAGCAGAGTTTTTGAAATGTAAGGCCTTTGAATAAGACAAAAGGCTGCCTCATCGCTAACTTTGCAACAGTGCCCATCAACCTCACCGGCGATTACCTCTGGCGCAGCAGCGCCAAGATCGGCGCGGGCAAGTTCAGGCCGCTACGACCGCTGCAACCGGCTTAGCGTGCTTTATTTAATGAGATGGTCACTCCCTCCTTCCCAGTACTATGCTGAGGACAGGCTTTCATTCGGAGAACCATCATGGAAAACATTGCGCTTATTGGTATCGATCTGGGTAAGAACTCTTTCCATATTCATTGTCAGGATCATCGTGGGAAGGCCGTTTACCGTAAAAAATTCACCCGACCAAAGCTAATCGAATTTCTGGCGACATGCCCGGCAACAACCATCGCGATGGAAGCCTGTGGCGGTTCTCACTTTATGGCACGCAAGCTGGAAGAGTTAGGGCATTTTCCAAAGCTGATATCACCGCAATTTGTCCGCCCATTCGTTAAAAGCAACAAAAATGACTTCGTTGATGCTGAAGCTATCTGTGAAGCAGCATCACGTCCATCTATGCGTTTCGTGCAGCCCAGAACCGAATCTCAGCAGGCAATGCGAGCTCTGCATCGTGTCCGTGAATCCCTGGTTCAGGATAAGGTGAAAACAACTAATCAGATGCATGCTTTTCTGCTGGAATTTGGTATCAGCGTTCCGCGAGGTGCTGCCGTTATTAGTCGACTGAGTACCCTTCTTGAGGACAGTAGTTTGCCTCTTTATCTCAGCCAGTTACTGCTGAAATTACAACAGCATTATCACTATCTTGTTGAGCAGATTAAAGATCTGGAATCTCAGTTGAAACGAAAGTTGGACGAAGATGAGGTTGGACAGCGCTTGCTGAGTATTCCCTGCGTTGGAACGCTGACTGCCAGTACTATTTCAACTGAGATTGGCGACGGGAAGCAGTACGCCAGCAGCCGTGACTTTGCGGCGGCAACAGGGCTGGTACCCCGACAGTACAGCACGGGAGGTCGGACGACATTGTTAGGGATTAGCAAGCGGGGCAACAAAAAGATCCGAACTTTGTTGGTTCAGTGTGCCAGGGTATTCATACAAAAACTGGAACACCAGTCTGGCAAGTTGGCCGACTGGGTCAGGGAGTTGTTGTGTCGGAAAAGCAACTTTGTCGTCACCTGTGCTCTGGCAAACAAGCTGGCCAGAATAGCCTGGGCACTGACGGCGCGACAGCAAACTTACGAAGCATAAAGGCAGAAATACACCAGTTTAAACAATCATTCATCTGGTTTTGCGAATACTGATATTGATGATACTAACGGCCCACCGGCCTGTTGAGGAACCTGTAAAACGGAAAGGCTCATTGAAGCCGTATATTTTCTGGAGGTTCATCAGGCGCGGAACTCATCGAGGCGCGGGAATAAAATCCCATTCAGACGCCGGATAGATTCAAGCAAGCCAACTTGTCGTCAAAATCGGTGTTGCAAAAACGGGAGTGACCATAGATTCCGTTTTCCAAGCGGCCCCCATATTGAATGGCTGACGGTACTGGATTTCGATGAGATAAAAATAGACCGTATTTTTATTGCCAATATTGATGACCCGGTGAAGCGAGCGCTACTTGTTTCTATGGTGAAAGGGTTACGTGGTACTGGCAAACCACTGGTGTTTGAAGGGGTGGAAACGCCAGGACAGTTTGAATTCGCCTGTTCTCTTGGCCCCGGTTACCTAGTTCAGGGCTGGTATACCGGAAAACCCGAAACAATATCTGCGATGAATATTCAGGGTTAAAACGATACGGGGCCCGGCCCGTATCGGCAACCCGACCCGTCAGCGTATCGCTTTCTGTCTGAAGCCGGTTCAGGTCGGCTTCTATCTGCGCGATGCGGCGGGAGATTTATTCAGAACGACTGCCGAAGTTCATCCGGCGAAGCTTATCCAGCTGCGCCTGCAGATGGTCTATTTCGCGCTCCCGGTCGGCCTGCTTTTCCAGCAGGGCGCGGTTCAGCGCTTCCTGTTCGGACAGGCGCTGTTTCAGCAGAAGGATGTCGTCAGGGGGAGGTGTTGTTCATAAGCCCGCATTTTACCAGGCTTATTCAACGACAACCAGGATAAAGAGGCCTACAACATGGTCAGGGACGTAAGCAGTCTTTTAGGCTGCCGCCAGTCGATGCCTTCCAGAAGCATTGCCAGCTGCGCCGGGGTCAGGAACACTTTGCCATCGCGGGCAGAGGGCCAGGCGAAGCGGCCGCGTTCCAGCCGTTTGGTCAGCAGGCACAGTCCGTCGCCGGTGGACCACAGCAGTTTGACCTTACTGCCGCTGCGGCCCCGGAAGATGAAGACATGGCCGGACATCGGGTCATCTTTCAGCATCGTCTGCACCTTTGCGGCGAGACCATTGAAGCCGTTGCGCATGTCGGTGATACCGGCAACCAGCCAGATTTTGGTGCCTGTTGGCAGGTGGTTATCACTTCCTTTATCTGTCCTGTGATGATCCTTATGACTTCGCCAGACTACTTCACCACACACATGGGTCTGCCAGATACCGGTTCGGGATGGATTTCCGCTTCTACGCTGAACACCGTCTTTAGAAGCTCTGGTTTCATCACTGCTTCCGGAGCACCTTGCGCCATCACGCGACCGCTTGCCAGTACCACCAGATGATCGCAATAGCGGCTGGCCTGATTCAGATCGTGGAGTACCGTCACTACGGTTTTCCCCTGCCTTTTGAGTTCAACCATCAGGCGCATCAGTTCAACCTGATGATTGATATCGAGGTAGGTCGTAGGCTCATCAAGAAGAATGAGTGGGGTATCCTGTGCCAGCACCATCGCCAGAAACGCACGCTGGCGCTGGCCGCCGGAAAGCTGGGTTAACCTGCGGTCAGCCAGATTGCGCGTCCGGGTCTGACTCATTGCCACGTTGACCCGCTCGTTGTCTTCCGCGGAGAGTCGCCCCCACAACGACAGCCACGGGCTGCGGCCGTAGGAAACCAGTTCCCGTACAGTGATCCCCTCGGGGGATAAATGGTGTTGCGGCAGTAAAGCCAGGCGGCGAGCCAGCTGGCGGGCGGAAAAACCGGCTATGGGTTTTTCATCAAGCAATATCTCGCCAGAGTCTGGTGTTAACAGGCGAGAAAAACAGTTCAACAGCGTCGATTTCCCGCAACCGTTAGGGCCGAGCAGGGCCGTGATTTTTCCGGCAGGCAGGGCGAGAGAAAGTCCATCCAGCACGGTTTGTGCGCCATAGCTGACGGTCAGATTTTCAGTACGTAATCTCATTTATCGCATTCTCACAAGCAGCCAGACAAACCACGGTGCGCCGATAATGGCGGTCAGCACGCCTGCCGGAAGCTCCAGCGGCGGATGAATGATTCGTGCCAGCAGATCGGCAATGACCAGCAACAACGCGCCCGTCAGGGCCGAAACGGGCATCAGCCAGCGGTGACGCCCGCCGGCGATCCTGCGCACCATGTGCGGCACGACGAGACCAATAAAACTTATCGGGCCACAGACGGCCACGCCGGTTGCTGTCATCGCGACAGCCAGCATCAGCCCCTGGAACCGGGTGCGCTGAACCGACACGCCGAGCGTGGCTGCTCGTGCATCGCCCAGCGCCAGCAGGTCGAGATCGCGACAAAAGCGCAGGCTCAGCGGCAAAAACAGAATGAGCAACGGCACGGCAATCTTCACAAAGTGCCAGTCGCGCCCCCATAAGCTACCCGTCAGCCACAGCAGGGCACTGTTTACATCCTGCGGGTGCAGGAGCATCAGGTAATCCGTCAGGCTCGCCCAGCAGGCGGAAAGCGCCACGCCGGTGAGCGCCAGCTTCATCGGCTGGTGGGTCTTTGCCAGCATCTTCAGCAAGATCAACCCCGTCATACCGCCCGCAAAGGCCAGCAGCGGCAGCACCATCACGGATAGTGATGGCATAAGAAGCAGTGCTCCCACAGAGGCAAGGCTGGCGGCATGGTTAATGCCGAGAATATCCGGTGATGCTAGCGGGTTACGCACAATCCCCTGTACCAGCACGCCCGCCACGGCGAGGGCTGCACCGACAAACAGTGCCAGCAGCAAGCGCGGCAGTCGGTACTCCATCAATACATAATAATGCTCGCGTCCGTCCTGCCAGTCGGTCAGCAGCGCGCGCCACGGCACGGGGATCACCCCCATATGGAGTGATAACAGCGCACAGCCTGCCAGGGCAAGGGTGATGAAAATGACCAGCGCAATTTTCATCCTCGCCTCCTCACCAGCCAGACAAAGCAAGGACTGCCAATCAGCGCCAGCACTGCGCCTGCGGGCAGATCGCCGGGGAAGGCCAGCGCGCGTGCGAGTACATCTGCCATCAGCATCAGCGTGGCCCCCAGCAGCATGCTCACCGGCAGTACGTTGCGCTGATCGAAGCCTGCCCAGAAGCGCGCCAGATGTGGCACCAGCAGGCCGATAAACGCCACCGGACCTGCCACACTGACGCACGCGCCAACCAGAAGCAGCACTAACATATTGATGATCAAACGTAGTCTCGGCAGGTTCACTCCCAGCGTATGGGCGGTACTGTCGCTGACGTTGAGCAGGTTCAGTTGATTCGCCAGCAGCAACACGACAGGGACTGCAGTGACCACCACCGGCAAGAGCTGCCAGACATCCTGCCAGTGGGCGTGGGACACTCCGCCTGCCAGCCAGTAAAAGATGCCGTAAGCATGATCTTCGGCCAGCAGTAGGGTGATGCGGGTCAGGGCCATACAAAAGGCCGACAGCGCGATACCCGCGAGGATCAGTTTGTTTCTGTCCTGGGTATGACGAAACCCGCCTCCTGCGGTCATGACCAGCAGCCAGCTCACGCCGCCCCCGCATGCCGCGATGAACGACAGGGAATAGCCTGCAACCGGCGTCGGACTCAGCGCGCTGGTAAGCGCCATAGCCAGCGCCGCGCCGCTGTTAATGCCGAGCAGTGAAGGAGAGGCCATTGGGTTGTGGGTCAGGGTTTGCAGCAGCGTGCCCGCGAGCGCCAGGCTTGCGCCGATCAGAACGGCGACCAGGCTTCGCGGCAAACGAAGGTTTTGCACCAGCGCTTCTGGTAGCGTTGGCGTGTGTCCAGGCAGCAGGGCGCGGATTGCGTCTGCTCCGGAAACAGGAATGGCCGAGTAGCAAAACAGACTCAGCCAGAAAATAATAATAAGTACTGCAACGGGAAGCCCCCACAGCAGCACCGGGTGTTTTAGCGCGGTCATTTCATATCGGTAAGCGGCTGATGGTGGAAGATTTTTACCGTGTCAGCGGCAATACGCTCTGCGGCAAAAATACCGCGCATCCGCGCCCAGGCGTTACTGTCGACTGAAGCAACCTGCTGCTTCTGCGCGGCGGTTAATATCTGCCAGAGCGGATCTTGTTGCCAGCGTTTAACAATGCTCTCTTCGCGATAGTGGGCAACCAGCAGCCAGGCAGGATTGACCGCCAGCAGTTGCTCCAGGCCGATGGACGGCATGGACGCGCCCGCCATCGCAGCGGGAACGTTCAGCCCCAGAGAAGCCAGCACGCTGCCGGTCCAGGTCTCCTGGGTATGCAGGTTGAATAGCTGTTCGCGTGATGTGCCAAAGGCCACGCGTGTCCCTGTGGGAAGCTGGCTGGCCCACTGCGCCATCTTCTCTTTATGTTGTTCCAGACGCGCCTGCATCTCTCGTTTTTTACCTACCACTTCGCCGATGATAGCCGCTGAGTGCAAATTTTCAGCGTAGGTTTCGTTGCGGGACTTAAGCAGCAGTACCGGCGCGATTTGCTGCAAGGCGGTGTAAATCCCCGCATGGCGACTGCTGTCGGCAATGATCAGGTCTGGTTTCAGGGCAGCAATGGCTTCCAGGCTCGGCTGCGCGCGCGTTCCGACGGACTGCCACGGTTTCAGGTGCGCACGCACTTCGGGCAGGATGCGTTTTGCATCGTTATCGTCGGCAATACCGATCGGGCTGACGTCCACGGCGGCCAGCGCATCGGCGAACGAGAGTTCCAGCACCACAATCCGTTGTGGCGTTTTATCGAGTGTAAACGTGCCGTGTTCGTCCTGAACCGTGGCGGCAAAGGCGTGGCCGATCACCAGCAGCAGGCCTGCAAAAAGAAAACGGATAAATGCCAACATAGTCACATTCCAGCTAAAAGCCCGGCAAGCCGGGCGTTAACACATCAGAACTTCAACGACCCCTGCATATACAGCGTGCGCGGCTGGCCTGCGTAGATGCCTTTGTTGTTGTCGTCATAAGAGCGGATGAAGTAGTCCTGGTCGAAGATGTTTTTCACACCGAACGCCAGGTTCAGATCTGCCATCTGCGGGCCAAAGTCATACGCCACGCGTGCGCCCCAGAGCATGAAGCCGGGAATGCGGCCGGTACTGCCGTCGGCGCTCTCTTTCACCGTATTGGCGTTATCCGCAAACTGGCTGGACTGGAAATCGCTGTTCAGATTGAACGTCCAGTTGCCCGGCTTGTAGTCCACGCCCAGCGTGCCTTTATGTTTCGGGGAGAATGTCACCTGTGTCACCTTTCTCGCGGATTTCCGCGTTCACATACGCATAGCTGGCGTAGACGGAAACGTTATCAAGCGTTGGCGTTAGCGTACCCAGGTCGTAACGTGCCTGCGTTTCCAGCCCGGTATGGCGCGTTTTGCCACGTGCAGTGACGGTGTCGTTGGTCTGGTTGGAGTCGTACTGATTGTTAAAGTTAATTAGGAACAGCCCCATTTCCGCCGTCAGCGCGCCGTCGTCGTAGCGGGTACCGAGTTCCCAGGTTCGCGCTTTTTCCGGTTCCACATTGCCGCTTTGCACAGCCTTGCCAATCTGGCTGTACTGTACGGTGCCGAACGAGCCTTCAGTGTTTGCATAAAGATTCCAGCTATCAGTCAGGTGATAGAGCACGTTCAACGCCGGAAGCGGTGCGTTATAGCTCACCTCTTCGTGCGTGCCTTTGATGGCGTTGTTCTGGTATGACTCGATATGTTCGAAACGCATACCCGGCGTGATGGTCCAGTTGCCGATGTCGATTTTGTCATCCAGATACCAGGCGTGCGCCTCGGTGCCGGAACGCGTGTCGCGGTCGTAAGGGCTTGAGCCGGACGGCAACTGCCCGCTGCTGGTGGCGGTGTAGTAACGCATTTCATGCGTTGATTCATTCACATAGCGATAGCCCACGCCCACTTCGTGCGCGTAAGGGCCGATCATAAAGCTCTGGCTGTAGCGTGGCTCAATACCGCGCACCCAGTAGTTACGCGGCGAGAGGGTGATGCGTTTGCCTTGCTCCAGGTAGCCGCTGCGCAGGGTTTGGGTGTAGAACCCCAGAATGTTGAATTTATGCTGGCTGTCCGGCTGGAACTGGTAGCCCAGGCTCGCCAGCTTGCGACGGCCCCAGAAGCGGTCATACGGGCGGGTGGATTGCCAGCGATCGGCGTCGTAATCCGCGCGGGACAGGCCGCCGGGCATGTCGGCTTCACCATCGTAATATTGCAGCAGGCTGTTGAAGGTGTGCACCTCATTCGGCGCATATTTGCTTTTCAGCATCAGGTCGTCGATGCGGGTGGCGCTGTGCTCGCGCCAGTCACTGCCGCGCGTGCCGGAGTAGAGCAGCGCGGTGCCAAAACCGTTGTCCGCTGTGCCGCCCACCATCAGGTTGTGCGTCTCTTTCGGGTTGTTTTGTGAAGAGGTTGGGCTGAGCTGACCTTCCACCCCCGCCTCGATACCAAAGTCCTGCGGAATGGCGCGGGTAACAAAGTTCACCACGCCGCCCACGCTCTGCGGTCCGTAACGCACCGCACCACCACCGCGCACCACGTCAATGGCATCCATGTTGCCGAGCGAAACGGGAGCCAGTGAAAGCTGCGGCTGACCGTAAGGGGCAAAGGGGACGGGGATGCCGTCCATCAGGACGGTCGAGCGGCTGGCGAGGCGTGGGTTCAGGCCCCGGATGCCAAAGTTCATCGCCAGGTCGTGGCTGCCGGTGCCGTTGTTTTCCGGCGCGCTGACGCCAGGGATGCGGTTAAGCACCTCACGCATGGTGGTTGCGCCGGTTTTGGCGAAATCCTCACGGCGGATCACGTCACGCGCGCCAGCATGTTCAAATACGTCGTTTTCACGCGCATCGCCCAGCCAGTCGCCGACCACGGTCAGGGCATCTTCTTTTGGCGCGGGCGCGGGCTCCAGCGTCCAGCTGTTATTTCCCAGCGGTTTTACCTGCAGTCCGCTGCCGTCCAGCAGCTGTTGCAGGCCGCTCTCGACGTCGTAATCTCCGTGCAGGCCGTTGCTCTGCTTGCCGCGCGTCAGGCTGGCGTCAACCGAGAGGGTAATTCCGCTGTGTGCGGCATACTGATTGAGCGCTTTGTCGAGCGATCCCGGTGCGATATCAACCTGTGCAGCAAAAGCGGAAAACGAGAGACCGGCCAGCGGCAGCAGGCTCAGGCGAATGGCGTTAACCAAAGGTGTTGTTTTACGAAAAACGCGTAACGGCGTCATACCTTCTCCATCATCATTCATCATTTTTGTTGTGTTCAGCTATGAGTCGAACGAGAAGGTAAAAAGGACAATCGAAATGAGAATTATTTTTCTTACAGCGGTGAAATGTTTATCCAGTACCGCGTAATAGACTGAATTTTAACGGGAAGCGTTTGAGCGATAACGTTCAGGATCGCATCGGTATTTTTCAGCGGGAACGTCCCGCTCAGGCGCAGCCCGGCAACGGCGGGATCGCAGCGCAGCACGCCGTTGCGGTAACGGCTTAGCGTGGCTATCACCTCACCCAGCGGTTTATCGCTGAAGCTCAGGATGCCCTTCGTCCAGCTTGTACTCTCGTCATCCAGCGGTTTCACTGCGCCAAACTCAGAGGCGCTGAACTGCAGGCTTTCACCAGCGTTCACGATGCGTTTTTGCGCGGGGGCACTGGCGAGAAGCACTTCCACGGCGTGCTGCTGCACGTCAAGCTGCGTGAAATTATCCTGCTGGCGGACGGTAAATTCTGTCCCTAAAGCGGTGAGTTGGCCCTGACGGGTCAGGACGCGGAAGGAGCGTTGCTGCGCATCTTTCGCGGTAGTAATGGCGATTTCACCGTACCAGAGCCGGACGGTGCGCTGATGCGCATCAAAACGCACATCCGCCGCGCTTTGGGTATTCAGCGTGAGCAGGGAGCCATCTTCCAGTTGCTGACGGCTGACTGCGCCTTTGGGGGTGCGGTAATCTGCCCGCAGACCTTCGCCGGTTTCCGACTGCCAGAGTTGCCAGCCTCCGCCAGCGCCGAGCAACAGCAGTAATCCTTTCATCACGTGACGGCGGGTGAGGCGGGTATCGTGCAGCGCCCGGCTGGCAACGTCGCCAGGCACACCGCCAAGCTGGTTGCGCAGGTTTTCAACCTGCTGCCAGGCCCACTGGTTATCCTGATCCTGTTCATACCACTGTTGCCAGCGCGCTTCCTGTTGTGGGCTGACGCGCTCGCCGCTTAGCACGGCATACCAGTGGGAAGCTGAACGCAGCGCCTGACGGCGGGAATCGGTTAACGAAGGATTCATAACCCATGCTCCAGACGAAACAGCAGGCAGTGCTCGACGGCTTTCGCCACGTATTTTTTCACGGAGCTGACGGAAACACCGAGTTTGTGCGCAATCTCGCTGTATGTCAGGCCATCCAGTTGCGAAAGCAGAAACGCTTCACGTGTTTTTCCGTTTAGCCCGTCCAGCATGCTGTCGACGAGTTGTAGGGTCTCGAGCTGGCTTTCGCGTTCCTCAGGTGAAGGCGCTCCCCCCTCCGGCATAAGCGCCAGCATCTCCAGATACGCTTTTTCCAGCGCGTTTCGGCGAAACAGGTCCACCATCACGCGTTTGGCGATAGTGCACAGGAAAGAGCGAGGATCGCGGATCGTCGAGAGCGTTTCGCTGCTCATTACCCGCAAAAAAGTGTCCTGGGCAATGTCATCTGCATCAAAGGCAGACTGGAGTTTGCGCGTCAGCCAACTTTTCAACCAGCCGTGATGGGTGCCATAAAGCGACTCGAACGTTAAGGAAGCTGTGGTAGTGGCACGGTCAGACATGCGGAGTGCATCAAAAGTTAATTATCACGTAGCCATATTAATATGAGAATGGTTATCATTACAATTGGAAATAAAATTGTTTCCAATAAACATTTTTAACATGTTGTTTTTCTAAGTGTTATAAGGTAGGTATAAAATGGGATGGATCCTCTGCTTCTGGCATCTGTCGGTCAGAATGACATCATGATGTGGTCTGCTATTATTGACATCCTCCCCGCCCTTTAGGGCGGGGAGGATGTCAACTATGAGTGTTGCCTGAAATGTCGCCAGCCCCCGGTACAGCAGAAGTATCTCGGGCTTTCTGCGTTTGCTCCTGGTGGGTATGGCCCCCGCAAGCGGGGGTTATTGCTAACTGTCGTTTCAACAAAAAGTAACTTTTTTCACTTTGCCCCTCAGTACAAATTAGGGGCTTGCCGCGGATGTACCATGCCTGAATATCTTCGAGTGATGATTTGGTGCGGCTTTGTTGAATAAATCAGATTTCGGGTTCCACCTGACTGACCTGCTGCCAGAGCGGGGCGTGATGCTCCGGCACGGTCTGCCAGCCGGATGCAGCCGAACAGAGACGGTGCGATGCCATCTGCTGCTCATTACTGTAGATCCGCAGTTCATCATCCAGCGAAATCCGTATTGATACCGGCTGGCCACACAGGCTTTCCGGCACGCTGTAACGGTTTCCGCCAACCTCGATATAGCCATCCCAGGAGACATGACGGATATCGAAGTAGCTGGTATCGAAGTCCGTATCCGGCAACGGCTGCAGATGCTCCTGTTCCTGCGTGAAGCGCTGTTCCGGTGTCTGCCTGAACTGGCGAAGTTCCCGCCTGTCGGCAACGTCAGCCATCCACTGCTCCAGTAGCTGATTAACCTGGGCGAAGCTGTCGAACCGGCGGTACCGGACGAAGAAGTTCTCCTTGAGGTATTTCACCATCCGCTCCACCTTACCTTTGGTTCTGGCCCTTTATGCTGACTCATTATTTCTGGCCATAAAGGTTCTGGCAGTGCCATCTTTCGGGTCAACAAAGGTAATATCTTCAGGAGCACGACGAGGGCTGGCCAATGACAGAAATATTACGGGTTCTTCAAGAAGGGTTGGTAATGCATGGACAACATTACGCTCGAAAAAAAGCACGTGGCCGGGGGCAAATTCGGCTTCGTCACGAGGATCTTCCATCCAGAGCGTCCCCATGAATCCCTGAATAACCTGACGCCGGAGGATCACCTGCTGATGGCTGAAAAACCGGAACTCTCAAAAAGTGCGTGGAACTAAAACAGGTGTGCATTACTCCACCTCATGTTGAAGAGACCAGACTGCATCAGAAAATTGCACCATAACTGAGCAAGCCGCATCCCATTGGTGCAAAAGTGTCTCCAAAAATAAATAATCCATTGATTTAACTGTGCTTTAAAAATGGCATGAATTTTTCATGTCGGGTATATGCAAGCAGGGGCAACCCTTAAGCCTTGAATCCATTAAATATCGACAGGTAATGAAGCCTGATTGTCCTAATAAGGACAATCAGGCTTTTTTATTAATGCAGAGAGCAAACATACGTGCAAACTATTGATATTGGAATTTTGCTTTCCACAGAAGGTACCTACAGCCACCTGGCGAACAGCACACTGCTTGGTGCGCGCCATGCCTTAGAGGAAATCAATGCCGATCCTGCTTATCCTTTTCAGCTGCGGGCCCGACATATCAACCCTGCGGGTGAACTCGCAGCCTACAGTGAAGCGGTGAGCACCTTTATCGCTCACGGCATCCGCCATATCTTCGGAACCATTACCTCTGCCAGTCGGAAGGAGATTATCCCGGACCTGGAGCAGCATAACCTGCTGCTGTGGTATGGCTGTCCTTACGAGGGGTTCGAGAGCTGCGAGCAGGTCGTATATCTGGGCGGTTGTCCGAACCAGACTCTGCTGCCACTCCTGCGGCTGGCGCTGGATATGTTCGGAAATCGCTCCTGGCTGATCGGCTCTAACTACGTCTGGGGCTGGGAAAGCAATCGTATCGCCCGTGAGGTAGTGGAAGGTTCCGGCGGTACGGTGGTGGGCGAAAAATATCTGCACCTGAGAAACAGCAACGTGACCGAGTTGATTGAGGCGATTCTCAGCACAGAGGTAGATTTTGTACTCAATAACCTGGTAGGCGAAACCTCTTATGCGTTTCTGCGCGCACTGGACGAGGCCTGTCTTCGCGATCGGCGGACGTTAGCGGTGCTCAGCTGTAATTTTACCGAAGCCGAAGTCGCCGAAGTCGCGCCACTAAGGGCGGTACGTTTGCTTTCCTGCGGACCGTTTTTTGAGAGCGTCGATCTCGATTTTTGCGCGCGGCAGCACCTGCAACATGGCGCACAGCGCATCTCCCACTACTATATCGGCGGCTGGCGGGCAGTAAGGTTGTTTGCCAATAGCCTGCGCGAGGCCGGAAACAGCGAGCCGGGTGCGGTGCTGGCGGCACTGCATCGTCAGCACGACGTTGATTCTCCGGGCGCTCGCTCAGTAATGGCTCGAAACAACCACGCCTGTTTGCCCTGCTACATCGCTGAGTTGCAACAAACTTGCTTTCAGATACTGCATCGCGAACCGCTGCCGGTTATGCCCGATCCCTATCTCTCCGCGACCGAGCTACGTGAAAGCCGAACGGTTGCAGCCAGACCTGCTCTGAGGATTGTTAAATGAAAACGCTGCTGTCCCCGGATTTAGATGCTCAGCCGCTCCTGCTGGTAGACTGTGAAGCAAGGAGTCGCGAAGCGCTGGAAAAAAACCTGACGCGGATGGGTATCCGCTGGCATCACCTGACCGGAGATGAGGCTTTACCTCCTCTCACCCCCTGTGCAGTACTGGTGGAACTGGAGGCATTCGCCAGCCCGCTAACCCTGAGCCAGATCAATCTGGCGGGAATACCGGTGATCGCGCTGACCTCACATGAGGGACTTTACCAGGTACAGCGCGCGCTGGAGTTAGGGGCAACAGCGCTCCTTACCAAGCCTATTACACAGCGAGCCATCTATACCACCCTGATGATGGCAGTGGGGCTGCGTCAGCAGTTGCATGACATTCAACAGCAACAGATGCTACTGCGCCAGCGTCTGGCAGCAATGCCGCAGATTACCCAAGCTCTGGCGGCCCAGATGCAAGCGGAAAGTATTGATGAACAACAGGCATGGGTTCGCCTGCGCTCGGAATCAATGTGTACGAACCAGTCGGTGGCACAGGTGGCGCAGAAGTGGCTGCTACGAATGTCGTCCGGCAAGCGGGGAGCACAATGAATAGAGTCGGATATTTTCTGCGCCGGCCAGCCCTGCTGCTCTCGCTGCTGTTTATTCTCCTGGTGGTGATGAGCGCGCTGTTTGCCCCCTGGCTCACCCCCTTCGATCCCGATGAACAGTTTGTCGAGGGACTGAGCCTGGAAGGCGCACCGCTTTCTCCCAACAGCACTTACTGGCTGGGAACCGATCTGCTGGGACGCGATCTCTTCTCGCGTTTAATTTACGGAGCTCGTACTTCGTTACTCATCGGTGTTGTCGCCAACGGCACTGCAGTACTGATCGGCGTCCTGGTAGGGCTTAGCGCAGGTTATCTGCAGGGGCGTATCGGAGGGCTGCTGATGCGCTTTACCGATCTGATGATGGCGTTTCCCGCACTGCTGCTGGCGATTGCCCTGGCGGCGATTTTCCAGCCAAGTGTCTGGATCGTGTCCCTGGTGATCGCCATGGTGAACTGGGTGCAGATCGCCAGGGTTATCTACGCCGAAACTAGCGCGCTTAGCGCCCGCGACTTTATCGCCGTGGAACGCACCCTGGGGGCCGGAACGTTGCGTATTCTCGGCGTGCATTTAATTCCACATCTGGCGCCAACGGTGCTGGTCTGGGCCACACTAGGCATCTCCACCACAGTCCTGCTGGAAGCTACTCTATCGTTCCTCGGGGTGGGGGTACAGCCGCCAACGCCGAGTTGGGGCAACATCATCTTTGAAAGCCAGAGCTATTTTACTTCGGCTCCCTGGCTGGTGTTCTTTCCCGGCGCGGCGATTGTGCTGCTGTCGCTCTCTTTCAATATCGCTGGTGACGCCCTGCGCGACGCCCTCGATCCCGGCTTAAAAGGACGAAACTAATGCTATTTCTGGGAAAACGTCTGTTGCATGCCGGGCTGATCCTGCTTGGCGTTACGTTGATCTGCTATTTGCTGCTGTTTATGTTGCCCGCCGATCCAGCGCGCCAAATCGCCGGGCGCAGTGCCACGCCGGAAGTAGTCGAAAACATCCGCCATCAGTTGGGGTTGGATCTTCCGTTTTATCAGCAATATTGGCGTTATCTGCAGGGGCTGCTGCACGGCGATCTGGGACGCTCGTTTATTCAGCGCAGCGAAGTGAGTGAACTGGTTTCCGCCCGTATCGGGCCGTCACTGCAGCTGATGGCGGCGGGTATTCTCTGCGAGTTGGTACTGGGGATCGCACTCGGCACCCTGGCGGCGTTAAAACGCGGCGGGCTGGCGGACCGGCTTCTGATGGCGCTCTCCTTTATCGGTGTTTCGGCGCCGCAGTTCATCGCCGCGATGCTTTTTCTCTATCTTTTCGCCGTGGTACTCAACTGGTTCCCGATGGGAGGCTATGGCGGCTTCAGCCATCTGGCGCTACCGGCGCTAACCCTCGGCCTGCTCGGCAGCGGCTGGTATTCACGCATGTTGCGCTCGTCGATGATTGAGGTGCTGCATCAGGATTTTATCCGTACCGCGCGGGCCAAAGGGCTGGGCCGAACCCGCGTACTGCTGCGTCACGTGCTGCCGAATGCCGTGCTGCCGCTAATTCCGATGATAGGCATTGATATCGGCATTTTTATGGGCGGACTGGTGGTAGTCGAATCGGTCTTTGGCTGGCCGGGTATCGGTCAGCTGGCCTGGCAGGCGATTCAACAGGTGGATATCCCGGTGATTGTCGGGGTAACCACCGTGTCAGCGGTTGCCATTGTTGGCGGCAACCTTATTGCGGATCTGGTGCTGCCGTGGGTCGATCCGCGCATTGATGTCAAAAAGTAGCAGGGGAAGATGATGAAAAATGCGTTATTGACAATGGCGGTGGCCGCGGCCTGTTTCTCTTATGGCGCGCAGGCTGACGAGAAGACCGGCGGCGATATCGTGGTGACCTACCAGAACGACGTGGCGACCCTCGATCCGGCCATTGGCTATGACTGGCAAAACTGGTCGATGATCAAAAGCCTGTTCGACGGCCTGATGGACTATCGTCCCGGCACCACCGAGTTGGTGAACGACCTGGCGGAGAGCTACGCCATTTCCGAGGACGGCAAGGTCTACACCTTTGTGCTACGCAAAGGGGTGAAATTCCACAACGGCCGCGAGGTCACGGCGGCGGACGTGAAATATTCTCTGGAACGCACAGTCAACCCGAAAACCCAAAGTCCGGGCGCCGGGTTCTTCAGTCCCATCGCGGGCTATGACGAGGAGGCTAGCGGTAAAAGCACGACCCTGAGCGGTATCGAGGTCGTCGACGATCATACGGTAAAAATCACTCTGAAAGAGCCCAACGCCACCTTCCTGCATGTGCTGGCGCTGAACTTTGCCTCGGTGGTTCCCCGTGAGGAGGTGGAGAAATGGGGTGCCGACTTCGGCAAGCATCCGGTCGGCAGCGGCGCGTTTGAGCTCCAGGAGTGGAAGCTGGGCCAGGAGCTGATCTTCCGCAAAAACCCGAACTACTTTAAAGCCGGCGTGCCGCGGCTGGATCACATAAAGTTCGAAATGGGACAGGATCCCTCGGTCGCTCTGCTGCGGCTGGAAAAAGGCGAAGTGGATATTGCCGGCGACGGCGTACCGCCCGCACAGTTTCTGTCGTTTAAAAACAACCCGGCCTATAAGGGCCTGATGGTCACCGGCGACCAGTTGCAGACCGGCTACGTGACGATGAAAACCACGCTGCCGCCTTTCGATAATCTCAAAGTCCGCCAGGCGGTGAACATGGCGGTCAACAAAGATCGCATCGTGCGCATCATTAATGGACGCGCGGCGCCGGCCAACCAGCCACTGCCACCCGCCATGCCCGGTTATGACAAGGCATATCAGGGTTTCAGCTACGACCCGGCAAAAGCGAAGCAACTGCTCAGCGAAGCGGGTTTCCCCAACGGTTTTGCTACCGAACTGTACGTGATGAATACCGATCCGCAGCCGCGTATCGCTCAGTCTATCCAGCAGGATCTGGCCAAAGTGGGCATCCACGCCAGCATCAAATCCCTGGCGCAGGCGAATGTGATTGCGGCGGGCGGCTCCGCCAGCCAAGCGCCGATGGTCTGGTCCGGCGGCATGGCGTGGATCGCCGATTTCCCGGATCCCTCCAACTTCTATGGCCCGATCCTCGGCTGCGCCGGGGCGGTAGAGGGCGGCTGGAACTGGGCGCGCTACTGCAACAAAGCGCTGGACGCGCAGGCGGCCGCGGCGGACAGCATGGTGAAACCCGACCAGCAGGACGCGCGCATTGAAGCCTGGCGCAAAATCTTCATCACTGCAATGGATGACGCGCCCTGGGTGCCGGTATTCAACGAGAAGCGCTACACCGTACATTCCGCACGCATGGGGGGCGAGGACGCGCTGTATGTCGATCCAGTGCATGTACCAGTCAACTACGACTATATCGGACTGAAATAATTTGATGGCGCCGGGACGGCGCCGCTGCTTAAAGGAGAGTCAGGATGTGCCAAAATTGTCTGGTGAAGACCATTCATCATGCTCAACATCATTTCGGCTGGGATAACAGCCTGAGCCCGGTCCTGCACGTAGCTTCCGGCAGCCAACTGGAGTTTCACTGCCTGGATGCGGCTAACGGCTGGTTCAACGCCGGTTCTACCGCAGCGGATATCCCAACGCTGCCGTTTGATAAGCTCAACCCGGTCAGTGGCCCGGTCTATGTGGAAGGCGCTCAGCCGGGCGATGCGCTAAAGGTGACGCTGGAATCCTTTCGTCCCAGCGGCTTTGGCTGGACTGCGAATATCCCGGGCTTCGGCCTGCTGGCCGATCAGTTTTCTGATCCGGCGCTGACGCTGTGGCAATATGACCGCCAGGGCTTAACCCCCTGCGCCTTTGGCCGATATGGCCGCGTACCGCTGAAACCCTTCGCCGGTACCCTCGGCGTCGCTCCCGCTGCCGCGGGCCATCATTCGGTGGTGCCGCCGCGCCGCGTGGGCGGCAATCTGGATATTCGCGATCTGGCCGCTGGCTGCACATTATGGCTACCGGTGGAAGTAGAAGGCGCGTTGTTTTCTATTGGTGACACCCACGCCGCGCAGGGCGATGGTGAAGTCTGCGGCACGGCGATTGAAAGCGCGATGGACGTGGTGGTGAAGCTGGAAGTGGTTAAAGATATGCCGCTGAAAACGCCGCGTTTCGCCACCCCTGGCCCAGTGACCCAACATCTGGATCGGCACGGCTACAGCGCCTTCACCGGCATTGGCCCTGACCTGATGACCGCCGCCCGCGACGCGGTAAGCTATACCATCGATGCGCTGTGCCGCGAACAAGGGATGTCGGCGGAAGAGGCCTATATGCTCTGCTCCGTGTGCGGCGATCTGCGCATCAGCGAAATCGTCGATCGGCCTAACTGGGTGGTGTCGTTCTATTTTCCCAACAGCGTGTTTAATTAGGAGCGTTATGTCAGCAGTCCTATTTCCGGCGCCGCTGCTCTCGGTCGAGCGCCTGTCGATCCAGTTTGGTACACAGCGGGTGGTGGATGACGTCAGCTTTGCGCTCTGGCCGGGAAAAACTCTGTGCATTGCCGGCGAGTCGGGCAGCGGTAAATCGCTGACTTCGCTGGCGATCATGGGTTTGCTTCCGGAGGAGGCACAGATTCCAGGCGGCGCGATTATTTTTGATAACCAGGATTTGCTCAGCCTGCCGGAGCGGCAAATGCAGTTGCTGCGCGGCAAGTCGGTTGCCATGATTTTTCAGGAACCGATGACCTCGCTCAATCCGCTGATGACGGTGGGCCAGCAGCTGGAAGAGACGCTGCAACGCCACGAAGTGCTGGGCCGCCGTGAACGGCGCAGCCGGGTCAGCACGATGCTGGACGCGGTCAAAATCAGTCATGTGGAGAAGCGCCTGCAACAGTATCCGCACGAGCTTTCCGGCGGTATGCGCCAGCGGGTGATGATCGCCATGGCAATGCTGTGCCAGCCACAGGTGCTGATTGCCGATGAGCCGACCACGGCCCTCGACGTCACTATTCAGGCGCAGATCCTCGAGTTGATGCGCGAACTGCAGCAGGCGTTTTCCACCAGCCTGCTGTTGATCACCCACGATATGGGAGTGGTGGCAGAAATGGCCGATGATGTGCTGGTCATGAGTCACGGCAAAATCATGGAGCAGGCTCCGGCAAAAACGCTGTTTACCTCGCCGCAGGCGGCTTATACCCGCCAGCTGTTGCAGGCGGTACCGGTGCTGGGCCAGGCGCCCGCGCTGGCGCCGGTCGAGGCGACGCGACCGTTGCTCAGCGTCCGCGACCTCAGCGTGCGCTTTCCGGTGCGCGGCGACGGCCTGCGCGTGCGTCGCGAAGTCCATGCCGTCGATGGCGTCAGCTTCGATCTTTTCCCCGGCGAGACGTTGGGCATCGTCGGTGAAAGCGGCTGCGGTAAATCGACGACGGCAAAAGCTCTGATGAATATGGTGCCATTTAGCGGCAGCGCGCAGCTTAACGGACAGGAGCTGCACGGCCTGAAGGACGAGGCGTTAAGAGCGGTACGCCGCGATTTGCAGATGGTGTTTCAGGATCCCTGGGCGGCGCTCAATCCGCGCAAAACTATTTTCGACCTGGTTGGGGAGCCGCTGCTGATTCATGAGCAGATGCCCGCAGTACAGCGCACGGAGCGGGTGGCGCAGCTATTGCAGCAGGTCGGCCTGCCAGCGGAAGCGATGCGGCGTTATCCGCACCAGTTTTCCGGCGGCCAGCGCCAGCGCATTTGCATTGCCCGCGCGCTGGCGCTGAACCCGAAAGTGATCATCGCCGATGAATCGGTTTCCGCGCTGGATGTTTCAGTACAGGCGCAGGTGCTGACGCTGCTGGAAGATTTGCGTCAGCGCTATCGGCTCAGCTATCTGTTTATTTCCCATGATATGGCGGTGGTGGAGCGCATCTGCCACCGGGTAGCGGTGATGTTTGGCGGCCAGCTCGTGGAGATCGGCCCACGAGATCGAGTGTTGCACCATCCGCAGCATCCTTATACTCAGCACTTGCTCAGCGCCGTTCCTATACCTGACGTTCAGCAAAGACGGCAACCCCGAGCCACCAGCGCAATGCCGATAAGACCAGAACCGATCAAACCCATCGGCTATCAGAGAGTACCGCAGCGCTTTACCGATTTTGGCGACGGGCACCTCGTCGCCTGCTGAACAAAAAAGCATTCAAACCGGCGGATTTCCGCCGGTGGCGACACTGTTGCTACACAACCCGACGAGAGGCCATTAAACTGGAAAAGTTAGCACCTAGATTCTACGTCAGTACTTCAAAAAGCATAATCAAAGCCTTGATAAATATGCATTCCTTCGAAATTCAGCTTTCACCCATTGGGTGAAAGAAAAGTGCTCAAAAATATGTTAAATTATCAGCTTTTATGACTCGATATATGGTAAAATAATAGTAAGAAAAGTAGTAAAAAGGGGTTCTAATTATGATTAATAAAATTGATTTCAAAGCTAAGAATCTAACATCAAATGCAGGTCTTTTTCTGCTCCTTGAGAATGCAAAAAGCAATGGGATTTTTGATTTTATTGAAAATGACCTCGTATTTGATAATGACTCAACAAATAAAATCAAGATGAATCATATAAAGACCATGCTCTGCGGTCACTTCATTGGCATTGATAAGTTAGAACGTCTAAAGCTACTTCAAAATGATCCCCTCGTCAACGAGTTTGATATTTCCGTAAAAGAACCTGAAACAGTGTCACGGTTTCTAGGAAACTTCAACTTCAAGACAACCCAAATGTTTAGAGACATTAATTTTAAAGTCTTTAAAAAACTGCTCACTAAAAGTAAATTGACATCCATTACGATTGATATTGATAGTAGTGTAATTAACGTAGAAGGTCATCAAGAAGGTGCGTCAAAAGGATATAATCCTAAGAAACTGGGAAACCGATGCTACAATATCCAATTTGCATTTTGCGACGAATTAAAAGCATATGTTACCGGATTTGTAAGAAGTGGCAATACTTACACTGCAAACGGTGCTGCGGAAATGATCAAAGAAATTGTTGCTAACATCAAATCAGACGATTTAGAAATTTTATTTCGAATGGATAGTGGCTACTTTGATGAAAAAATTATCGAAACGATAGAATCTCTTGGATGCAAATATTTAATTAAAGCCAAAAGTTATTCTACACTCACCTCACAAGCAACGAATTCATCAATTGTATTCGTTAAAGGAGAAGAAGGTAGAGAAACTACAGAACTGTATACAAAATTAGTTAAATGGGAAAAAGACAGAAGATTTGTCGTATCTCGCGTACTGAAACCAGAAAAAGAAAGAGCACAATTATCACTTTTAGAAGGTTCCGAATACGACTACTTTTTCTTTGTAACAAATACTACCTTGCTTTCTGAAAAAGTAGTTATATACTATGAAAAGCGTGGTAATGCTGAAAACTATATCAAAGAAGCCAAATACGACATGGCGGTGGGTCATCTCTTGCTAAAGTCATTTTGGGCGAATGAAGCCGTGTTTCAAATGATGATGCTTTCATATAACCTATTTTTGTTGTTCAAGTTTGATTCCTTGGACTCTTCAGAATACAGACAGCAAATAAAGACCTTTCGTTTGAAGTATGTATTTCTTGCAGCAAAAATAATCAAAACCGCAAGATATGTAATCATGAAGTTGTCGGAAAACTATCCGTACAAGGGAGTGTATGAAAAATGTCTGGTATAATAAGAATATCATCAATAAAATTGAGTGTTGCTCTGTGGATAACTTGCAGAGTTTATTAAGTATCATTGCAGCAAAGATGAAATCAATGATTTATCAAAAATGATTGAAAGGTGGTTGTAAATAATGTTACAATGTGTGAGAAGCAGTCTAAATTCTTCGTGAAATAGTGATTTTTGAAGCTAATAAAAAACACACGTGGAATTTAGGGAATACTGATGTAACACGGATTGACCGTATTGGGAGTTTGAGATGGTGACAAAGAGAGTGCAACGGATGATGTTCGCGGCGGCGGCGTGCATTCCGCTGCTGCTGGGCAGCGCGCCGCTTTATGCGCAGACGAGTGCGGTGCAGCAAAAGCTGGCGGCGCTGGAGAAAAGCAGCGGAGGGCGGCTGGGCGTCGCGCTCATCGATACCGCAGATAATACGCAGGTGCTTTATCGCGGTGATGAACGCTTTCCAATGTGCAGTACCAGTAAAGTTATGGCGGCCGCGGCGGTGCTTAAGCAGAGTGAAACGCAAAAGCAGCTGCTTAATCAGCCTGTCGAGATCAAGCCTGCCGATCTGGTTAACTACAATCCGATTGCCGAAAAACACGTCAACGGCACAATGACGCTGGCAGAACTGAGCGCGGCCGCGTTGCAGTACAGCGACAATACCGCCATGAACAAATTGATTGCCCAGCTCGGTGGCCCGGGAGGCGTGACGGCTTTTGCCCGCGCGATCGGCGATGAGACGTTTCGTCTGGATCGCACTGAACCTACGCTGAATACCGCCATTCCCGGCGACCCGAGAGACACCACCACGCCGCGGGCGATGGCGCAGACGTTGCGTCAGCTTACGCTGGGTCATGCGCTGGGCGAAACCCAGCGGGCGCAGTTGGTGACGTGGCTCAAAGGCAATACGACCGGCGCAGCCAGCATTCGGGCCGGCTTACCGACGTCGTGGACTGTGGGTGATAAGACCGGCAGCGGCGACTACGGCACCACCAATGATATTGCGGTGATCTGGCCGCAGGGTCGTGCGCCGCTGGTTCTGGTGACCTATTTTACCCAGCCGCAACAGAACGCAGAGAGCCGCCGCGATGTGCTGGCTTCAGCGGCGAGAATCATCGCCGAAGGGCTGTAACTGGTTTTGTTGAATAAATCGAACTTTTGCTGAGTTGAAGGATCAGATCACGTATCTTCCCGACAACGCAGACCGTTCCGTGGCAAAGCAAAAGTTCAAAATCACCAACTGGCCCACCTACAATAAAGCCCTCATCAACCGTGGCTCCATAACTTTCTGGCTGGATGATGAAGCTATTCAGGCCTGGTATGAGTCAGCAACACCTTCTTCACGAGGCAGACCTCAGCGCTATTCTGACCTTGCCATCACGACTGTGCTGGTCATTAAACGCGTATTCAGGCTGACCCTGCGCGCTGCGCAGGGCTTTATTGATTCCATTTTTTCTCTGATGAACGTTCCGCTACGCTGCCCGGATTACAGCTGTGTCAGCAGGCGGGCAAAGTCGGTTAATATCAGTTTCAAAACGCCCACCCGGGGTGAAATCGCACACCTGGTAATTGATTCCACCGGGCTGAAGGTCTTCGGTGAAGGCGAGTGGAAAGTCAAAAAGCATGGCCAGGAACGCCGTCGTATATGGCGTAAGCTGCATCTGGCAGTTGACAGTAAAACACATGAAATCATCTGCGCTGACCTGTCGCTGAACAACGTTACGGACTCAGAGGCCTTCCCCGGGTTAATCCGGCAAACCCACCGGAAAATCAGGTCAGCCGCCGCCGATGGAGCTTACGATACCCGGCTCTGTCACGATGAACTGCGGCGTAAGAAAATCAGCGCGCTTATCCCGCCCCGAAAAGGTGCGGGTTACTGGCCCGGTGAATATGCAGACCGTAACCGTGCAGTGGCTAATCAGCGAATGACCGGGAGTAATGCGCGGTGGAAATGGACAACAGATTACAACCGTCGCTCGATAGCGGAAACGGCGATGTACCGGGTAAAACAGCTGTTCGGGGGTTCACTGACGCTGCGTGACTACGATGGTCAGGTTGCGGAGGCTATGGCCCTGGTACGAGCGCTGAACAAAATGACGAAAGCAGGTATGCCTGAAAGCGTGCGTATTGCCTGAAAACACAACCCGCTACGGGGGAGACTTACCCGAAATCTGATTTATTCAACAAAGCCACGCGCTGGACACACCACGATGACAGCGGTTTTATCCCTTACGCCATCACCACCGGCCTTGATTACGAGGCGATGACCGAACAGCGCAAAGGCTATGAGAACTTTGTTTATCAGAACGGCGTTTACGATCTCGGCACCAAAGGTGATATGCGACGTAACGAACGTAACCTGATGTGGAACCTCGATCCCTACATTCAAACGCACTGGCAGCTCACCTCAGCCCTGGGGCTGGACGCCGGGGCGCGCTATAGCTCGGTATGGTTTGATTCCAACGATCGTTATGTTGTAGGTAAAAATGGTGATGATAGCGGCGAAGCGAGCTATCACAAGTGGCTTCCGGCGGCAGCGCTGAAGTATGCCATGACGCCGCAGTGGAACGTTTACCTCTCTGCCGGGAGGGGATTTGAAACGCCGACCATTAACGAGCTGTCCTATCGTCCCGATGGTCAGTCCGGGCTTAACTTTGCTCTGCAACCGGCCACTAACACCACCGTTGAAGCAGGCAGTAAATGGCAGGTGGGCACCGGGATGGCGAGCCTGAGCGTCTTCAATACGGACACGAAAAATGAAATTGTCGTTGCCGCCAGCGACAATGGCCGTACGTCCTATCAGAACGCGGGCAAGACGCGCCGCCGCGGGGTCGAACTGGGATGGGATCAGCAATTTGCGCCCGCCTGGCGCGCCAAACTGGCGTGGACGCTGCTGGATGCGACCTACCGTGAAAACGCCGGCGATGCTATTCAGAGCGGCAATCGGATCCCGGGGATTGCACGTAATAGCGCCTATGCCTCCTTTGGCTGGGTGCCGGAAGAGGGATGGTACGCTGGCGCTGAAGTCCGCTATATGAGCGATATTCAGGTCAACGATGCCAATAGCGAGCAGGCTCCAGCCTATACGGTGACGGCACTGAATACCGGCTATAAATATGTGCTAGATAACTGGACCGTCGACCTCTATACGCGCGTTGATAACCTGTTTGATAAGCGCTACGTCGGCTCTGTTATCGTCAACGAGAGCAACGGACGCTATTATGAACCGGCGCCGGGCCGTAACTATGGCGTTGGGCTATCGGTCAGCTATCAGTTTGATTCGCTGTAACAATACGGCTGCCGGAGAGTGCTATTGAGGTGAGGCTCCGGCAGCGGGTAAAGGCGTTGATTCCTGGATAATAAATATCACAAGGATATTGGTTAACTATTTATTTTTAAATAATTTCTTGAGATCTGACGTTGGACGTCGTAGTCTCTTGCCATGTAAACGAAAAAACCACCTTGCAGGGTGGTTTTTCGAAGGTTCAGTAAACCGGCAAGTTTCTGAACCGTGGTAACAGTCTTGTGCGAGACGTCACCAAATCTGTCCTTTTAGTGTAGCCTCAGTCTGGCCACCACTTCAAGAACTCTCGATACATCTCTCGCACATCCTGTTTACCAGTGGCCGCTGCCAGTGGCGTTAAGTCGTGTCTTTCCGGGTTGGACTCAAGACGATAGTTACCGGAAAAGGCGCAGCGGTCGGGCTGAACGGGGGGTTCTTGCATACAGCCCAGCTTGGAGCGAACTGTCTAAACGGAACGGGGCGTGGTGATTTAGGTAAAGCTTCCACCACTACACGGATGCCGCAGGACGGGAACAGGAGAGCGCAAGAGGGGGGCCGCTTGGAATTCGGAAATTATCCTACGTTAAGCTTTTCAAGCTTAACGGGTGATTTCGTTCAATTGAGTGGAAACCCCTGACCGTAAGGGATGTACGGAACTATCAGACTGTCCGTTTCTGGTTTTGCCTACTTTCGTACAGATCGGTGGCATGGTGTACGTAATCGCTCGGTTTCGGACGCAGAAATGGCATAGCACCGCCACTTGGGCAGTTTGCTAACAGTTGATGGTTAAAAAACAGCCTTAGCGTAGGATATTTTCCCTTTCCCAAGCGGACCCCTGCAACAGTGCCGTAAGCTGCACCTCAAACCCCCGGATCAGGCTCTCCAGGCCATGCAGAAAGGCCTGCTCACCATCATCACTGTCCATAATCTGCAGCGCTTCCCGCAATAGCGGCGGCAGGTTTTCGTCCGGTGCTGCAGGGCGGTCGGTCAGGGCGGCAGTATGCTCCTGCTGCTCCAGTACGGCACCAAGGGTAAAAGGCACTGTTGCAAATAGTCGGTGGTGATAAACTTATCATCCCCTTTTGCTGATGGAGCTGCACATGAACCCATTCAAAGGCCGGCATTTTCAGCGTGACATCATTCTGTGGGCCGTACGCTGGTACTGCAAATACGGCATCAGTTACCGTGAGCTGCAGGAGATGCTGGCTGAACGCGGAGTGAATGTCGATCACTCCACGATTTACCGCTGGGTTCAGCGTTATGCGCCTGAAATGGAAAAACGGCTGCGCTGGTACTGGCGTAACCCTTCCGATCTTTGCCCGTGGCACATGGATGAAACCTACGTGAAGGTCAATGGCCGCTGGGCGTATCTGTACCGGGCCGTCGACAGCCGGGGCCGCACTGTCGATTTTTATCTCTCCTCCCGTCGTAACAGCAAAGCTGCATACCGGTTTCTGGGTAAAATCCTCAACAACGTGAAGAAGTGGCAGATCCCGCGATTCATCAACACGGATAAAGCGCCCGCCTATGGTCGCGCGCTTGCTCTGCTCAAACGCGAAGGCCGGTGCCCGTCTGACGTTGAACACCGACAGATTAAGTACCGGAACAACGTGATTGAATGCGATCATGGCAAACTGAAACGGATAATCGGCGCCACGCTGGGATTTAAATCCATGAAGACGGCTTACGCCACCATCAAAGGTATTGAGGTGATGCGTGCACTACGCAAAGGCCAGGCCTCAGCATTTTATTATGGTGATCCCCTGGGCGAAATGCGCCTGGTAAGCAGAGTTTTTGAAATGTAAGGCCTTTGAATAAGACAAAAGGCTGCCTCATCGCTAACTTTGCAACAGTGCCTTTCGCCCTCATCCGGTTCATGACGGTCGGGCAGGGAGGCAATCTGAATATGGCGATACTGGCCGGCATATTCGGTAATAAGATGGCTTAAATTGCCGTCCACCTTCTGCGCGTGAAACAGATCTAACTGCACCGCCAGGTTCGGCCTGTCGACCCGTTTCACCATCGCCAGCGTCTGATATTGACTGTGGTAGAGATAGCCCGGTTTGGTCTGCGGATTCAGCGCTTCGATGAGTATCCGCTTGTCGTGGCGGGCAAAGCACTCCGCCGCGTAGCGCAGATTATCGATAAGCACGGCCTCGCAGGCTGCGCGATCCGCTCCCGGCGGCACCACGCCGGCCATGATATGCACCTGCGGGCAACCGAGCTGGCAGGCATACTCCAGCGCCAGCTCAATATCGCGTCGGGCCTCCGCGCTTCTCCCGGGGATGGCGGCGAGCCCCCATTCTCCGGCGTTGACGTCGCCGGGTGGGGTATTGAACAGCACCAGCTGCAGCTGGTTCTCCTGCAGGCGCTGTCTGATTTCCCCGGCGGCATACTCATAGGGAAACAGAAACTCAACGGCTTCAAATCCCGCCCGGGCAGCGGCGGCAAAGCGTTCCAGGAACGGCAGTTCGGTAAACAGCATGGATAAATTTGCAGCGAATTTTGGCATGGTTTTATCTCAGTTCTTTTACTTCGTCAGCGGTCAGGTAGCGGATCTCGCGGTTGCCGAGGGTAAATATCAGCCGTGCGGTCTCTTCCAGTTCCTCGGTATTGTTGGTGGCTTCGCGCAGCGATGAGCCAGTAACCACCGGTCCGTGGTTGGCCAGTAAAAAGGCGTTATAGCGGGGCGCCAGCCCGGCCAGCGCCTGGGCAATACGGTCATCGCCCGGCCGGTAGTAGGGAACCACCGGGACGTCGCCGACGCGCATCACCACATAGGGGGTAAAGGGGCGGATACAGTTGTGCGGATCGAGCCCCTGCAGGCAGGAGAGCGCGGTCAGATAGTGGCTGTGCAAGTGGACGATCGCCTTGCAGGCCGGGTTGTGCAAATAGACTGCCCGGTGAAAAGTGACCTCTTTCGACGGTTTGTCGCCGGAGATCCATTCTCCTTGCAGCGTCACCACCGACAACCGCTGAGCCTGCAGTTCGCCGAGGCAGGCGCCGGTCGGCGTCGCCAGCAGGTTGCCGTCCGGCAGCAGCAGCGACAGATTGCCAGCGGAGCCGGTGGCATAGCCGCGGCTAAATAACGAGGCGCCAATCTGCACCATTTCCTCTCGCAGTTGTTGCTCAGTCATGACGAAACTCCTGCTGGGCACGGGCAAAGAACTGGATATCGCCGAAGTTACCTGACTTCAGCGCCAGGGAGAGCGGCTGGCGGGTGTCACGCACCCAGGGCACGCCAGGGGAGATGGTCGGCCCAATATGGAACGCCTCAACCCCCAGGGTCTGCGCCACAATGCTCGACGTTTCCCCTCCGGCCACAATAAAGCGGGTAAATCCTTTCGCCTTCAGGGCGGCGGCAAGAGCGGCAAACAGCTGTTCCACCCGTTCGCTGCTGGCCTTGTCGCCATACTGCGCCTGGATCCGCTGCAGCGTTTGCGGCTCGGTGGTGGCATAGATCATCGGCGCCAGCGGCGCATCGCGCTGCGCGTCCACCCAGTCAGTCAGCGTCCTGACGTAGCTCTCCAGATCGGTAAAGCAGGCGCTTAAGTCGACGGCGCGGGCGGGGGCCTGTTGACGATAGGCCGCCACCTGGCTGTTGGTCATCACCGAGCAGGAGCCCGAGAGCACCACCGCCGGGCCGACCAGCGGCATGCCGGCCTGAGCGCTTTCACCCCGGGCGCCATGGCGCTGCGCCAAGTCGCGGGCGAGGCCGATGGCGAGGCCGGAACCGCCGGAGACCAGCTTCATCTCCCGCAGCGCCACGCCCTGGGTGAGCAGATCCTGTTCGCTGAGGGCGTCGAGCACCACATAGCGCACCGCCGGATCGTTGACTGCCGCCAGCGCGGCGGCGACCGCCTCCGGCCCCCGGGCGACAATCGGCCAGGCAATCAGCGCGGCTTTTCCGCGCCCCTGGCGCTCAATTAAGCGGCCCAGGTGCGCATCCTCCATCGGCGTCACCGGATGGTGGCGCATCCCGGACTCATTCAGCAGTTGCTCGCCGACGAACAGATATCCCTGATAGACCGTGCGGCCGTTAACCGGCAGCGCCGGGGAAATCACCGTCCGCGTCTCACCCAGCTCGGCCAGCAGGGCATCCAGCACCGGGCCAATGTTGCCCTGCGCGGTGCTGTCGAAAGTGGAACAGTACTTGAAATAAAACTGCTGACAGCCCTGGGCCTGCAGCCAGCGCAGGGCCGCCAGCGACTGGCTGACGGCCATTTCCGCCGGGCAGGAGCGAGTTTTCAGGCTGATGACCACCGCCTCGCTGGTCAGCGGAAGATCGCGGGTCGGCACGCCATTCAGTTGCACCGTCGGCATGCCGTTGCGCACGAGGAAGCTGGCAATATCCGTGGCGCCGGTGAAGTCATCGGCAATGACACCAAGCTGCATGTTGTCTCTCCTCACTGTTTATGGCCCGGCAGGGTGATGCCGTTGAAAATCTTGATCACCGCGCTGTCATCTTCCCGACCGAATCCGGCATTACTGGCGGAGGTGAACATATTCAGCGCGGTGGTAGCGAGCGGCAGCGGGAAGGTCAGCGCCCGGGCAGTGTCATTCACCAGCCCGAGATCTTTGACAAAAATATCGACAGCGGATTTTGGCGAGTAATCGCCATCCAGGACGTGCTGCATGCGATTCTCAAACATCCATGAATTACCCGCCGCGTGGGTGACCACGTCATACATCGTTTCGAGTGGGATCCCGGCGCGGGCGGCAAGCGCCATCGCTTCGGCGGCAACGGCGATGTGCACCCCGGCCAGCAGCTGATGGATAATTTTTACCGTCGAGCCAAGACCAATGTCGCTCCCTATGCGGTAGACTTTGCCGGCCACGGCGTCCAGCACCGGCGCGAGGCGGGCAAAGGCGGCATCGCTCCCGGAGGCCATCACCGTCATGTCGCCGGCGGCCGCTTTCACGGCGCCGCCCGATACCGGCGCGTCGAGCATCAATAGCTGGTACTCCGCCAGCGCCTCGGCAATGGCCTGAGCATCGGCGGAAGCGATGGTGGACGACACCATCACGACGGTGCCCGGCTTCAGATGGGCGGCGAGGCCGCTCTCGCCGAACAGGATCCCCCGCACCTGGGCGGCATTGACCACCAGCAGCACAACTGCATCCAGTTCCGCGGCGAACGGCACCGCGCTGGGGCCCGCGCCATTGGCGCCCGCCGCCAGCAGTGCGCGACAGTTGTCGGGATTGATGTCAACGCCCCAGGTGTTCAGGCCCGCCTGCAGGCAGGCGCGGGCGGCGCCCATGCCCATTGAACCCAGTCCAATCACGCAGACGTTAGTGTGTGCAGCCATGCTGGTCTCCTTGTGAACATTAGTTAATTAATGTGATTTAATGATAGAATAAAGCGTTATCATGTGAATTTATGTGAGAGTTATCACGAATAACCCACATGAATATAAAAAATTCACAGGCGGAAAGAGGCTGCACAACGGCGATTCTTGCCCTAAAATAGCCTAAAAACAGCGGCAAAGCGCGATAACAACACCGGGTGTCGCCAGGGCCGTAGCCTGGGTGGTGACGCCTGGTGTGAAAAAATGGTAAGGGGAGAGCGGTGATTCCAATAGAACGACATCAGCGTATTTTAGCCCTGGTGGAGCAGCGTGGGGCGGTAAGCATTAACGAGCTGACGGAGATCCTCGGCGTGTCCCATATGACCATCCGTCGGGACGTCAGTAAACTGGAGGAGCAGGGGCTGCTGGTCAGCGTCTCGGGCGGCGTGCGCGCCGTCAGCCGGCTGGCTGCGGAACCCAGTCATCTGGTGAAAAGCACGCTGCAGAGTGAGGAGAAACAGGCGATCGGCGCGCTGGCGGCGAGTCATATCGCTAAAAACGGCACTGTTGCAAATAGTCGGTGGTGATAAACTTATCATCCCCTTTTGCTGATGGAGCTGCACATGAACCCATTCAAAGGCCGGCATTTTCAGCGTGACATCATTCTGTGGGCCGTACGCTGGTACTGCAAATACGGCATCAGTTACCGTGAGCTGCAGGAGATGCTGGCTGAACGCGGAGTGAATGTCGATCACTCCACGATTTACCGCTGGGTTCAGCGTTATGCGCCTGAAATGGAAAAACGGCTGCGCTGGTACTGGCGTAACCCTTCCGATCTTTGCCCGTGGCACATGGATGAAACCTACGTGAAGGTCAATGGCCGCTGGGCGTATCTGTACCGGGCCGTCGACAGCCGGGGCCGCACTGTCGATTTTTATCTCTCCTCCCGTCGTAACAGCAAAGCTGCATACCGGTTTCTGGGTAAAATCCTCAACAACGTGAAGAAGTGGCAGATCCCACGATTCATCAACACGGATAAAGCGCCCGCCTATGGTCGCGCGCTTGCTCTGCTCAAACGCGAAGGCCGGTGCCCGTCTGACGTTGAACACCGACAGATTAAGTACCGGAACAACGTGATTGAATGCGATCATGGCAAACTGAAACGGATAATCAACGCCACGCTGGGATTTAAATCCATGAAGACGGCTTACGCCACCATCAAAGGTATTGAGGTGATGCGTGCACTACGCAAAGGCCAGGCCTCAGCATTTTATTATGGTGATCCCCTGGGCGAAATGCGCCTGGTAAGCAGAGTTTTTGAAATGTAAGGCCTTTGAATAAGACAAAAGGCTGCCTCATCGCTAACTTTGCAACAGTGCCAGGGAAATTAGCTTTGATATAACATGCCGGGTATACAGTATCCAGATACTGCTGTGCGGCTTCTTTGAAATTACTTTCGGAGGGTTTCTTTGGATCGTTACAACCGGTCAGCGCCAACACGCCAATACATAATAACGGTGCCAGATAATTCACTTTCATATAATTGTATCCTTGTCTCAAAATTATCCCTTCGTTCAGTACATAGAAAAAATGTTAAGGCACTGATGTAAAAAGGAACGTAAAAGTTAAAAAATACAATTTTAGAGCCTTTTGTCAATGCTGGGTCCGTGTCATAGCTGGTCGCATACCCCTCCCTAAAAATTAGCTTACAGGTTAATTTTCACCTTGCCTAACATTAGCCTATAGGTTAATATTAATGGAAATGGGAGGTCACATGTTTAGCGTTGTTTATCACCCGGAAGCCAGGGAAGAAGCCACAGCATTACCCGTAAAAATCAGGGTGAAGTTTGACCGTCTCATCGGCAAACTGGAGTATGATGCCCGATTACTGCGGGAGCCGGACACGAAGCCCCTGGGCGATGGACTTTTTGAGATCCGCACGATGGGGACGGACATAGCCAGGGGCATCTGGGTATACCACAAAGGCAATACCATCATCATGCTCCGGGTTTTCATCAAGAAGTCACAGAAAACGCCAGCGAAAGAAATCGATCTCGCCAAAAAGCGGTTAGCGGAGGTACTTAATGAAACTGGTAAGCCATAAAGAACTGCATAACGAGTGGATGCAGGACGACGAATATCGCGCTGCATGGCAGGAAGAAGAACGCAAGGAGAAGCTCAGAGAGCTACTTGCGGAATGGCGTAAACATGACAACCTGACAAAAGCGCAGGTTGCTGAACGCATGGGGGTTACACCTCCGGTTATTTCCCGCCTGGAAAACAACATCACCAAAGCCAGCATCGACACTCTGACCCGCTACGCTCACGCCTGCGGCATCAAAAAACCTGTCATTGCCCTGTACTGATGACATCCTACCCGGTTTTAGTTTTCGCCGGGTAGGTGTTGTCTCAACAGGAAAACGCGGTACAGGAGGTCTGAAGCCCAATGGGGAAGAACCATACGTTAATAATGTAACCATATGATTTTACATCTATAAAATCCAGATATCGCTTATCTCATGAAAGCACGCGGCAAGGCGTTCCAGTCTGTCGTGTATTCCGGACTCAGCATTTCCCTGCGCATCGCGAACCCCACATTGATCCCCTGGCCGGCAAAAAAAATGCGGCCCTTACCGGCGCGGTTAATCCGATCGACGGCATTCATCAGGGCTTCGCTGTCAGGACGGGGAGCACATTCATCAAACAGATTAAGTTGTGCCTCGCGGCCGGAAAAATCGGCCAGCATGATACCAGCCTTTGCGTACCGGTAGCCATCACGCCAGATGCGCGCAAGCGCACGCTGGGCAGCGGCAATGATGTCCCGGCTGTCCTGAGTGGCTACCAGTAGCGTCTCCGTCGCCTGGCTGGCACAGGGCGCATCCCGGGGTGAAAACGGGCTGGTTCGGATAAAGACACTGATCGCACGACAGTGCTGCTTTTCCTGACGCAGCTTTTCTCCTGCCCGCGCAGCAAAGCCGGTGATGGCCATCTGCATTTCCTGAAAGCTGGTTACACGCTCACCAAATGACCTGGAGACGACAATTTGGGGAGCCCGCAGAATTCGGAAAAAATCGTACGCTAAGGTTTTCCGGGCATCCGTAAGGGCCGAAACTTCCCGTCTTCCAGTCTGCGGCTCTGCCGCCAGACGTAATCGCCGGTTAGGTTGATGTGCTCCCAGCCCAGCGGCGACAGGAATTGCAGCAGCTCGCCGTCCACCGGCTTGCCGGCCTCGACCAACCCCTGGGTGGCGCGTTCCAGGTACACCGTGTTCCACAGCACGATAGCCGCCGTCACCAGGTTGAGGCCGCTGGCCCGGTAGCGCTGCTGCTCGAAGCTCCGATCCCTGATTTCCCCAAGGCGGTTGAAGAACACCGCCCTGGCCAGCGAGTTGCGCGCCTCACCTTTGTTCAGGCCGGCATGCACGCGGCGGCGCAGTTCAACACTTTGCAGCCAGTCCAGGATGAACAGCGTGCGCTCGATCCGGCCCAGCTCGCGCAGGGCCACGGCCAGTCCGTTCTGGCGCGGGTAGCTGCCGAGCTTGCGCAGCATCAGCGAGGCGGTGACGGTGCCCTGCTTGATCGAGCTGGCCAGGCGCAGGATGTCGTCCCAGTGGGCACGCACGTGCTTGATGTTCAGGGTGCCGCCGATCAGCGGGCGCAACGTCGGGTAGGCTTGCACGCCCTGCGGCACGTACAGCTTGGTTTCGCCGAGGTCGCGGATGCGCGGCGCGAAGCGGAAGCCTAGCAGGTGCATCAGGGCAAAGACGTGATCGGTGAAGCCGGCCGTGTCGGTGTAGTGCTCCTCGATCCGCAGGTCGGACTCGTGGTACAGCAGGCCGTCGAGCACATAGGTGGAATCGCGGACGCCGACATTCACCACGCGGGTGCTGAACGGCGCGTACTGGTCGGAGATATGGGTATAGAACAGCCGTCCCGGCTCGCTACCGTACTTCGGGTTGACGTGCCCGGTGCTCTCGCCCCGGCCACCCGCGCGGAAGCGCTGGCCATCGGAGGATGAGGTCGTGCCGTCGCCCCAGTGGGCGGCAAAGGCGTGGCGATACTGGTGGTTGACCAGCTCGGCCAAGGCCGCCGAATAGGTTTCGTCGCGGATGTGCCAGGCTTGCAGCCAGGACAGCTTGGCGTAGGTCAGGCCGGGGCTCGACTCGGCCATCTTGGTCAGCCCGAGGTTGATCGCATCACCGAGGATTGCGGACAGCAGCAACGTCCTGTCTTTGGCCTCGGCCCCGTCCTTCAAGTGGGTGAAGTGGCGGCTGAAGCCCGTCCAGTCGTCCACGTCCATCAGCAGTTCGGTGATCTTGATGCGCGGCAGTAACTGGCTGGTTTGGTCGATCAGCGCCTGCGCCCGATCCGGCACCGCCGCATCCAGCGGGGTGATTTTCAGCCCTGACTCGGTGAGGATGGCATCGGGCAGCTCGTTGTCCTTGGCCAGGCGGGTGACGGTGGCCAACTGCTCGTCCAGCAGCTGCAAACGCTCTTCCAGGTACTGGTCGCTGTTCGGGTTGATCGCCAGGGGCAGGGCCTGCTCGCGCTTGAGTGCGGCGAACTTCTCGGCCGGCAGCAGGTAGTCGTCGAAGTCGCGGAACTGCCGCGAGCCCTTGACCCAGATGTCGCCGGAGCGCAGGGCGTTCTTCAGCTCGGACAGGGCGCAGATTTCGTAGAATTTCCGGTCGAGGCCTTCCGGGGTGATCACCAGCGGCTTCCAGCGCGGCTTGATGAAGGCCGTGGGTGCATCGGCCGGCACCTTGCGCAGGTTGTCGGCGTTCATCTCACGCAGGGTCTGCACGGCTGCCAGCACGCCTTGCGCGGCCGGCCCGTGCTGTTCCCCAACTTTTCGCTCGGCGAAGAGTATGAACATGCGCCGCCGGCGACGAATCGCCAAATCTCACCGTATCTCCCGAGCGGACGATTTCGCACCGGTCTGCCCGTCGAAGGGCTTGCGATCGAACGGGGCGACCTTTTCTATGCATGTCCGCGAGCCAGCGTCTTTTATGGCACGGCGCTCGACGCCGACCTTCGGACGCGCGGCGTAAGCACGCTTGTCATGGCCGGGATAAGCACCACCGGCGTTGTTCTTTCAAGCGTCGCCTGGGCTAGTGATGCGGACTACGACGTGCGTTTGGTCCAGGACTGCTGCTACGACCCGGATCGGGATGCCCACGAAGCTCTGTTGCGTTCCGGGTTCGGCGGACGTGTACAGGTCGTGTAATTTTCGGGCCTCGCATGATCGCGGCCATAGCCGCAGGTGGATTGGTGCGAGGCAGGGCCAGTCCAAGTCAGGGTGCGGTCATCGCGGCGCCTGCAACTCTCAAAAACCCATCGCCGTAGCGGAGGTCTTGTAATCGCATGTCATTACGCACGCCCGATTTATTGTTCACAGCGATAGCACCTGCCATTTGGGGCAGCACCTACATTGTCACCACCCAATACCTGCCGAACTTCTCACCGATGACGGTCGCGATGCTGCGGGCGTTGCCGGCGGGTTTATTGCTCGTGATGATCGTCCGACAGATTCCAACGGGAATCTGGTGGATGCGCATCTTCATCCTCGGCGCACTTAATATTTCGCTATTCTGGAGCTTGTTGTTTATTTCGGTCTACCGCCTGCCGGGCGGGGTCGCGGCGACGGTAGGCGCTGTGCAGCCGCTGATGGTCGTGTTCATCTCTGCCGCTCTGCTAGGTAGCCCGATACGATTGATGGCGGTCCTGGGGGCTATTTGCGGAACTGCGGGCGTGGCGCTGTTGGTGTTGACACCAAACGCAGCGCTAGATCCTGTCGGCGTCGCAGCGGGCCTGGCGGGGGCGGTTTCCATGGCGTTCGGAACCGTGCTGACCCGCAAGTGGCAACCTCCCGTGCCTCTGCTCACCTTTACCGCCTGGCAACTGGCGGCCGGAGGACTTCTGCTCGTTCCAGTAGCTTTAGTGTTTGATCCGCCAATCCCGATGCCTACAGGAACCAATGTTCTCGGCCTGGCGTGGCTCGGCCTGATCGGAGCGGGTTTAACCTACTTCCTTTGGTTCCGGGGGATCTCGCGACTCGAACCTACAGTTGTTTCCTTACTGGGCTTTCTCAGCCCGGGGACCGCCGTGTTGCTAGGATGGTTGTTCTTGGATCAGACGCTGAGTGCGCTTCAAATCATCGGCGTCCTGCTCGTGATCGGGAGTATCTGGCTGGGCCAACGTTCCAACCGCACTCCTAGGGCGCGTATAGCTTGCCGGAAGTCGCCTTGACCCGCATGGCATAGGCCTATCGTTTCCACGATCAGCGATCGGCTCGTTGCCCTGCGCCGCTCCAAAGCCCGCGACGCAGCGCCGGCAGGCAGAGCAAGTAGAGGGCAGCGCCTGCAATCCATGCCCACCCGTTCCACGTTGTTATAGAAGCCGCATAGATCGCCGTGAAGAGGAGGGGTCCGACGATCGAGGTCAGGCTGGTGAGCGCCGCCAGTGAGCCTTGCAGCTGCCCCTGACGTTCCTCATCCACCTGCCTGGACAACATTGCTTGCAGCGCCGGCATTCCGATGCCACCCGAAGCAAGCAGGACCATGATCGGGAACGCCATCCATCCCCGTGTCGCGAAGGCAAGCAGGATGTAGCCTGTGCCGTCGGCAATCATTCCGAGCATGAGTGCCCGCCTTTCGCCGAGCCGGGCGGCTACAGGGCCGGTGATCATTGCCTGGGCGAGTGAATGCAGAATGCCAAATGCGGCAAGCGAAATGCCGATCGTGGTCGCGTCCCAGTGAAAGCGATCCTCGCCGAAAATGACCCAAAGCGCGGCCGGCACCTGTCCGACAAGTTGCATGATGAAGAAGACCGCCATCAGGGCGGCGACGACGGTCATGCCCCGGGCCCACCGGAACGAAGCGAGCGGGTTGAGAGCCTCCCGGCGTAACGGCCGGCGTTCGCCTTTGTGCGACTCCGGCAAAAGGAAACAGCCCGTCAGGAAATTGAGGCCGTTCAAGGCTGCCGCGGCGAAGAACGGAGCGTGGGGGGAGAAACCGCCCATCAGCCCACCGAGCACAGGTCCCGCGACCATCCCGAACCCGAAACAGGCGCTCATGAAGCCGAAGTGCCGCGCGCGCTCATCGCCATCAGTGATATCGGCAATATAAGCGCCGGCTACCGCCCCAGTCGCCCCGGTGATGCCGGCCACGATCCGCCCGATATAGAGAACCCAAAGGAAAGGCGCCGTCGCCATGATGGCGTAGTCGACAGCAGCGCCGGCCAGCGAGACGAGCAAGACCGGCCGCCGCCCGAAACGATCCGACAGCGCGCCCAGCACAGGTGCGCAGGCAAATTGCATCAACGCATACAGCGCCAGCAGAATGCCATAGTGGGCGGTGACGTCGTTCGAGTGAACCAGATCGCGCAGGAGGCCCGGCAGCACCGGCATAATCAGGCCGATGCCGACAGCGTCGAGCGCGACAGTGCTCAGAATTACGATCAGGGGTCTGTTGGGTTTCACGTCTGGCCTCCGGACCAGCCTCCGCTGGTCCGATTGAACGCGCGGATTCTTTATCACTGATAAGTTGGTGGACATATTATGTTTATCAGTGATAAAGTGTCAAGCATGACAAAGTTGCAGCCGAATACAGTGATCCGTGCCGCCCTGGACCTGTTGAACGAGGTCGGCGTAGACGGTCTGACGACACGCAAACTGGCGGAACGGTTGGGGGTTCAGCAGCCGGCGCTTTACTGGCACTTCAGGAACAAGCGGGCGCTGCTCGACGCACTGGCCGAAGCCATGCTGGCGGAGAATCATACGCATTCGGTGCCGAGAGCCGACGACGACTGGCGCTCATTTCTGATCGGGAATGCCCGCAGCTTCAGGCAGGCGCTGCTCGCCTACCGCGATGGCGCGCGCATCCATGCCGGCACGCGACCGGGCGCACCGCAGATGGAAACGGCCGACGCGCAGCTTCGCTTCCTCTGCGAGGCGGGTTTTTCGGCCGGGGACGCCGTCAATGCGCTGATGACAATCAGCTACTTCACTGTTGGGGCCGTGCTTGAGGAGCAGGCCGGCGACAGCGATGCCGGCGAGCGCGGCGGCACCGTTGAACAGGCTCCGCTCTCGCCGCTGTTGCGGGCCGCGATAGACGCCTTCGACGAAGCCGGTCCGGACGCAGCGTTCGAGCAGGGACTCGCGGTGATTGTCGATGGATTGGCGAAAAGGAGGCTCGTTGTCAGGAACGTTGAAGGACCGAGAAAGGGTGACGATTGATCAGGACCGCTGCCGGAGCGCAACCCACTCACTACAGCAGAGCCATGTAGACAACATCCCCTCCCCCTTTCCACCGCGTCAGACGCCCGTAGCAGCCCGCTACGGGCTTTTTCATGCCCTGCCCTAGCGTCCAAGCCTCACGGCCGCGCTCGGCCTCTCTGGCGGCCTTCTGGCGCTCCTGCTGCGGCGTCCGCTCGTGGGCCGTGGCGCGGGTCCGCGCGCCGGCCTCGTGCGCCTGGCGCTCGCGGGCGAGGTCCAGGGCGGCCGTCTTCACGTTCTGCCTTGCGCAGATGAGATAGGGGCGCAGTGGCGGTTTTCATGGCTTGTTATGACTGTTTTTTTGTACAGTCTATGCCTCGGGCATCCAAGCAGCAAGCGCGTTACGCCGTGGGTCGATGTTTGATGTTATGGAGCAGCAACGATGTTACGCAGCAGGGCAGTCGCCCTAAAACAAAGTTAACCTCTGAGGAAGAATTGTGAAACTATCACTAATGGTAGCTATATCGAAGAATGGAGTTATCGGGAATGGCCCTGATATTCCATGGAGTGCCAAAGGTGAACAGCTCCTGTTTAAAGCTATTACCTATAACCAATGGCTGTTGGTTGGACGCAAGACTTTTGAATCAATGGGAGCATTACCCAACCGAAAGTATGCGGTCGTAACACGTTCAAGTTTTACATCTGACAATGAGAACGTATTGATCTTTCCATCAATTAAAGATGCTTTAACCAACCTAAAGAAAATAACGGATCATGTCATTGTTTCAGGTGGTGGGGAGATATACAAAAGCCTGATCGATCAAGTAGATACACTACATATATCTACAATAGACATCGAGCCGGAAGGTGATGTTTACTTTCCTGAAATCCCCAGCAATTTTAGGCCAGTTTTTACCCAAGACTTCGCCTCTAACATAAATTATAGTTACCAAATCTGGCAAAAGGGTTAACAAGTGGCAGCAACGGATTCGCAAACCTGTCACGCCTTTTGTACCAAAAGCCGCGCCAGGTTTGCGATCCGCTGTGCCAGGCGTTAAGGCTACATGAAAATCGTACATTACGAAGCGAATGCACCATGGATAGGAAGAATGAAATGCCCAAACCCAAAGTGTGGGAAGGAAACTCCTGCCTGGCAATCGAGCGGCATGAGCGACAGTTGCCCGCATTTTTTCTGTGATACTTGCTCGAATGTAATCCATAGAGAGCAGGACCATGCATTACTGTATGAAAATGAAATCAATCAAGAGCTCTTGGATCGAATAGCAGCAACTCTTCCAGATTGCCCTTGCGGGGGTAGGTTTGTTCCTGGTGCAAACCCAAAGTGTCCGAGTTGCAAGACCGAGTACGTGCACCAATGGGATGCAGTGAAAAGGTTGAATGTACCTTTTATGCCAATCTTGGATGGTTCCTGCTTGATTCGAGATAGGCTGTATTCGTATGAAGTATGCATTGGTTCTAAACCAAAATACTGGTGGCGTTTGTTCACAAATGCCTTAACAAGTTTAGGCAAGGGACGCTCCTGACGTCGCGCCCCTGCTAAAAGCGTTAGATGCACTAAGCACATAATTGCTCACAGCCAAACTATCAGGTCAAGTCTGCTTTTATTATTTTTAAGCGTGCATAATAAGCCCTACACAAATTGGGAGATATATCATGAAAGGCTGGCTTTTTCTTGTTATCGCAATAGTTGGCGAAGTAATCGCAACATCCGCATTAAAATCTAGCGAGGGCTTTACTAAGCTTGCCCCTTCCGCCGTTGTCATAATCGGTTATGGCATCGCATTTTATTTTCTTTCTCTGGTTCTGAAATCCATCCCTGTCGGTGTTGCTTATGCAGTCTGGTCGGGACTCGGCGTCGTCATAATTACAGCCATTGCCTGGTTGCTTCATGGGCAAAAGCTTGATGCGTGGGGCTTTGTAGGTATGGGGCTCATAATTGCTGCCTTTTTGCTCGCCCGATCCCCATCGTGGAAGTCGCTGCGGAGGCCGACGCCATGGTGACGGTGTTCGGCATTCTGAATCTCACCGAGGACTCCTTCTTCGATGAGAGCCGGCGGCTAGACCCCGCCGGCGCTGTCACCGCGGCGATCGAAATGCTGCGAGTCGGATCAGACGTCGTGGATGTCGGACCGGCCGCCAGCCATCCGGACGCGAGGCCTGTATCGCCGGCCGATGAGATCAGACGTATTGCGCCGCTCTTAGACGCCCTGTCCGATCAGATGCACCGTGTTTCAATCGACAGCTTCCAACCGGAAACCCAGCGCTATGCGCTCAAGCGCGGCGTGGGCTACCTGAACGATATCCAAGGATTTCCTGACCCTGCGCTCTATCCCGATATTGCTGAGGCGGACTGCAGGCTGGTGGTTATGCACTCAGCGCAGCGGGATGGCATCGCCACCCGCACCGGTCACCTTCGACCCGAAGACGCGCTCGACGAGATTGTGCGGTTCTTCGAGGCGCGGGTTTCCGCCTTGCGACGGAGCGGGGTCGCTGCCGACCGGCTCATCCTCGATCCGGGGATGGGATTTTTCTTGAGCCCCGCACCGGAAACATCGCTGCACGTGCTGTCGAACCTTCAAAAGCTGAAGTCGGCGTTGGGGCTTCCGCTATTGGTCTCGGTGTCGCGGAAATCCTTCTTGGGCGCCACCGTTGGCCTTCCTGTAAAGGATCTGGGTCCAGCGAGCCTTGCGGCGGAACTTCACGCGATCGGCAATGGCGCTGACTACGTCCGCACCCACGCGCCTGGAGATCTGCGAAGCGCAATCACCTTCTCGGAAACCCTCGCGAAATTTCGCAGTCGCGACGCCAGAGACCGAGGGTTAGATCATGCCTAGCATTCACCTTCCGGCCGCCCGCTAGCGGACCCTGGTCAGGTTCCGCGAAGGTGGGCGCAGACATGCTGGGCTCGTCAGGATCAAACTGCACTATGAGGCGGCGGTTCATACCGCGCCAGGGGAGCGAATGGACAGCGAGGAGCCTCCGAACGTTCGGGTCGCCTGCTCGGGTGATATCGACGAGGTTGTGCGGCTGATGCACGACGCTGCGGCGTGGATGTCCGCCAAGGGAACGCCCGCCTGGGACGTCGCGCGGATCGACCGGACATTCGCGGAGACCTTCGTCCTGAGATCCGAGCTCCTAGTCGCGAGTTGCAGCGACGGCATCGTCGGCTGTTGCACCTTGTCGGCCGAGGATCCCGAGTTCTGGCCCGACGCCCTCAAGGGGGAGGCCGCATATCTGCACAAGCTCGCGGTGCGACGGACACATGCGGGCCGGGGTGTCAGCTCCGCGCTGATCGAGGCTTGCCGCCATGCCGCGCGAACGCAGGGGTGCGCCAAGCTGCGGCTCGACTGCCACCCGAACCTGCGTGGCCTATACGAGCGGCTCGGATTCACCCACGTCGACACTTTCAATCCCGGCTGGGATCCAACCTTCATCGCAGAACGCCTAGAACTCGAAATCTAACGTCCGTTCGGGCATCGAGGTCCATGTCGGGGTGGGACGGGCCCGTGGCTTCAAGATCACTTGCAGTCCGACCGCGATGTCTTGGTTGCGCGAGAGGTTGTCGATATCCTCCACTTCCATCATCAACCCTGGATAATGCCGCCGCCGTCATCGCCGCCGACGCCCGTGCCGGGCTTTTCGGGCCTGTCAGGCTTGCTCGGCCTTCAGCCTGCCTGGGCGAGATCTCCGGCGGACGGATTAACGGCGGAGCTTCGCCGCCTTTCGTGCGTGTGAAGGCCGAAGATAGTTCTCTCAAAAACATCCGTTTATGAGAGATACCAAATGTCATTTTCAGAAGACGACTGCACCAGTTGATTGGGCGTAATGGCTGTTGTGCAGCCAGCTCCTGACAGTTCAATATCAGAAGTGATCTGCACCAATCTCGACTATGCTCAATACTCGTGTGGGCTCTGTTGCAAAAATCGTGAAGCTTGAGCATGCTTGGCGGAGATTGGACGGACGGAACGATGACGGATTTCAAGTGGCGCCATTTCCAGGGTGATGTGATCCTGTGGGCGGTGCGCTGGTATTGTCGCTATCCGATCAGCTATCGCGACCTTGAGGAAATGCTGGCGGAACGCGGCATTTCGGTCGACCATACGACGATCTATCGCTGGGTCCAGTGCTACGCCCCGGAGATGGAGAAGCGGCTGCGCTGGTTCTGGCGGCGTGGCTTTGATCCGAGCTGGCGCCTGGATGAAACCTACGTCAAGGTGCGGGGCAAGTGGACCTACCTGTACCGGGCAGTCGACAAGCGGGGCGACACGATCGATTTCTACCTGTCGCCGACCCGCAGCGCCAAGGCAGCGAAGCGGTTCCTGGGCAAGGCCCTGCGAGGCCTGAAGCACTGGGAAAAGCCTGCCACGCTCAATACCGACAAAGCGCCGAGCTATGGTGCAGCGATCACCGAATTGAAGCGCGAAGGAAAGCTGGACCGGGAGACGGCCCACCGGCAGGTGAAGTATCTCAATAACGTGATCGAGGCCGATCACGGAAAGCTCAAGATACTGATCAAGCCGGTGCGCGGTTTCAAATCGATCCCCACGGCCTATGCCACGATCAAGGGATTCGAAGTCATGCGAGCCCTGCGCAAAGGACAGGCTCGCCCCTGGTGCCTGCAGCCCGGCATCAGGGGCGAGGTGCGCCTTGTGGAGAGAGCTTTTGGCATTGGGCCCTCGGCGCTGACGGAGGCCATGGGCATGCTCAACCACCATTTCGCAGCAGCCGCCTGATCGGCGCAGAGCGACAGCCTACCTCTGACTGCCGCCAATCTTTGCAACAGAGCCTCCGTCGCCATGCTCACCTCGCTTTGGTGCACACGAGTATTGAGCATAGTCGAGATTGGTGCAGATCACTTCTGATATTGAACTGTCAGGAGCTGGCTGCACAACAGCCATTACGCCCAATCAACTGGTGCAGTCGTCTTCTGAAAATGACAATTCGGGCTATCTGTGGCGATGTTCAGAAAACGGTGGTTTTCTGGACAGGTCTGCAGGGTTTCGCTTTTTCATGGCCGGGCATACCCAAAACCGTTAAGATAACCGTCAATTTTTCTATGTTCAGGCACTGTCAATGAATCAACGCATTGGATACGCCCGCGTTTCGACGGACGACCAGCACCTAGACCTGCAGCGCGACGCGCTCCAGCAGGCCGGGTGCAGCGTGATCTATGAGGAAGCGGCCAGCGGCAAGAGCGCGGCACGCCCGGAGCTTGAGCAGTGCCGCAAGGCGTTACGGGCCGGGGATACCCTCGTGGTGTGGCGGCTTGATCGACTCGGGCGCAGCCTGCATGACTTGGTGCAGATCGTGGCCGAGCTTGAACAGCGCGGCGTGCATTTCGAGAGCCTGACCGAGAAGATCGAGACGGGCAGCGCATCGGGCAAGCTGCAATTCCATGTTTTCGCGGCGCTGGCCGAGTTCGAGCGCGGCTTGATCCGTGAGCGGACGCAGGCCGGGCTGGCAGCAGCCCGCGCCCGTGGCCGGGCCGGTGGCCGCAAGCCGAAGTTAGACGACCAGCAGGTGCGAGAGATCAAAGCCCTGTTGCGCGATCCAGATATGGCACTGTTGCAAATAGTCGGTGGTGATAAACTTATCATCCCCTTTTGCTGATGGAGCTGCACATGAACCCATTCAAAGGCCGGCATTTTCAGCGTGACATCATTCTGTGGGCCGTACGCTGGTACTGCAAATACGGCATCAGTTACCGTGAGCTGCAGGAGATGCTGGCTGAACGCGGAGTGAATGTCGATCACTCCACGATTTACCGCTGGGTTCAGCGTTATGCGCCTGAAATGGAAAAACGGCTGCGCTGGTACTGGCGTAACCCTTCCGATCTTTGCCCGTGGCACATGGATGAAACCTACGTGAAGGTCAATGGCCGCTGGGCGTATCTGTACCGGGCCGTCGACAGCCGGGGCCGCACTGTCGATTTTTATCTCTCCTCCCGTCGTAACAGCAAAGCTGCATACCGGTTTCTGGGTAAAATCCTCAACAACGTGAAGAAGTGGCAGATCCCGCGATTCATCAACACGGATAAAGCGCCCGCCTATGGTCGCGCGCTTGCTCTGCTCAAACGCGAAGGCCGGTGCCCGTCTGACGTTGAACACCGACAGATTAAGTACCGGAACAACGTGATTGAATGCGATCATGGCAAACTGAAACGGATAATCGGCGCCACGCTGGGATTTAAATCCATGAAGACGGCTTACGCCACCATCAAAGGTATTGAGGTGATGCGTGCACTACGCAAAGGCCAGGCCTCAGCATTTTATTATGGTGATCCCCTGGGCGAAATGCGCCTGGTAAGCAGAGTTTTTGAAATGTAAGGCCTTTGAATAAGACAAAAGGCTGCCTCATCGCTAACTTTGCAACAGTGCCACTTCGCAGAACTATTCAAGATAATTCGGACAAGGAATTCCTGTTTCTGAAGAAAAAGTCGCCCCTGTCATTGTCCAGGGCCGTGTCACAGCTGCATCTGCCGGGCATAAGTCAGAAATACAATGAAAATCGCTACTATCCGCTGGGTGAGGCATCAGCCTCGCTCATTGGTGTGACCGGTGCCGAAAATAGAGGGCTGAGTGGTATTGAGCAGAGCTTTAACACCGTTCTGAGAAAGGACTTCGGGGTGAAAAAAATACGCAAAAACGCCAGGGGGGGCGTCATCAGCGTGATCCAGTATGACGCTCCGGAAACTGCACCGGCGATCAGGCTGAGTATTGACAGTGTGCTTCAGTATATTGTTTACAGCCGGTTAAGGGAGGGGGTCGAGCAACATCACGCCCAGTCAGGCGCTGCGGTGCTTGTCAGCGTAAACACCGGCGAAATTCTGGCTATGGCATCCTATCCGTCGTTTAATCCCAACCGTTTTTCCGGTGCCACTTCCGCTGAAATGCGTAACGTGGCGATTAATGACAGCTTTGAGCCGGGTTCAACGGTTAAACCCTTCGTCATTCTTGAAGGCCTGCGCCGCCATATTATCAGCAGCAGCACGCTTCTTGACACAAGGCCGTTCAGGGTTGACGGCCATCTTATCCGGGACGTGGGATACTGGCCGGCGCTGACGCCGACCGGCATACTTCAGAAATCCAGTGATACCGGAGTTTCACATATTGCCCTGGCGATGCCTTCGGATGCGCTGGTAAAAACGTATTCATCCTTCGGGCTGGGAAAACCGACAGGGCTGGGCCTTCCCGGTGAAAGTACTGGTTACTTTCCGTTCAGTCGCCATCGATGGGCTGATATTGAGCGCGCCACCTTCGCTTTTGGCTACGGCCTCCGGGTAACCCCGCTCCAGTTAGCCAGAGCCTATGCCACTCTCGGGGCCTGTGGCGTTTATCATCCGTTATCCGTTACACGGTTATCCGCGCCGGTGTACGGTGAGCAGGTGGCGGACCCGAAGCTTGCCGATGCTGTAATCAGAATGATGGAAAGTGATGTGTTACCCGGCGGAAGTGGCGTAAGGGCAGCTGTACCGGGCTACCGTCTGGCAATAAAAACCGGAACCGCAGAGAAGTTAGGTGCCGGTGGAAAATATGACGGGGGGCATATTACCTATACGGCAGGCGTCGCGCCGGCGAGCCGTCCTGAAGTGGCACTGGTTGTGGTTATTAACAATCCCAAAGCGGGACAGCATTTTGGTGGCTCAGTGGCGGCGCCTGTCTTCGGCCAGATTATCGGTCCGGTGCTTACCCGGCTGAAGATTGCACCGGATGCTTTACGTGCTCCGGTGGTACACCGACAGTCCGGCTGAACAGAGCCTGTTTACTCATTATTTATCTATTATTACTTAACTTAATTTTAAAAAGGATATTAATATGAAAAAGATCCGCCTTATTATAATCTCTTTACTGGCTGGAATGTGTACTCCAGCATTATCTACACCAGTCAATGTTACTGATACAATACAAAGCACAGAAGACCATATCAAAGGTCGGGTTGGTTTTACTGAAATAGACTTTTTATCCGGGAAGGTTCTGAGTAGTCATCGCCGTGAAGAACGTTTTCCTATGATGAGCACATTCAAAGTTTTGTTATGTGGAGCAATATTAGTACGTGTTGATAAAGGGCTTGAACAACTTGAACGCCGAATTACCTATAATAAGCATGACCTGGACGACTATTCTCCACTAACCAGTCAGCACATTGCAGATGGAATGACGGTTTCTGAGTTATGCAATGCTGCCATTACCACCAGTGATAACACTGCTGCAAATTTATTGCTATCAACTATTGGCGGGCCGGAGGGATTAACTCATTTTCTGCGTAGCACTGGTGATAGTTATACAAGGCTTGATCGACACGAACCCAGCCTTAATGAGGCGAAGCCTGGCGATGAGCGTGATACCACCACTCCGGCAGCGATGGCTCAAACGCTACAAAAATTGTTAAACGAAAGTGTACTTACAGAAAAATCTCGAAAAAAATTAATAAGCTGGATGCAGGAAGATAAAGTCGGCGGGCCTCTGTTCCGCTCTGTACTGCCAGCTGGCTGGATGATAGCGGATAAAACAGGAGCAGGTGATCACGGATCTCGGGGCATCGTTGCACTGTTGGGCCCCGGAGGCAAGCCATCTCGTATAGTAGTCCTGTATATTACAAATACTCATTCATCTATGAATGAACTCAACGAGCATATTGCAGGGATCGGAGATTCAGTAATTAAGAACTGGTAATATATTTACAGTGGATTTGACCCTATATATCCAGACGTTTTTGCTCTCTTACGGTTGCGATAACTTCCTGCGTATATATTCCCGTGGTGAGCGATATCCCAGTGCACTATGCGGATGATGTTCGTTGTAATGACTGAACGCCACCGCCAGATTCATCACCGCTGCCTCGCTGTCCGGTTTCGGCATGATGCTGATGTAGTCCCGTTTTATCGTCATCACGAAGCTTTCTGCTATGCCATTGCTTTCCGGGCTTCGCACTGCTGTCGTACAAGGCTCCAGTCCCAGCAACCGGGCGAACGCCGGCACTGTTGGCAACTGCCTTCCGAAGCGTTTTTCCACCGCACCCAGCATGACATCCTGCACCGTTTCTTTGTCATAGCCTCCGGTGCTCGCTGCCCAGTCAATGATCTCCCTGTCGCAGCAGTCCTGCGCGAAGGTCACCCGCAGCTTTTCGCCATTATCACAGCGGAACTCAAAGCCATCTGAGCACCAGCGCCGGTTACTTTCCGCTACTGCTACGCGCCCCTTATGGGCCCGCTTACGGCAAGGATCAGCGGGTTTACGTTCAAGAAGCAGATTATGCGTTCTCATAATGCGATACACCCGCTTTGCATTAACCACAGGCAGGCCGTCCCGCTCCGACTCCCGTCGCAGCAGCGCCCACACACGGCGATAACCATACGTCGGCAGGTCAGCCACCGCCATGTTTATCCGGGACAATACGGTGGTATCGTCAGAACGGGGCTGCCGTCTGCGATCCTGTCAGTCAGATGGCCGGTGAACCCGAATGCTCAACTGCGCACGCGACACGCCAAGACTTCTGCAAACGTCGCTTATTCGTCGTTCCCAGGCAACGAGGGCGCATGCGCAATCCATTTTTTTGCCCGGCCGAACTCCACGGCCTCTTTGAGTATCTCGGCTTCCATCGTCTTTTTGCCCAGAAGGCGCTGGAGTTCGCGAATTTGCTTATTGGCGGCAGCGAGTTCGGAGGCCGGCACCACTTCCTCGCCCGATGCAACAGCCGTCAGTGAACCGTCTTAATATTGCTTGCGCCATTTGAATATCTGGTTTGCATTGATGCCATGCAGGCGCGCGACATGAGACACGGTCATACCGGGCTCCATAGTCTGCTGAATAATGGCAATTTTTTCCTGCGGTGTACGACGCCGACGCCGCTCAGGTCCTGATAACACTTCAACCATCTTATCGTTCTGACTGGTATTAAACATAGTTCCAAGACTACCTCTTATTTTAAGAGAGTCGAAGTGTCTGGTGATCTATGGGGCCAGTCTAGCCCTCTTCCAAGTGTAGGGAGATATAGTCAAAGTTTGCTTCTCCGCCGATGAGTCCGCCCTGCGTCGGATAGTCCGATTTTTTACCGGCGAAGCACGGCTCTCCTAACCCTATCTAAAGCGAATAACTTTTTTCAACAGGGCCGCGTGCCAATGCAAGAGCGATAGGCGCTCTACGCGCCAATTTGACCACTTAAAACAGGTAAATTGAGGGGTTGTAATGTGTTGATGTAACAGGCTTTTATTTTAATGTCTTGGCATATGTATAATGGTAGTCTAGCCCTCCTTTCAACAAGGAGTACTCATGGAAACCTACAATCATACATATCGGCACCACAACTTTTCACATAAAGACTTAAGTGATCTCACCTTCACCGCTTGCACATTCATTCGCAGCGACTTTCGACGTGCTAACTTGCGTGATACGACATTCGTCAACTGCAAGTTCATTGAACAGGGTGATATCGAAGGCTGCCACTTTGATGTCGCAGATCTTCGTGATGCAAGTTTCCAACAATGCCAACTTGCGATGGCAAACTTCAGTAATGCCAATTGCTACGGTATAGAGTTCCGTGCGTGTGATTTAAAAGGTGCCAACTTTTCCCGAACAAACTTTGCCCATCAAGTGAGTAATCGTATGTACTTTTGCTCAGCATTTATTTCTGGATGTAATCTTTCCTATGCCAATATGGAGAGGGTTTGTTTAGAAAAATGTGAGTTGTTTGAAAATCGCTGGATAGGAACGAACCTAGCGGGTGCATCACTGAAAGAGTCAGACTTAAGTCGAGGTGTTTTTTCCGAAGATGTCTGGGGGCAATTTAGCCTACAGGGTGCCAATTTATGCCACGCCGAACTCGACGGTTTAGATCCCCGCAAAGTCGATACATCAGGTATCAAAATTGCAGCCTGGCAGCAAGAACTGATTCTCGAAGCACTGGGTATTGTTGTTTATCCTGACTAATTGCTTTGATGTGTGATTTTAAACGCTCAAATTTATAAAACGAATAATATTGTCAACCTTGCAATAATAGACATAGGGACAACCATGTATAAATTTTTACCCTCAGGCGTCTTCACAATAGAGCCATATAGCAGTGGGTCACTTAGTGGGCTTAATTTTTCCATTAAAGATAATATTAATATTGCTCAGTATAAAACATCATATGGTAGCCCATCTTGGCAAGTAAACATAAGGCTGCCATTTATAAGGCACTGTTGCAAAAATGTGGAGGTGATAGGGGTACTACGCCGGAACCCCAGATTTTTCCGTCCGTTCAAATTATCCACGGTTGAGCAGCTTGATCCCGTCCGCCCGCAGTTGACCAACAGGGGAAATATGCCTGTACAAAGTTTGCCGGGTTATCCCAAGTTCCTGGCATAGCGTACTGACCTTTGTTTCTGATTGTCCCATTGATGCCATTGCCAGTCGCAGTTTGACTGGCGTCATTTTATAAGGTCGGCCGCCGTTCCGCCCACGGGCTCTTGCTGATGCCAGACCTGCAGTCGTTCTTTCAGCAATCAGTTCGCGCTCAAACTCCGCCAGTGCGGCAAAGATACCGAAGACAAGCTTGCCAGCGGCCGTTGTTGTGTCGATAGTCGCCCCGTGACCGGTCAGCACTTTCAGACCGGTCCCCCTCGCGGTCAGGTCGTGCACTGTATTAATGAGATGACGAAGATCACGACCGAGGCGGTCCAGCTTCCATACGACCGAGAGCATAAAAAATATGGCACTGTTGCAAAGTTAGCGATGAGGCAGCCTTTTGTCTTATTCAAAGGCCTTACATTTCAAAAACTCTGCTTACCAGGCGCATTTCGCCCAGGGGATCACCATAATAAAATGCTGAGGCCTGGCCTTTGCGTAGTGCACGCATCACCTCAATACCTTTGATGGTGGCGTAAGCCGTCTTCATGGATTTAAATCCCAGCGTGGCGTTGATTATCCGTTTCAGTTTGCCATGATCGCATTCAATCACGTTGTTCCGGTACTTAATCTGTCGGTGTTCAACGTCAGACGGGCACCGGCCTTCGCGTTTGAGCAGAGCAAGCGCGCGACCATAGGCGGGCGCTTTATCCGGCACTGTTGCAAAGTTAGCGATGAGGCAGCCTTTTGTCTTATTCAAAGGCCTTACATTTCAAAAACTCTGCTTACCAGGCGCATTTCGCCCAGGGGATCACCATAATAAAATGCTGAGGCCTGGCCTTTGCGTAGTGCACGCATCACCTCAATACCTTTGATGGTAGCGTAAGCCGTCTTCATGGATTTAAATCCCAGCGTGGCGCCGATTATCCGTTTCAGTTTGCCATGATCGCATTCAATCACGTTGTTCCGGTACTTAATCTGTCGGTGTTCAACGTCAGACGGGCACCGGCCTTCGCGTTTGAGCAGAGCAAGCGCGCGACCATAGGCGGGCGCTTTATCCGTGTTGATGAATCGCGGGATCTGCCACTTCTTCACGTTGTTGAGGATTTTACCCAGAAACCGGTATGCAGCTTTGCTGTTACGACGGGAGGAGAGATAAAAATCGACAGTGCGGCCCCGGCTGTCGACGGCCCGGTACAGATACGCCCAGCGGCCATTGACCTTCACGTAGGTTTCATCCATGTGCCACGGGCAAAGATCGGAAGGGTTACGCCAGTACCAGCGCAGCCGTTTTTCCATTTCAGGCGCATAACGCTGAACCCAGCGGTAAATCGTGGAGTGATCGACATTCACTCCGCGTTCAGCCAGCATCTCCTGCAGCTCACGGTAACTGATGCCGTATTTGCAGTACCAGCGTACGGCCCACAGAATGATGTCACGCTGAAAATGCCGGCCTTTGAATGGGTTCATGTGCAGCTCCATCAGCAAAAGGGGATGATAAGTTTATCACCACCGACTATTTGCAACAGTGCCGAAAAAGCTTGCCAGCTACCCCAAGCAAAACGGACTTGCCAAGGCATTGAGGGAAATTGGCCGTATTGAACGAACGCTGTTTATGCTCGACTGGTTCCGCGATCCGGCACTTCGTCGGCGGGTACAGGCGGGGCTGAATAAAGGAGAAGCCCGTAACGCGCTGGCGCGTGCGGTATTCCTGCATCGGCTGGGTGAAATCAGGGACCGAAAACCGGAAAATCATAGCTACCGCGCCAGTGGACTGACGCTGCTGACGGCGGCTATCTCGCTGTGGAATACCGTCTATATGGAAAGAGCGGTCGATGCCCTGAAGCGTAAAGGGGTGAAGATCAACGAACAACTGCTGTCGCATTTGTCTCCGTTAGGCTGGGAGCACATCAATCTGACAGGCGATTATATCTGGAAAAGCAACCGGATACCGGCTTCCGGTAAGTTTCGTCGGCTGAGACCAGCTAAAGTCGAAAGGTCAAAAAATAGCCTTAACGTACAATAATTTTCGATATCCAAACTGACCCCTTCTACGGTGTTATCGCGTAGCTGAGAACATTGGCGTTCGTGCGATAATGGTTCATGCGCTTACTGAAGAAGCCAAAGGTTTCTATGCTCACCATGGATTTAAGGCATCACAAACTCATGAGAGGACTCTGTTTCTAAAGCTTCCATGACTGGTTGCTGGAGTGGGAAAGTAGCAGGCCACAGCCTCAACATATTGATTTTTATTTCGTTTATTATTGGATTTAACATAATCTTTGTTATGCGCACCTGTATTGTAGGGGCTCAATGCTAATGTCTATTAGGGGGCTGCGGATGTTTTCCTGGACTGTTATGTTGTGATCCCAAGATGCTGCCGGTACTTCACAGGACTCATTGCACCTAATGATAGCTTGATACGTTTCTCGTTATACCAGCGTATGTACCTGTCCAGGAAGCAGATAAATTTTTCCAGCGTGATACCCGCCCAGTCTCTGCCATAGAACATTTCGTTTTTGATACGCCCGAAGAAGCCTTCACACGCAGCATTATCCGACGAGCATCCTTTGCGCGACATGGACCTTATAAGTCCGGAGGTGTTGATACGCTCGAGCCAGCCCGGCCACCGGTAATGGCCACCACGATCGCTGTGTATCACTGGTTTATCATGTTCGTTGAGCGTATCGAGTGCGTCATCGAGCATCGTATTCACCAGCGTCGCGTCCGGGCGTGTTCCTATCGACCAGCTTACAACCAGGCCATCAAAGCAGTCGATAACCGGCGACAGATAGACTTTTCCAGCCGGAAGCTGGAACTCCGTAATATCGGTCAGCCACTTCTCATTTGGCCTGCAGGAACTAAAATCCCGGGCGAGTAAATTTTCCGGTGCCGGGCCGATTTCGCCACAGTAAGAGTTGTATCGTCGTCGCCTGGTGCGCTTAACAACGAGCTGCTCTTCTGCCATCAGTCTGCGGACAACCTTTTCAGAAATAACCCTGTTGTTACCGCGAAGCATCGCGTGAAGGCGCCGATAGTCGTAACAGCGGTAATTCTCCTCAAAGATATCGGCCATGATCACGCGTATTTCCGCATACTTATCGTACAGACGTTTTGGTAAAAATAACAGCTGCGGGCAAGTTGCAGAACGCTTAGCAACTCAGCAACGGGGTACTTTTTCTTAAGGGCATCAACTATCAGGGTTTTCTCCCTGTTTTTCAGTTTCAGAAAGCTGACGCCCAGATCTTTTTTTATCAGTTCATTCGCCTTTGTCAGTATGTCACGTTCGAGCTGCAGCTGATGAACCTGCTTCCTGAGACGCTGGATTTCACCGAGTAAAGCATCCTGATTTTTATCCTGAGGGGCTGACTTTCGTTTGCGCATGGATTGATAAGCCTCGTCACTGATAAGGTCTTTCTTCCATTTGTACAGGACCGGGACGCTGACGCCTATGCTTTGTGCAACTTTACGCGCGGTTCCACGTCGGTTACAGAGCTCCCGGACGGCCTGAGACCTCTCTTCCGGGCTGAAGCATTTGTTTCGTGGGGACTGAACCAGGCTTCGATGGCGGGCAGGAACTGCCACAGCAGCATGAGTGCGGCGATGCAGCCAGTGATGACGAGCCAGCGCCGGATGAATCGATCCGGCTCCGGGCGGCTGTAGGGGTCGGGTAGGTCACGTCATTCTCCATGTTGAAATCAGCGCCAAAGGCCGCCAGTGCGCCAGCGTGGCGGACGTGGTGATACGGTCACTTCGGGGTCGAAACGGGCCGATGGAAACGGCGGCATCGCGGGCGGCGGAGCTAGTTCCAGCAAGCGCTCAATGCGTTCAGCCGTCGCTGGATGCGTGCGCAACCAGGAGGGTTCCGGATTGCCCCATCCGGGCAGCAGCCAGGCGCGCCAGGAGCGGCTCACCCGCTCGATCTTGGCGAGCGCTGAGGCCAGCCCGTGCGGGTCGCCGGTCAATTCGGCAGCGAGCCGGTCGGCGTCGAATTCGCGCACCCTGGACAAGCCCAACTGAGCCAGCAAGGCCAGCTGTGGCGCGACCGCAAGTAGAAGCAACGCGGGCCAATTGACTTCCGTGACTCCAAGCAATAGCGTTGGCAAACTGAGCACGATCGCAAGCTGCCCCAACAAGGCCAGAAGATGGGTGAGCCGGCTGATGGAATCGGCCAAGCCCATGACACGCAAATCCTCGTTCGCAATATGCGCGATTTCGTGGCCGAGCACGCCGGTCAACTCGCGGGGCGTGAGGCTACGCAGCAGGCCGTCGGTCAGCGCGATGGCCGCGTGATGCTTCGAACCGGTGGCGAAGGCGTTGACGACCCCGCTGGGCACGTAGTGCGGTACCGGCACGGTAGGCAGCCCGGCCCGCGCCGCCAGTTCGCGCAACACAGCCCAAAGATCGGGCGCTTCATCCGGGTGCAGGGGGCGTGCGCCATACAGCCGCAAGGTCAGCCCGGAGGCGGCCGCCGGTTCAAGCAGCAGGGTGAACCCCGCAGCCGCAAGCGCCAGCCAAAGCCCGCCGTCACCCAACAGCAGGCTGCCAGCGACGGCGGCAATTCCGAGCAGGGTCAGCACCAACAGCACGGTTTGCAGGCGATTGTGCCAGCGATGCCGCGCGCCGACATTCTGCGCGTGGCGCAGATCACGACTGATCATCTGAGCTTTCCCCGGCTGTCCGGTCATCGCGCTCGCGCAGCAGCCAGTAAGTCGCCCCGAGGGCCAGTGTCGCGCCTGCAAGCGCCGCGACCTTGGCGGGGCCGGTCTCCGGGTCGAGGATCACGAATTTACGCGCCAGGGCGATCAGCCCGATCAGGATCACCGTCTTGACCTGGATGATGCTGTCGCGCCGCAAGGCCACCCTCACGATGGAATGCTTGAACTCCATGGCAATGAGCAGCGTCATGATCATGCCGAACACGGTCTGGAAGACCTTGTGATCGAGCGGATTGAATGCATCAATGATCAGCAGGCTGAAGACGATCGAGATCAGCTGCAGCAGCGAGACCACGATGATAACGGCAATGATTGCGGACAGCGCGAGCGCGATCACCTGTTCAAAGCGCTCGTAGAACGTCATCACTGCCCATTGGGCGCGAAATGTTTTGATCGGGTCTGCTTGCTTTTCCTTCATCGCCACTCCTCTCAATTCTGAAATACTTGTGCGCCCACAACTTGGTTGCACCCTTGTCTTTTTTGCCTGGTAGAGCGCGCTGTCCGCCTGCAGCATCACCTGCTCGACAGAGTGCAAACGGGGGTCAAGGAGAGCCCCCCCCATGCTGGCGCTATAGCTGATCGACACCTCTCCACACACCACCGCTGTCGCCGCAGTGTCCTGACGAAATCGCTCCGCCCATACTTGGGCGCCTTCTATCGATGCCGCTTCCAACAACACAGCGAATTCCTCCCCCCAATCCGGGCAGCCATGTCGGTTGCGCGAACATGTTCCCTCAACCGTGAAGCAAAGGGGTCGGTGATCACCATACGCAGCAACTGCTGCTCTATTTCCTTGCGAGAAGAGATGTCGAACAGAGTACCGACTATCAGTTGCCTGCCCGCGTCACCCAGCCATGGGCCTTGTTCCTCGAAAGTCGAGTTGCCAGAGGATCAGGTGAACAGATGGGCCGCGCCGTCACGCGAACGGATGGCCAGCGAGCGGGAGGGCAGTGCCGCCGCTGATGAGCAGTCCCCACGGCGTGGCCGACTGCTCATCACGCTTGTAGACGCCCGCGTGACCTGCGGCCACGACCGCCACCGCGATCGAGGCCAGGGAGGCTGCCCATGCCAGTGCCAGGCCGATGGGGTCGGACACGGCAGCCTCGCCCGCCATCAAGATGCGTCGCTCGCCTTCGCGGCATCCGGCTGCTCCGGCTCGGCCGGGGTCTGCGGTGGCTCTTTGCGTTCGAACACCACGCGTTCGGCCTTGTCGTCCCAGCGTGCGCTGGCGTGATCGCCCTTGCCGATGCCGCCGCCGAGCATCTCGCGCGCCAGCGCAGTTTCCAGCTCGCTGCGGATCAGGCGCTTGAGTTCACGCGCACCGAACTCGGGCTTGTAGCCTTCTTCCGCGAAATGGTCGATCAGCGTCTGATCGAAAGTGAGCGTCACGCCCTGGCTGGCGGCGCTGCGCGCCACGCGATCGAGCTGCAGGCCGACGATGTGGCGGATCTCCTCCTTGCCCAGCGCATGGAAGACGATGATCTCGTCGATGCGGTTGAGGAACTCGGGCCGGAAATGGCCGCGCAGCACGTCCATGACTCCGGCCTTGGTCTTTTCGTACTCCTCGCCGGCCGCCCCGCGCGCCTTCAGCCGTCGCTGGATGATGTCCGAACCCAGGTTGGACGTGGCGATGATGATGGTGTTGGTGAAATCCACCACCCGGCCCTTGCCGTCGGTGAGGCGACCGTCGTCGAACACTTGCAGCAGGATGTTGTATACGTCAGGGTGTGCCTTCTCGATCTCGTCGAGCAGCAGCACGCTGTAGGGCTTGCGCCGCACCTTCTCGGTGAGCTGACCGCCTTCGTCGTAACCGACATAGCCCGGAGGCGCGCCCACCAATCGCGCCACGGTATGGCGTTCGCCATATTCCGACATGTCGATGCGCAACAGGGCGTGCTCATCGCCGTAGATCGATTCGGCCAATGCCTTGGCGAGCTCGGTCTTGCCCACCCCGGTCGGGCCCAGAAACAGGAAGGTAGCCACCGGTTTGCTGCCTTCACGCAGGCCGGCGCGGGACAGCCGCACGGCATCGGCCACGGCACGGACCGCCTCGTCTTGTCCCACCAGGCGCTCGTGCAGCCGTTGTTCCAAGTGCAGCAGCTTTTCGCGCTCTTCCACCGTCAACTCGTTGACCGGGATGCCGGTCAGGCGCGAGACGATCTGCGCCACGTGTTCCGCCTTGACCTCGGCACTGCCGGAGGCCCGCTCCCGCTCCCAGTCCTCGACGAGCTTCTTGAGCTCGGCCTCCTTGGCTTCGATGCGCTTCCCGAGCTCGGCGGCCTGGTCGTACTGCTTGCGCGCGGCCACGTAATCCTGTTCACGCCGCAGCTGGTGCAGTTCGGACTCCAGCTCCTGCACGGCCACCGGCCGGGCCGTGGCCGACAGCTTCACGCGCGCGGCCGCCTGGTCGAGCAAGTCGATTGCCTTGTCCGGCAGGAAGCGCGCCGTGATGTAGCGGTCGGACAACTCGGCCGCCGCGATGATCGCGTCCTCGGAGATGCTGACCTTGTGGTGCGCCTCGAAGGTGTCGCGCAGGCCGCGCAGAATCATGATGGCCTGGGCCACCGTCGGCTCGGGTACCGTCACCGGCTGGAAGCGCCGCTCCAGTGCGGCATCCTTCTCGATGTATTTCTGGTACTCGTTCAGCGTCGTGGCGCCGATCAGGTTGAGTTCACCGCGCGCCATCATCGGTTTGAACACGTTGGCCACGTCCAGCCCGCCTTCGCCACCGCCCTGGCCGGCACCGACGATGGTGTGCACCTCGTCGATGAATAAAATCAGCTCGCCCTGGTGCTCGGTCACCTCCTTCAGCACCTTCTGCACGCGCTCCTCGAACTCGCCGCGATATTTGGCGCCGGCCACCATGGCGTTGATGTTGAGTTCCACCAGTCGCTTGTCGCGCAAGGTCTCGGGCACTTCGCCCGCCACCATGCGCTGCGCCAGCCCTTCGACGATGGCGGTCTTGCCCACACCCGGCTCGCCGATCAGCACCGGGTTGTTCTTCTTGCGCCGGGCCAGCACCTCGATGGTGGTTTCGATCTCCTGTGCGCGGCCGATCACCGGATCGAGCTTGCCGTCGCGCGCCATCTTGGTCAGGTCGCGCGAGTACTTGTCGAGTTCTGGCGTGTTGGTCGGCGTCTGAGCGCGGCCATCCTCGGCGCCCTTGCCCACCACCTTGCTGACCTGTTGGCGCAGCGCCTGCGGCGTCAGGCCGTAGCGGCGTAGCAGGTTGGCGGCCAGCCCTTCGCCTTCCTCAGCCAGACCGATCAGGAAATGCTCTGGACCGACATAAGAATGGCCGAGTTCATTGGAGGCCACAAAGGCGCGGCTGAGCGCATCCTTCACGCGTGGCGACACGCCGATCTCGCCCTCGAAGGGCTTGTCCCCGCGCTTGGCCTCAGACTCGATCTGCCGCTTGAGGTCATCGACCTTGATCTTGAACTGACCCAGGATGGTCTTGACCACGTCGCTGTCGGCCAGTGCCAGCAGCAGATGTTCGGTATCCACCTCGGAGCGGCCAAATTCGGCAGCGTGTTTGGCGGCCTCCTGCAGCAAGGTTTCCGACTGTTCGCTGATGCGGCTGGCCAGCCCACTGCCGCGACGGCGCGGCACACCTGAACCTGCGGCGGCGGGCTCACTTAACGAGGCATCGACCACATCATCGGTATCGGCGGCAACGGGCGTCGTGTCGTCGCCGATGCGGAAGAAGTCACTGCCGAGGAAGTCCTCGAACAGGCCGCTGCGCGAGCTGAACAAGGCTTCCAGCGGCGAAACGGTGCGTTTTTGCTGGCGCACTAATTGGCGGTAATGGTCGTCGCACAACAGCATGGTGCTGTGACGCCCGTTGAGACTGGCTTCCACCCGCACGGTGGCGGGTTGGCCGCAGACCTGGCATTGTTTTCTGGCCATGCTGATGCTCCTGAGAAGGTTGACAAGGTTGACAAGGTTGACAAGGTTGAGGCGACGAGGCATCGCGAACCGCGACGCCTCGTCTCGTGCCGGGTTTTTCTTGTGACGAACGAGCCGGCGACGTCAGCCGTTGATCGGGATCGAGCGTCCCTGCTTCGGCGCGCTGACCTCGCGCTTGTCGATCGTGACCGTGAGCACCCCGTTCTTGAACGATGCTTTGATCGAATCCTGGTTGGCGTCGTCAGGCAGGTTCAAGGCACGCTGAAAGCTGCCGTAGGAGCGCTCCACACGGTGGAAGCCACCTTCCTTCTTCTCCTGTTCCTGGCGCTTCTCGCCACGCACCATCAGCACGTCGTTGTCGAGAGTGATCTGGATGTCCTTCTCCTCGACACCGGGCACTTCCAGGGCAATCTTGTACTGCTTGTCGGTTTCCTGGATGTCCAGGGCCGGCTTCAGCATGCCCGACCAATCGGATGGCCACTGCGGCATGTTCAACGCCGGAAAACCGAAGCCCCGGAATGCGTCATCGAACAGCCGGTCGATTTCCCGATGCAGTTGCAGGATCGGGCTGACTGGCCCGCTCGCCGCTGGCAGGTCATTGCGCTGCACCGGCAGGGAAGAGACGGTCTGCTGCTCTTGCTGCTCGTTCTTGAACCAGTTCCAGGGAGCCAACTTCTTGAAATCGATGTCCATGTCATACCTCCAGAAAAATTGGAAAACGAGTTACTCAAGCCCTTTGCCTGCTGTGACGGGCAGTGCGCCCAGGCGACACGGGCTGCTCGGATGACTTCTGCTGTTCACGCTTGCGCATCACCTCCTTCTTTGCTGCGGCTCGGGTCTGATCATTGATCCACTGATCGATTTCACTTTGAGGAAACCGCCACGTCCCGCCCACCTTGAAAGCCGGAATTTCCCCGTGCGCGGCGAGCCGATAAAGCGTCCGCTTGCCGACTTTCAAGTACGCAGCCAATTCATCGAGCGTGAAAATCACCTGTAGGTGCGCTTTCATCCCTGTAGGTGCGCTTTCATCTCACCCTCTCCAATCGCGTCGCTTTGCGGTTCCGGCCAAGGAAATCCTTGTAATACTTTGTAAGATATTACGCTTACCATGACAGCCTTCAAGAGTCAATGTACAGCGTTCTCCCGCCCCATTGATGCAGGTCAACTGCTCAGGCAAGGCGCAGCGGGGCGGTCTGATCAGGCAATGGACAGCGCCTGGCTCGTCAGCCTGCGTGTACCACAGGCGCCTCGATCAAACACCGATCCTCACGTTGTAGCCGAGTGCCCGCAGCCCCTTGCTCGTCTGCATGTTCCTTGGCGGAAACTCGTCTGGGCGCGCCCAGACGACGATTTCCCCGAGGCTGCTCAGGCTAACGTGCGGAATTGCCCAGTCGTCGCTGCGGATCGCGTTCCAGAGTCGGGCCGAAACACTTCCGTTGCCCCAGACAACGTAGTTCAACAGTATCCGTCCGGCCAACACACCTTCCCGACACCGCCGCCGAAGGCCATGGCCCATCAAGCGGATTTTCCATGCGCCCTCAGCGCCGTACCTACAGCAAATCTTTCAAGGCTCAGGTCATTCAGGAGTGTTCTGAACCCGGTGCCTCCATCGCAAACATCGCCTTGGGCTACAGCCTCAATGCCAACCTCGACCACAAATGGATTCGGCTGCCTACCCAGAAAACCACGGCTATCCAGCCAGCGTTCATCCCGTTGCCTTCTCAAATGCTCGGCGTGGGTTCGCATACTCAAGCGCGCTGCTGCGATCATGAGTTTGATCCAGTCGGCCCGTAATAATGGGCACGATCCGTATGCCTATCTCAAGGATGTGCTGACACGGTTGCCGTCCCTGTAACAGCCTGAAGTTGACCTGGGTAATCAAATACCGGTGTAGTGATTAGGAAACAGGGCTCGGATAACATCATGGCGCAGGTCACCCTGATCTTGACCCTCCATCTCCGAACAGCTTTTGTATCTTAAGTTAACGATGTCCGCTGCCGGTATTCCCTCGGGGAGTGATATCCCAGCGCGCTGTGCGGGTGGCTTCCATTTCCATCAGATGTCCTTCCTGCTCCGCTACTGAAGGCGTGGTGCGTAACGGCAAAAGCACTGCCGGACATCAGCGCTATCTCTGCTCTCACTGCCGTAAAACATGGCAACTACAGTTCACTTACACCGCCTCTCAGCCCGGTACGCACCAGAAAATCATTGATATGGCCATGAATGGCGTTGGATGCCGGGCAACCGCCCGCATTATGGGCGTTGGCCTCAACACGATTTTACGTCACTTAAAAAACTCAGACCGCAGTCGGTAACCTCACGCATACAACCGGGCAGTGACGTCATTGTTTGCGCGGAAATGGACGAACAGTGGGGTTACGTCGGTGCTAAATCACGCCAGCGCTGGTTGTTTTACGCGTATGACAGGATACGGAGGACGGTTGTGGCGCACGTATTCGGTGAACGCACGTTGTCCACGCTGGAGCGTCTTCTGGGCCTGCTGTCGGCCTTTGAGGTCGTGGTATGGATGACGGATGGCTGGCCGCTTTATGAATCACGCCTGAAGGGAGAACTGCACGTTATCAGCAAGCGATATACGCAGCGCATTGAGCGGCATAACCTGAATCTGAGGCAGCATCTGGCAAGGCTGGGCAGGAAGTCACTGTCGTTCTCAAAATCGGTGGAGCTGCATGACAAAGTCATCGGGCATTATCTGAACATAAAACACTATCAGTAAGTTGGAGTCATTACCTTCTTTGCCGCCGGACATTGTCCGACGCAACACCAAACGGGTCTGGCGGGCTGAGCCAATCCCGCAGGCAAATTCAGCCCTTACCGGATGGCTCAGCCCCCTACTCATTGGAATTGGATATTCAACTTTCAGGGGCTACTGCGCCAGACTTCAGTCTTTAAAGTGATTGACTTAGCGCCTGGCACACTCAATTTATTTAGGTAGCGGGCCTAATTGCACCCCATCAGGATAATACTTCCAGCCATCGCGAATTTTGACATTTTCATCCCACGGAAGTTTGTATTCGCCATTGGCAAGATCGCGCACCCAGGTCAGGTAATTCTCGCGTTCGCCTCCCGGTTTGCCGACATAGCCCCGGCAGCCAAGGTTGAAAATATTGTTTTCCAACGCCCAGTTTTCACGCGCTTTATCCACCAGGCGCGGGAACAGCTCTGCGGTAACAATTTCCCATGGGTTGCGGTGCCCCTGCTGAATGACGTTACCGTCATAATTGCAGACCGTACCCTCGCCGAAGTAATAAAAGACATCGTCATAACCGGCCAGATTCACCGAAACGGTATACATCAGGTTTTGCCAGGCATTCGTCCGGTTGGTCCAGATCCACTGATCGTTCACCTGCGTGGAATAGCCCGAAATACGGATATAGACATTGCAGCCTTTATAAGCAGCCTCACGCGCCAGTTCCGGGAACATGCCGTCATGGCATATGCAGACGGCGAGTTTAGAACCTTTAGGCCCATCGCATACCGGCATTCCCATATTTCCCGGCATCCAGGGCTCAATCGGAACCCATGGTTGCAGCTTGCGGTAATGCAGAGCGATATCGCCCCGATCGTTAATGATAATAGCGGTGTTGTACGGTGGAAGAGACGGGTCTTCATTGCGCTCCATTAAGGAAAATACCCCCCAGATGCCGTTGCGGATACAGGCCTCTTTGAACTGACCAATCTCCGGGCTATCGAGAGTGAGTAACATCTCGTCATAGGTCCAGATTTTAGTATTCAGTCCCTGGGTTGAATATTCCGGGAAGACGATAACATCAAGTCCCGGATATCCGGCTTTGGTGGAGTCAACGGCCTTACAAATCTTATCGACCTGTATCTGGATATCCTCCGGTCCTTTAATAACGGGAACGGGGTATTGGATGGCGGCAATTAATAACGCTTCATCCCAGGAGCTTACACTTCCGGTGCTACCCATAGCAGACCTCTCGTAGTTAAGTTGGTGATATAAATTTAAACCGACAGATATGACGCAATTTGTTCTTCATCAGCACCAGAACGCGCCTGTTGATGAACAATATTGCCTTTCTCAATAACAACAATTTTATCTGACACATCGAGTACAAAGCTTAAAACCTGCTCGGAAACTAATATGGTCAACCCTTCTGCATCACGAATCTTACGTAATATTTTTGCCATTTCTTTAATAATTGACGGTTGAATTCCCTCCGTTGGTTCATCCAGCAAAAGTAATTTGGGTTTACCGGCGAGAGCTCTGGCCATAACGAGCTGCTGCTGCTGACCACCGGAAAGATTTCCCGCCATCCGTTTGCGCATTTCTTTCAGCACAGGGAAATAGTCATACAGGTATTCAGGAACCTGTAACGAACGGGATTGGCGAATCCCCGTTTTTATATTTTCTTCAACCGTCATGGTTGAAAATACCATTCGCCCCTGCGGGACAAAGCCAATGCCATGCTGAACACGCTGGTAACTAAGCAAGCCGGTAATATTTGTACCGGCAAACTCTAACTCACCGGCACAGGACGGTATCATACCAATCAGTGATTTCATCAGCGTGGTTTTACCCATACCATTGCGCCCTACCAGAGCGACGATTTCACCCTCTGCTAACGTCAGATTCAGTCCACTGATGACCTGGCTCTGACCATATGCGACAGCATAATCAGAAATTTTCAGCATCCGTGTCTCCTTAATGACCAAGATAAACGTCAATAACCCGAGGGTCGTTTTTGACTTTATTGATGCTACCTTCCGACAATACTTTTCCCTGGTGCATGACGGTGACATGATCGGCAATGTCTTCGACGAACTGCATGTCGTGTTCAATCACCAGTACAGAACGTCCCCCGGCAATTTTGCGCAGGAGCTGCGCGGTTTTTTGGCGTTCGGCGACAGACATGCCTGCCACGGGTTCGTCCAGCATCATGAGCTTAGGATCTTGTATTAGTAGCATCCCTATTTCTAACCACTGCTTTTGCCCATGGCTGAGAAGGTCAGCCTGCGTATGTAGGTAATCGGCAAGGAAAATTTCGCCAGCAACCTGTTCGACCGCAGCGATTATTTCTGGCGTGCGACGAAAGAACATGGCGCCCAACGCGGTTCTGGCTTTGGGATAAGATAACTCGAGATTTTCAAATACCGTTAAGTTCTCATAGATTGATGGATTCTGGAATTTACGCCCAACCCCTTCATGAACAATTTTATTTTCCCGAAGTTTACTCAGTTCCTTATTGCGAAATTTGATGCTGCCGCTGGTTAGCTTTGTTTTCCCGCAAATGAGATCAAGCACTGTTGTCTTACCCGCGCCATTTGGGCCAATAATAACGTAAATCTGCCCCTCATCGATGTACATTGAAAAATCATCGACGGCTTTGAAGCCATTAAATGAAACGGTTAATCCCTCTACCGCTAAAATTATTTCTTTTATCGGATTTTTCATTTCAGCACTCCGGTGTTTACTCTGGGTTTGGTCATACTCTTTTTGCGCAGCAGCGACATCACGATCGGGTGAATATATTGCTGATAAAGCCCTGCCAGTCCTTTCGGGAAAATCAGCACGACGGCAATAAAGAGCAGGCCCATGGCAATCGTCCAGAGTTCAGGAAAAGACTCGGAAATACTGCTCTTGGCGGCATTGACGATAAGGGCGCCATATACTGCCCCCAGCAAAGAACCTCGCCCGCCCACGGCACAGAAAACGACCATTTCAATTGAAGCAACAGTGCCAATAAACCCTGGCGACATGAACCCTACTTGCAGAGTGAACATCGCGCCACCGATCGCCGAAAACAGAGCGCTAATGCAGAAAACCACCGTTTTGATATTCGCGACATCATAACCAGAGAAACGAACGCGGTCTTCCTTATCGCGAATGGCAACCATCAGTCGGCCGAGCTTGCTATTCACAATAAAATAGCCCGCGCTCACAACCAGCATCAGTAAAACAGCATTAATAAAGTAGAGGATATAGCGTGCAGAATCAGTACGGATATCCCAACCTAAAAGCGTGCGTAAATCCGTGATGCCGTTAATTCCCCCGGTGTAACCCTGTTGTCCGATAATAAGAATCGTCAGGATCGCGGAGATAGCCTGGGTGATAATAGCGAAGTACACCCCGCCAACGCGGCGTTTAAACATTGCGCTGCCGAGAATCCATGCGCAAATAGTGGGCACGATTAAAATAGCCAGAATTGTCAGACTAAAAGAATGGAATGGCTGCCAGAACGAGGGCAAAGCGGTTAGCTGATTCCAGTCCATAAAATCCGGGATGCCCGGGGTGGTTTGCATTTTTGTTTCCGCTGGCGAGGAAGCTTCCAGCTTGAGAAACATGGCCATACAATAACCGCCGAGGCCAAAAAAGATGCCCTGCCCCAGGCTCAGAATACCGCTGTAGCCCCAACAAAGTACCAGCCCGACGGCAACAAATGCATAAGTCAGGTATTTACCGATCAGGTTTAAACGGAAAAGATCCAGGGTTAGCGGCATGACGATAAAAATAAGGCCTATCACCAGGGCAATACCCAGTAGCGGATAATTTTGCATGCGTTTCATCATAAACTCCTAGCGGCGGACCCGGTTGGCGAAAAGACCTTGCGGACGCAATAGCAGAATGCCGACCACGATCAGTAGCGTAATCACCTTCGCCATTGAACCGCTCAGGAAAAACTCCAGCGTGGATTGCGATTGTGAAATGGCAAATGCGGAGGCGAGCGTGCCGAGCAAACTTTGCGCGCCGCCAAACACCACCACCAGGAAGGTGTCAACGATATACTGCTGGCCAGCCGTTGGACCTGTTGAGCCGATCATGGTAAAGGCGCTTCCGGCGATCCCGGCGATGCCGCACCCAAGTGCGAAGGTTCGACTATCGACCTGAGCCGTATTAATACCCACCGCGCTGGCCATCTGGCGGTTAAGTACCACCGCGCGGACTTTTATTCCCCAGGCGGAGAAATAAATCAGCCAGGCCGTAAAAGCGGTAATAACTACGGTCAGCAGCAGAACAAATACCCCATTAACAGGAATATCAATATTGTCGGCAAACTGATACGACCCCATTAGCCATGAAGGTAAGTCAACGCCGACTTCGCGGGGACCAAATAGCGAACGATAGCACTGCTGTAGAATCAGGCTCAGACCCCATGTCGCCAGCAGCGTGTCGAGGGGGCGTTTATACAGATGCCGTATCAGGATTTTCTCAACGAGCGTACCCAGCAAGGCGGTACACAGGAAAGCAAGGGCAATGGCAACAAAGAAGTAGATGCCGAAGATTGAAGGCAGATAAGCGCTGAAAAACTTACCGGTCAACCATGTGACATAAGCACCCAGGATCATGAACTCGCCATGAGCCATATTAATCACGCCCATCTGGCCAAAAATAATAGCGAGTCCAAGCGACATCAGAACAAACACGGCGAACAGGCTGAGCCCCGAAAACCCCTGCATGACAAAAATGGAAGCCAAATCGGCGAAGTTATAATCGCTGAACATGGAAGTATCCTCGGTGAAGTCAAAGCCCCCCCACGCTATATGGGGGGAAGCGTCGGTTAGTCTTTCGGGAATGGGTTCGGTTCGATAAGTTCTGGCGTCTGATAAATCACGTCGTACTGCCCATCCGCACGAGCGCGACCGATAACCGTTTTGGACCACAGATGATGGTTATCATGGATGCGTACATACCCTTCCGGCGCATCTTTGAACTCAATACCGGGCGAGGCCTTACGAATTTTGTCCACGTCGAACGAGCCAGCTTTCTCAACCGCCGCTTTCCATAACCATGGGCCAAGATAGGCCGCCTGAGTGACATCGCCGATAACCATGTCATTACCCCAGCGCTTTTTAAATGCGGCGACAAAGCTTTTATTTTCCGGATTATCCATACTCTGGAAATACTTCATCGAGGCATAGGCGCCGACGATATTTTCGCCGCCAATACCGCGGATCTCATCTTCCGTGACGGAGATGGTCAGCAGCAGCGGTTTCTCCTGCGTCATATCGATCCCCGCCGCCTTCAATTGCTTATAGAAGGCCACATTCGAACCGCCGACAACAATGGCATAGATAACATCAGGCTTTTTGAGTTTTATTTTGTTAATAACCGAATTGAACTGCGTATTACCGAGTGGGTAATAATCTTCGCCAACGACTTTCAGCCCCAGCTTTTCAATATGGTGACGGGCGATTTTGTTTGCAGTACGCGGCCAAATATAATCAGAGCCAAGCAGGTAGAAGGTTTTTGCATGTTTATTTTTAACTACCCAATCAATGCCGGAGATTATCTGTTGAGTAGCTTCCTGTCCGGTATAAATAACGTTTGGCGATTGCTCAAGCCCTTCGTAAAAGGTTGGGTAATAGAGCATGCCGTTATATTGCTCAAGTACCGGCAGCATGGCTTTGCGGGAAGCCGAAGGGCACTGTTGCAAATAGTCGGTGGTGATAAACTTATCATCCCCTTTTGCTGATGGAGCTGCACATGAACCCATTCAAAGGCCGGCATTTTCAGCGTGACATCATTCTGTGGGCCGTACGCTGGTACTGCAAATACGGCATCAGTTACCGTGAGCTGCAGGAGATGCTGGCTGAACGCGGAGTGAATGTCGATCACTCCACGATTTACCGCTGGGTTCAGCGTTATGCGCCTGAAATGGAAAAACGGCTGCGCTGGTACTGGCGTAACCCTTCCGATCTTTGCCCGTGGCACATGGATGAAACCTACGTGAAGGTCAATGGCCGCTGGGCGTATCTGTACCGGGCCGTCGACAGCCGGGGCCGCACTGTCGATTTTTATCTCTCCTCCCGTCGTAACAGCAAAGCTGCATACCGGTTTCTGGGTAAAATCCTCAACAACGTGAAGAAGTGGCAGATCCCACGATTCATCAACACGGATAAAGGGCACTGTTGCAAATAGTCGGTGGTGATAAACTTATCATCCCCTTTTGCTGATGGAGCTGCACATGAACCCATTCAAAGGCCGGCATTTTCAGCGTGACATCATTCTGTGGGCCGTACGCTGGTACTGCAAATACGGCATCAGTTACCGTGAGCTGCAGGAGATGCTGGCTGAACGCGGAGTGAATGTCGATCACTCCACGATTTACCGCTGGGTTCAGCGTTATGCGCCTGAAATGGAAAAACGGCTGCGCTGGTACTGGCGTAACCCTTCCGATCTTTGCCCGTGGCACATGGATGAAACCTACGTGAAGGTCAATGGCCGCTGGGCGTATCTGTACCGGGCCGTCGACAGCCGGGGCCGCACTGTCGATTTTTATCTCTCCTCCCGTCGTAACAGCAAAGCTGCATACCGGTTTCTGGGTAAAATCCTCAACAACGTGAAGAAGTGGCAGATCCCGCGATTCATCAACACGGATAAAGCGCCCGCCTATGGTCGCGCGCTTGCTCTGCTCAAACGCGAAGGCCGGTGCCCGTCTGACGTTGAACACCGACAGATTAAGTACCGGAACAACGTGATTGAATGCGATCATGGCAAACTGAAACGGATAATCGGCGCCACGCTGGGATTTAAATCCATGAAGACGGCTTACGCTACCATCAAAGGTATTGAGGTGATGCGTGCACTACGCAAAGGCCAGGCCTCAGCATTTTATTATGGTGATCCCCTGGGCGAAATGCGCCTGGTAAGCAGAGTTTTTGAAATGTAAGGCCTTTGAATAAGACAAAAGGCTGCCTCATCGCTAACTTTGCAACAGTGCCCAGTAAAGTAAAGATGATTAATTCCGATCTGACTGACTTTGTCACTGGACATTATTTCCGAATGTGCTCTTTCGTCCAGGTTGAAAAACACGATTTGCACGGAGCGAGTGCAATTAACACGGCAGAGGCTGGCACAGGCGCACCAGATGTGGTTTATCCACAGAAGCGGGGGGATAAGGACGTGGGTAATGGACAGAATCACTGTTCTGTCCAGTGAAAAGAGTGGAGCTGAATCTGCTGTTGATCTGCATGTCAGTCAGGTCATTTTCTGCAATGCGTTTCCCACTCGCGGATGGCAAACGTGTCCATCATGCCAGAGATGTAGTCGACAATTGCCCGTTCTTTATCTTTTTGATAAAGAGGATTTATTTCATTGTTAATTTTTTCTTCCGGAAGCGTCCGATACAGTTGGGGTGATATAAATTCTATGTTATTGTCAGAATTATAGAAATTAAATAAATCTGTGATAATCATGTTCCCTTTGTGCTCATAGCTTTTAATGTCTCTTTTGCGCATGATGACTTTAAATACGATATCTTTAAGACCGGAAGACAGATTTTCTTTAGTGCCAAACCCAAGTTGCCTGAAGCTATTTTCACCCTGAGTGACAGTAATATCATTAACAAGCACATTAACAATATTGGATGTCAATTCTTTTCTGAATATAATGGCGAACTCTTCGGATGAATTTAGTCTGAATGCTTTCGAAGCTGTGGCTTTTGATTTTTCAATGATTTCATTTAATGAACCAATTGAATCTTTGTAATCGGATCTTCCAAACTCATAAACGATATCCTCAATGCTGACCATACTACGGCTTAGTGCATCTTCAAGGTCATGCGCGGCATATGCAATTTCGTCTGACAGATCCATTATCTGCGCATCAATAGTTTTTTCACCTGGCTGCAAATCTAATTCATATTTATTTACTAAGTCTGTGAAGTATTTGTAGTCATTATCATAAAGAAATTTTTTGTTGCCATTTTCATTTTTAAAGGGATATTTAACCACAGAGAGAATGGCGCGGTGGGTGAGGTTGAGGCCGGGGCAATATGGATGCTTTATCTCAAGACTTCTGAGTATTCTGAGTGCCTGCGCATTGCCCTCGTAGCCGCCGAAGTCCTTAGCAATCTTGTTAAGTTGTTTTTCGCCGGAGTGGCCGAACGGAGGGTTGCCAATATCGTGCGCAAGCGCAGCCAGTTCGGCTACAACGTGATGTTCAAGTTCAAGTTCGGATGCGATGCTTCGGGCAATCTGGGCGACTTCCAGGCTATGAGTCAGTCTGTTACGGTTAAATTTTTGAGGATCGACTTCAAACAGCTGCATCTTTCCCTGTAACCGCCGGAACGAAGAAGAGTAAAGAATGCGCGCATAGTCTCGCTCAAATTCGTTTCTTTGCCTTGTATCTGCACTCGACGGAGAATGCTCTCTGCCAGAAGAAAGCTTGCTGATCAGCATTTCTTCCTTTTCTTTTGCAAAGACTTTAACATCATTATCGTTAATCATTTATGTCTCTCAGAAAGTTTGGTGAATGTAACTACCTATCTTACTGATTTTTAGAAGCTTGAAAAGATTTAGACTAGATTTTACTGATTTAAAACTTAACAGGAGTTTATATGCTTGGTGCATCCTTCCAGCAATTCACAACAGAGGCATTACTGGCAAGCGCTTCGCTACGTGGAGGATTAACGGCTCTAAATAAGTGCAAGTATCACGATAAAGGAAGCTTTTATAACGCTTTCTTCCAACTATCAACGGGGCTGGAGCGATTCTTTAAAATTATATATGTAGTGCAGTTTATGATTGAAAATGAATTTCATAAACCATCATATAAGCAACTGAGGGAGAAAGGTCATGATATATTGGCCTTACATGAGACGGCCGTGGCTATTGCTGAAAATTATAATAATAGAAACAACAATGAATGGAAACTCAACGATGAGCAGGAATTAATTCTGACAATGCTATCAGAGTTTGGTAAGGAAACCAGATACTACAACCTTAACACGATTGTTGAAGATAAAAAAAAGATAAATAATCCGCTTGAACAGTGGAACGAGATACTCAATGCCTGCTACTGGAAACACATATCAGCAAACAAGAGGGAAAAACTTCAAACTGAAATTATTGAATGGGCTGATAAAAATAGGCTTTATGGATACACCTATGATTTTGGACTAGACGGACATATTATGACTCATATTGATCAGCGTATGCTAAACTGGAAAATTATAAAAGTTTCACCCTGCATTGCGTCTGAAATAATATGTATGTTGCAGCCGTACTATTTTTTATTGGTATCTCTCAGGGATGCTGTGGAACTCAGAGAGATTCAAAATGGTATCAATGAACCGCAAGTTCCATACTTTCACGAAATATTCCCGTACTTCCTTCTAGACGCCTCCAGAGCAAAAAAGCGTAGAAACTGGATGGATTAATTAAAACTGGACAAAATAATCTGAACGTCCAAAGAGCGCGCAGTTTCATGCCAAAAAATAAACAGCTGAACGTCTGCTCCTGGCACGCAGCGGACACGTTAACTGGGCTAAAAGTCCGCTGTGAGAGAATAGCAGTCATGGTTTCGAAGATGGTGCTGGCTTTTATTTAGTGTCAGTGTCCTTACGTTACAAGAATGAATGCAACATATGGGATAAACGCCGTGGTTGTGTCAATGCTTACAGAAGCCCACATGCGAATGTGGGCTTCTGGTATTACTGTTCTTCGCCTTCCTTACCGTAGTAAAGTTTACCGAGTTTGATGAGCGGCCTGCCCTGCGATTTACGGTGCATATTGGTATCACGCAGTGAATAGACACAGCCACAATACTCCTGCTGGTAAAACTGCTCGCGTTTGCTGATCTCAATCATGCGCGATGACCCGACCTGCTTACGCCAGTTGTAATCCCAGTATGCCATTCCCGGATAATGCGCAGCAGCGCGTTGTCCGCAGTCGTTAATCTGCTGCATATTCTTCCAGCGGGAAATCCCGAGTGAGCTGCTGATCACGCTGAACCCATGTTCCGCGGCATACAGCGCGGTGCGTTCAAAGCGCATATCAAAGCACATGGTACACCGAACACCGCGCTCAGGCTCCCACTCCATCCCTTTCGCACGCTCGAACCAGTTGTCGGTGTCGTAATCCGCATCAACAAAAGGCACGCCGTGTTTTTCGGCAAAACGGATATTCTCCTCCTTACGGATGAGGTACTCCTTTTGCGGATGAATATTAGGATTATAAAAGAAAATTGTGTAATCAATGCCCGAGGCCTGAATCGCCTCCATGACTTCCCCCGAACAGGGCGCACAGCACGAGTGCAGCAGTAGCTTGTCTGCGCCGTTCGGCAGCGTCAGTTGCGGGCGTTTAAAATCAGCGTTCTTCATAAATGGATGCTTTGGCAATAGTGAAACTTTTAGGAATTTTAGCATTCACATCGGCGATAACGAAATTAAGAAGTCGCTGTTGTCGTTGAACAAAGGTTTGCTGAGAAGCATCTGAAACGGTCGTCAAAATCTGACCGCGATTTGAGAGCTGGTCAGAACAATTAAACTTCCGCTTTTGGCACAAAGCAGACATTAAAGACTACAGCATCGGATGCCGCGTTAGCGGCATGGAGGCGCCAGATGAAGCTGCATGTATCTGTGGAGTCAAATGGCGCCGAAAGCCCGGCGTAGCCGGTTACCTGGCTATAAATTCTGCCACCCTCCCCCCTTCCCTTAAGGTCAGCCGGAAGGGCAAGGATGGATGTTATAGGCAACTCCGGGATGAGGGAAATCTGATTTTTGAATTCAACAGATAATGAGGGCGACCACAGCATCCCACTTATTGTCTTTATTTCTGCACACGACTATTTCAGCTTCTGGCGCGCGCTGGAAATTGAGTCAGATGACGCGATGTCTCCCTTACGTGTTATCGAAACCCTGACGACCCAAACTTTCAGCCCACCACTTTTTGCCGCCCTTTGCAGTCCTAACCTTATACGGGGTATACTGGCTGCACAGCGTCTCGCCACGTACAAAAAGCTTGTCTGTCCAATGGAACTAATACTGGATGTTGGACGAGAGGGAGATTTGACGGTATCTCCTCGCTGGCTGACGCTTCAGCCCGAGGCTCCGCTGTCACTACAAATCGCGGAAATCGCCCTTTTTTGTGGTTTTGACCTGCCCCCAGTATTAGATACAACCTTCAGTTAGTAATGTCGGTTGATTTTTCTTCATGCTTCCCGTTTCGCCAGCCTGCTGCAAATTCAGATGGCGTCTGGTAATTCAGCGATGAATGAGGTCGACACTCGTTATAATCCTGCCGCCAGTCATTAATGATTTTCCGGGCATGAAGAACATCGCTGAACCAGTGCTCATTCAGGCATTCATCCCGAAAGCGACCGTTGAAACTCTCAATAAATCCGTTCTGAGTTGGCTTGCCCGGCTGGATTAAGCGCAACTCAACACTATGTTCAAAGGCCCATTGATCCAGCGCGCGGCAGGTAAATTCCGGGCCCTGATCGGTTCTTATCGTCTCAGGATATCCACGAAACAGCGCAATGCTGTCCAGAATACGCGCGACCTGAATACCTGAAATCCCGAAAGCGGCGGTGATCGTCAGACACTCCTTCGTGAAATCATCCACACAGGTCAGGCACTTAATCCGGCGGCCGCTGGCAAGAGCATCCATGACAAAATCCATCGACCATGTCAGGTTCGGCGCATCCGGGCGAAGAAGCGGAAGCCGTTCAGTCGCCAGACCCTTACGGCGGCGCCTGCGTTTTACACCCAGACCGTTAAGGTGATAGATGCGGTAAACGCACTTGTGGTTGACGTGAAGGCCCTCCCGGCGCAATAACTGCCAGATGCGCCGGTAACCAAACCGGCGGCGTTCAAGTGCCAGCTCTGTGATGCGTAGAGACAGTTGTGCGTCAGCAGCCGGACGCTGAGCCGAATAACGGCAGGTTGAAAGTGACAGACCAGCCAGCCTGCAGGCACGGCGTTGCGACAGACCCGTTGTCTCACACATGACTTCCACGGCTTCCCGCTTCTGGTCTGTCGTCAAAACTTTCGGCCCAGGGCCACCTGAAGCGCCTCCTTATCCAGCATGGCTTCAGCGAGTAGCTTCTTGAGACGAGCGTTCTCCTCTTCAAGTGACTTGAGCCGCTTCACTTCGGGGACTTCCATGCCACCGAACTTCTTACGCCAGGTGTAGAAGGTGGCGTCTGAAATGGCATGCTTGCGGCAGAGTTCCCGGGCCGAAACCCCGGCTTCAGCCTCGCGGAGAATACTGATGATCTGTTCGTCGGAAAATCGCTTCTTCATGGGGATGTCCTCATGTGGCTTATGAAGACATTACTAACATCGCGGTGTATTAATCAACGGGGAGCAGGTCAGTTTGCCAGACTCGCAACCCGCGAGCCTGTCCGCGCACATCGTGTGGTACTGTCAGACAGTCTTCCCGAATCCGATGCCCGACGCTATGAGAAATTCTTCGGTACCAGCATCATAAAAGGAAGCGTACCTTCCATTACTTTCACCGCCGGGGATGCATAAAGGCCATTTCTTACCGTCAGTGAAGGTATGTGGCAGGTATTCGAGCCTGATCTCCGACTGAGACTAAGTAAACTTGAAGCAACCTCCGCAACAGCAGAACGGCTAGGGGCCATCCTGCTGGAGCTGCTACCGGGAATTACGGCCACGATAAAGAATGCGGCAAGAGGGCGATCCCCTGCAAGCTGGTAAGCCCCCAGTACAGAACCGTAGTCAGGTCCAATCCTCATAGCCGCTGTCATGGATCCAGACGATACCACCGGGGCAATCATCTTCGTAGAACCATAGATGCTCACCTCTAGTTTCCCACTCTCCTTCTGTTTTCGGGAAAGCCGCATCATAACGGCTGATTAGTTCATCAACACTACCCTGCAAAAATTCACCATGCTTACCTAGCCTGATCTTGCCTGTTTCTAAAAGCATACGTAGCAGATGAAGGAAAAATTCTTTTCTCTGATTAAAATTGAAATCTTTTTCACTGAATCTTTCTGGAGGTGTCACGTACCATACTGTACTGATAGAACACCCTTCTAAATTTTCTTTATATTCAAGTAATTCTTTGCATGTCGCTTTCATAAATATCACCTAAACTTAATCTCGATAGGTTTTTTTGACTTACCTTGCAGGTTACTAACTTGTTCATTATTGATGATATCTATCGTCCATCTAGCTTTCGTTTTATCCTTGCTGCTCGAAAACTCCCTAAGGTTGATGATCATTCCGTCTTGCTTAGCAACATAGATTATTGTCCCTAAGGGGCTGCGGATGTTTTCCTGGACTGTTATGTTGTGATCCCAAGATGCTGCCAGTACTTCACCGGACTCATTGCACCTACTATTCGCATGAGTGAGTCCGGTTTCACTGCCTCAAAGACTTGTGCACTTCGCTATACTGGCTTAAAAGGCACGCCCCAAAGCACTGCCTTCTTCTATTAAAAATATCATTTATTACAAGTCAAAAAATTCATTTATACTTTCAGTTTCATTTTTGATAGTTACGGACGAATTGACATATAAATGCTGATAAATCTCACGAACTTGTTTTATGAAAGCATCAAGCGCAATATCAAATAAATCCATCCTATTAATTAAAAGAATTAAGCTGATTTGACTTATACCATCTTTGGTTACTGTAAATATTTCCTCTGGGAGGGATCTGGAATTTTCATGTGAAAATAAAATATTAGTTACAATATTGTACAAATCATAATACATTTCATTTTCGAAAAAAGCTATCCAGCTCATGAAAGTCGTTGAGTAATTAAGTGCCTGGACACTATAATTTCCGTTATTTATTACAACTTGAGCAGTAGAATCCACAAAAAACTCCCTAAACAAATCCTTGTAATCAACTATTTCCATATCATTCCACTTATGGATCTTATAATGTTCACACAAAGGTATTACAAGATTTTTTTTACAGTCTATCTCATCTGTTTCTTGTAGGAATGAGATTGTATTATGATATCTATAATTGTTTTGTTTTATGTCTTCCATTATGAGATTATAAAACTTGGGTTTTTTATCAGAGGATATATTTCTTATGAATTCAGCGGCATGATATTCCTGAATTGACTTATGAATAAAAATATATTTATTGTAGCCCTCTCTCTGTATAAGGCACGTAACATCAACAAAGTCGACAGCTAAATTTTCGGGGCCACAATTGTCATGTTTACCTTTCAACTGCATTGATGCTTTAGTGAATTCAATTAAAGTTTGCTCAGTAAAATCGTAACTATTTTTGAAAATTGAATAAAAGCATAGAGCGCAGAAGCAATCGTAAGCGTCATTGTGACTCAATGACGATGATTTTTCGCGGTCGAAATTCTTTACCTTATCATGTCTTAAATATAAAGTCATGAATAGGTTTGAATAAAACTCAACAGTGTTGTTTGGTATTATATCCATATAAGGATAGCAAACGTGAAACAAGGTAACCAATATTGGTGATGTCATCACCGATACTAAGTTTTTATTATTTCGTATTGTTTCCTTTATTTTTGGGAGTTGCTCTATATCTATACTGTCATTATTTGAGTTTAACTTCTCAATGATAGAAAGAATATCGTCTTCAACAAGCAACTGGACTTTAAAATTAACAATTGATGGCTCGCTGCATATTGCGGTCCCAGGTCTCGTTGTGGTTATTATTTGTAAGTTGTACGTTAAATTCAGTCTGACAATTTCGTGGAGAATTGTGTTTTTTCTTTCAGAATTAATTTCGTCAAAGCCATCTAACATCAGTATAATTTTGTTACTTGCAAGAAGTTCTTCAACTTCAATATCCGATGGTTTTAAACTTAAGTTTACTAGTATATTTTGAAGTGATTTACGTATACCTTCATCACTAACTTTACGAAGTTCTATAAAAAATGGAATTTTGTTCCCATTAAATATTTGTTCAACAAATATTTTTCGTAAAATTGTACTCTTACCTTGACCAGCTATTCCAATAATATTAGTTATTTTTTCATTCTCTATGTAAAATCCATCTTTCACTAATTGTGAAGAAGAGTTAGGTATAACACCTCGAATTCTTAAAGGATGATACATATCCTTCAGCTGTACATCATATTCTGAACTGTGAATAGTTCTTAAACTAACTACCCGTGAAACATGTTTTTCAAGATAGTTAATATATGCTCTACTATTTAACTCTCTTACTAATCTGCGAGCGTTCAGATTTGTTCTGTCCCAGAGTGCAAACACTCTGTTGAACAATTGAGTTGTGGCAACTGTAATACCAGCTTTCGTTAACTCTTGAATTATGTCCATAAATTCACCATTTTTTATTTATTATCCTAAAAAAAAACAGTCATTTCAATGGTATGTTTTCATAAACTCTTCTTGTGATTTTAACCAAAAGCTAAGAACCGTTTACCACTGGCAGAGCTGGTGGGATGATCGGGCGATAACCCTGCGTATCCGGGAAATAGCGGAAACCCGGATCCGCTAAGGTTGCCCGCGTATTCATATTCAGCTGCGGCGGGAAGGCTGACCTGTTAACCACAAGAAAACACACCGGATTTACTGTCTGGAAGGCCTCAACCTGCGCAAAAAAGCGCCCCTGCGGGCATGTCAGTGCAGCACATCGTCAGCAACGTCCGGTCCTGACCGGTGTCGATCAGTGCTGGAGTATGGATTTCGTGTCGGATAATCTGTTTAATGGACGACGTTTCCGGGCGCTGACTGTAGTGGATAATTTTAGTCGGGAGTGTGTGGCAATCCATGTTGGAAAATCGCTGAAAGGCGAGGATGTGGTCAGCATAGTGGAAGCATTACGGGTGCTGGATAAACGCCTGCCGGTACGTATCCAGACGGATAACGGCAGCGAGTTCATCTCGAAAAGCCTGGATAAATGAGCGTATGAGCAAGGTGTCACGATGGACTTCTCCCGTCCCGGGAAACTGACCGATAACCCGTTTATTGAGTCATTTAACGGCAGCCTGCGGGACGAATGTCTGAACATTCACTGGTTCCTGTCACTGGAAGATGCGCATGACAAACTCGACAACTGGCGCAGGGAATATAATCATGAGAGAACGCATTCATCATTAAATGACATGACTCCGGCTGAATTCATCCGAACTCTCCGGAAAGACGAAGATCTCTGATTTAGCACTGCACTGAATTTAGGCCAGGGTCAGAAGCCGGTTATTCCTGATTATGACTGGAGTATATTCGGGGCTAGGGTCATAACAAAGTTATTTCTGATTCGCTTTTCGTTCCATTTGGGAGATAGGTGTGAGCAGTTATAATTAGCTCACCTTTCGAACCTGATTTGACAATAACAAGGACCGCGAAGTTTGCCCCAACTTTTTTATCCTGAACAATTTGAAGCATGGATCTGTCGTCCTTACTGCTGGGGTACGGTTCAAAAGACGGGTGGGAGTGCCATTCACCGATATAGTTAAATATCTGATAATTATGGCCTGTTTCGTTAAAAAATTTACTGAACCCACTGATTGCTTCATCAAGCCGTCTGACAAAGTAGGCAAATGCACCACAACGATGTACTGTCATTTCACGTACTATAAATTCATTAGGTCCAATATGTTCCCCCATTAAAACCCCACCAATTTCGCGGCGCCCGGCTTTAGATAGAGCGTCCATTATAACTGCCTGTTGTTCAGCCGGAAGTATCAGGTTCAGCACGTTCCTCTCCTTCATAAATTTGCAGTATCGCTTGTAGGGCAGCTAAACGATCCTCCTCACTGACGCTTGTGTCATCGGTATCCCATCCAGCTCCAGACACATGGACTGGATGCGTGTCAAAAGGTTGCTCAAAAATCCACTCACAACGCATGCCGAGTAAATATAGAGAGTAAGGGAATACGCTGGGATCTCTTGATAATGCTGTATCAATAGCAAGCCTGGTTAGTGCTGTAGCGATAAATCCAACATCACTGTCATATGCGGTCAGAGGCTGTTCTTCACTGCCATCGTAATTTTGGGCGCTATCAAAAGGCGCTTTAGGAAGAGTTGAAAGATGACTATAAAATGCGTCGCGAACGGCCAAAGGGTTTGGGTCATAACCCGGGCGGGAACGAGCAATCATTCCCCCGTACCCTCCTGCAAAGATTTCCCCCCAACACAGCGGTATCTTATAGCGTTTCGCAAGAGCGGATAACTGAAGAAAAACCTCGGGGTTTGCTGTTGCGTCAATAAGCAGATCGCATTTTGAAAGGTCATTAAGGATAGAAGCCATAAATACCGAGGATTCTTGTCCCGCCAGACGAATAATACTTTCATCTACTTCAATACCCGCAGAAATCAGTGAAAGTGCACTTTTTACGCCCTCAACTTTATGTTTGCCAACATGATTCCAGTACAGCTCGTGACGCACTATATTGCTGGTAGCTAGGTAATCATCATCAACTAACAAAAATCGCTTTATTCCTGACCGGGCAAGCGATGTTGCGATTTTACTACCCATTGAGCCTAGGCCAATTATTCCGATTCTGATCTTCGTCAGCCGTTGTGATTCCTTTGATAACCTAAGCTCTGTGGATGAAGGCCAAATAATACTGAATTCGTGTATGGTGGGTTCATCACCAGGGTTAAGGTAAAAAGTTCTCAATGACAAGCCATCTCGACCTAGTAACACTATCGTTCTGGCCTTGTACTTATTATCTTCCTGAACCAGAATGTCTACTGTATCAAAGCCCTCATTTGTTATCGCCTGAATTAAATCTTCTGCAGATTTAATTTTCAATTTCAAGTCAAATCCTTCACTTTTGAACACCCATCCTTCTCCGGATAGTGAAAGTAAGTAAGTGAGTGATCCAAGACTTTGTGGAACGTCTTCGACGTTTTTTAAATTATTATCTACATCGGAAATCTGAGTGATGAATGTTACAGCCTTGTCAGAACTGAACAGGGTAGCTGTTTTTAAACTGGCGCTGGATAGAGGGGGGAGATTATTCCAAGCTTCCATGATATCGGTGGTTAGTATTAAGCGCCGGATCGAACCCCGCAAAATCTGGCCTTCTGTTAAACGATGTGCTGAAGGGACTGAATTTGGTAGTTCGGGATGCTGCTCTGTATTCAGTAACTCAAATGCACTGAGTACCATATCCGCCCCGGTTATGTCAGGCTGCCAGTTATCAGCTCGCCATTGCAGACACAGTGACCCCCCTTCACCATATTGGTGGTTTGACCACCTTTCGGAACGGTCTCTGGGACGAATATAGGGTGGAGAATCTGGAAACGAATCAGGATAAGTCATCTTCCCTTCATAAATACGACCATGAATAGTCATATTTATTTCCACTGACAACTTACCATCACTTTGAAAGCGCAGAGCCATATTTAGCCATTCATGCTCACTCTCAAGGCGTTTGAGCTCCTTCTGCTCATGCAAAAAGCGCGCAGGATTCTCCAGTAACCAACTCATCATGCAAACCCCGCTGATTTATTAGGTGTGACGGGGTGAGCGGGGAAGGATAGATATGCCGATGCGCTGACAGCTGGGCGCATGAGAGATTTGGACATGTTGGTGTCCTGAGCGATTTCTGTACTGAAATAATCAGTGTTGAAAACATTATCCCAGGCAAGCGCGGCTTTTTCACGAGTGCAATTATACTCTTCAAGCACTTCAAGTGCATTTAGCGCCTCAGTTAGGCATTCTTGAAAGAAAATAACGGCCTCATCATTTTCTTCTGCAAGATTCTTATCTGCAAACACTGGATGCTCTATGCGCTGGCTATATGTCAGCCGAGATTTGATGACCTTCCACGTTTCACGTAAAGCATCATCATCTCGGCCAGCCTGACAAACAAAATGATCTACAACTAATTTCGAAATACAAATACCGCTTGTGGTTTTCTTTTTCCATGAGGTACGGGAGCGAGCCATTTTCTTGGTCAGCTTTGTAACACGGCGAAGTTGGCTGGTATCAGCCTGACCAGTTTTAAGCTCTGAAGCAACAGCATTGTTATACCACCGTGTAACCTTACGGGCATCAGATTTAGTCCACTCATCGCCACTGGCGAGCTCATATTCAGTTGTTTCGTTACCCCAAAAGTCCTTTGTGATAAATGAACGGTATACTGGGATATCGATGTGATAACCATCAGGGTAGAGTTGGCGGACGCAATTTGTCTTGACAACGGCATCATAGGCCAGCCTGTCGTCTTTCAACGCTTTTCGAACTAGCTTTCGTGCATCCTGCGCACCAAGATAATTACCGTCTCCATCTTTAAGGTCTTCTTTGTTGAAATAAATTCCGTCATCGATGTCGTAATCACATAAATCGTCCTGCACCATGGTGCGCATTGCATAAGAACCTTGAGAGCTAAAGTCTTTTGGCAATGGATGGGATAAGCGAATCAGGCCATTTTCGAGCCGTTTTCTTCCATTATCACGACGGTCACGCATTTCAGACTGGTCGGTATTTGACAGAGTTACTTTTTCTGAATGATACCCTTTCATTTCTTTATTGCAGTTAATTAACGTCATGCTGATCTCCCAGAGATTTAGATTTAATCGACAGGGCGGTTCGAAATTCTTTCATGTGATTATTCGATTCGGCCAGAGCCCATGCGTGATCAACGTCGGACACTGCCTGCCGGGCTAATGCATTTAGTACTCTTGGGCGTGCGTCATCCATATTTTCGAGGTATTTGTGTAGCTCCCCAGAGGGGCACTGAGCTGGCATTCTGTATGCAAAACTGCCATTGCCTCTCAACTCGGCAATTTTCCGAGCCATATAATCGCAAGCAACCGCCTGGGCATTCATACTCGCAGTGATTGCTTTGAGGCCGGCAGACCATCCCAAAGCACCACGGTGCAGCATACTGCTACTGGCAAGTTCCTCACCTCCCTGGACAGGAAGAGTGCCCAGCATGAATAAATGCACAGGGCGTTCAGTCTCGCCCCTGCACTGGAGAATTTCATGGGCTTCTATCATACCTACAGCACCTGGATTATTAGCCCAGAGCCCACCGTCAATGTAATCGACGATTGCTCCGCCAGAGCCTGGCTCCTCAAGGCGTGCAATTGATCGGAGGATAGGTGCAGCACTAGTTGCCATACATACATCAACCAGTAGTCGATCATTGTCTCGTCCATTTAGGCGAGCCATATGCGGTGTTTTAAATACAGTTGAGGAGTGACGATTTAAATCTAAAGTAGTGATGGCTAAACCGATCCCGCGGCGTTCATAAACTTTGCCGATAGTTTCTTCACCAAAGGTATCTTTAAGAACTTTGCGTAAGGCAAAGTCACCTGAAGCTAGTCCTGAGCATAACCCGCGAACGTATTTACCTACAAAAGGAAGGGCACGAAGTCGCTGCCGTGGGAAAATATCTTTACCGTAAGTCTGGTAAAGCTCAAGAACCTTCTCAAGATGAATACCAGAGGCTAATGCGCAGGCAACGATCCCTCCTGTACTGGTACCTACCAGTAGATCGAAGGCAGAACCTGGGTCAGACTGTTTAAAACCTGTCTGACTTAGCCTTTGAGAAAAAGTCTGTAAGTACGTGGCCTGATAAACACCACGCATTCCACCACCGTCTAAGCACAAAACACGAAATGGGTTCATTTGCACTATATATGCCAAAGTAGAAATGGGTTAATTACTATATATAGTGATTTCAACCTTTTTTCAAGTCATGCTGGATATAATCACATACTGTGACCTGCACCCCGTTAGTTAACACTAAGTGCTGTGGGCTACTTCCGTTCTTGGCACAAAGCAGACGTTAAAGTCTACAGCATGGGAAACTTCCGGATGCCGCGTCAGCGGCATGGAGGCGCCAGCTGAAGTTGAATGGAGTACCGCGGGTAAATGGCGCCGTTACCCGGCGCAGCCGGCTGCTGTTTTGACAGGTTCTGCCAATCCCTTCCCCCGCCCTGATAAGCCATACCCGCTTAAAACATCACAGACGCCTCTGTACGCGGTCGGAGTGGTCCCGACAAGGCGACAGCCGCAGTCGGGGCGTATCTCCGCGTTAGCGGGCCGGAGGGCCGCTTACGAGCGTGTACCAGACAACCGACCGCAGCTCCACCCACAGCGATGAAGAAGAATAGTTACAACACCCATCATTAAAAGCGACACTACTCCCGGCCTTCGGCCGGGGGCGGCGGCGCTTTTCAGTGGTGGGGAGGGGCACCTGGCCGGCAAACCGGCGCCGGTTTTATGATGGATTTCCTTTTGAATGCTGTAACTAATGCGCTTCTCCGGCCGGGGCCCGTCGCGAAGCGATGGGAGCTACTTTTATCTGAGCGACGCGGACGCTTGCGGCCGCTGTAAGCGAAGGCCTCACTGAGTTATTCACAGAGCCGGCAAAGACAAAAGATCTCCCTGCTGCTTGCAATGCAGGGGATTAAAAAAGGGGGGGTAAGACTATTTTGCAGGTTTGCTGTTACCCTTTTGCTAAATTCCCTGTTTATTCATTTGCGGGTTTTTGTGGATAAGTGAAAACCTGGTGCGAACGTCACAGGGTATACGTGCTAAAACCAGCGATGGTCCGACGGCCGGAACGTCAGATGGATAAAAACCAGGCAATTTCATGAATCCGGACAAACGCCAAAAGCCCCGGGCAGGGGCATAGAAAAAATAGCTAAATGATATCCGTCAGGACGGCGGAGCCAGGGCCAGCTCCAGCTGATACAGGTTCTGAATGGCCAGCTGCTGCAGCCGCTCCGTTGTACACCAGTAAGCCTCGTCTGCCGGCATTGTCTTCAGGATATGAAGCGACATTTCGTGAATCTGGCGCTCACGAGAATATCTGGCCAGGCGGTTAGCTCGTTTACGTTCGGCGCCACGCTGCCGACGGAACTTCAGTGCATCGAGAGTTTTTTGACGGTACCAGCGCTCACGTGCTGCACGCGGGGAGATCTCCTCATCTTCACGCAGAATCCCCTCCTCGATAAGACGACGATGCTCTTCGCTTTGCCGGAGCTTTTTTTGTTGTTCCGCATCAAGTTTTTCCAGATCCACTCCCAGCATCTGAAACCCTAACGCGGTGATATAGACGTATTTAGGAAGCCAGGTACGGGATTCCCTGTCCCAGCTATTTTCTTCAGATACAGCCAGGACACCAAAACGGACCTGTTCGTCAATCAACCGGGACAGACGTGAGACTGTTACCTCTGTTTCCGGAATAACTTTTCCATGACTGTCTTTCTGGCTGAGTTCTTTTGCCAGACGAGAAATACACATACCGACCGTCAGCTTGCCGGCATCACAGAAACTGATCAGCACTGGCCAGATAGCATCCAGCAGACGTTGCTTTTCCGGCCGGAAGCCATACCGGCGGCCAGCCCGACGGCGTTCCCTGACGTACAGCGGATGAAGCGATACGTGCATACGCAGTCGCACCTCACCAGTGGTGCGATCTTTTTGAACAAGACGGTTATAGGCGTGCCCCAGCTGGCCACCCAGTTTTTTGTAATGCTCCGGTCGAAACCAGGTCGGGTTTTCACATTTGGGTTTTGTGGAGTGCTCGCCGCGCCGGCGACGGGTAGATTTCTTCTCCGGGGAAACCAGAAAAGATGCCACATGGCCGTCCTCTACCCCCTGCCAGAAACGGATCTGTTCTTCCGTATCCAGCTGACTCCAGTGTTGCGGATTGTGCGCATTACTCATCTGCACTCTCCCTGCCGCTGTTTTTGGCGGCCAGACACTTCAGTCTGGCTTCGCTCAGTTTCAGCGAGAAAGGCCAGGGAGTGTAGTCCAGGGGAACCGTGAAAACAGGTGCAGGATTGTTTACCTGAACATACTTGCGTGAGCTTTGTTGGTTATGATCAGTCACCGCTTCCTGCGCTTATGTTGCGCGGAAGGAGTGAGCACAGAAGGTCTTGAACTTTTCTGAGCATAAATCTATACTCCCTGCATAGAGCAACACGTTCTATGCAGTTTATGAGGGCCCCGTTAATCTTTTCTGTCCGCCAAGATTGAAGAAGATTATCGGGGTTTTTACTTTCTGGTTCCGGGTAAACATCCACAAAACCAGCTCCCTGCCACCTTATGGTGTGGCCAGCCAAGAATTCTAAACGTTCAGTAATCTAGCACTCATAGCAGGCATGATCAAGAATGTGACGTCGTTACGTCGATTCCTAGTTTCGCAGATTCCCTTTCAATCAGCCTCTCAATCATTGCTGCCTGAGTAATTCCTTCATTCTCACACATGATTTGAAGCTGGTTTTTAAGCTTGTCCCGCACAAATACTCTCACCTCTTTGTGCGTCGCTTTTTTTCGGGCAACAGCTTTCTGCTGACGTTCTGCCGCAGAAACAGGGTTGCCCTTCCTATAGGGACGTTTAGATGAGGAAGTAACTCCTTTAACGACCTGTGACATCTCTGCCTCCTCAAGCATATAACTGAATACTTGAACAAAGATACTACACGTCGCTGGATGCAGCGAGAGTTACGTTATTTTTTGTTATATAACCTGCCCTTGTTGGCGCAATGAGCAGGCTATTGAGCGAGGAGGTTAATACGAGGAACTCCAGTCTTTTCCCATCTCCCAACGAGTTTGCCAGTGCTGCAGATAGCGTTGAGCAACGACTGGTTCATCCCACACGACTAGCACATTCTCTGAATTGAACCGATCAGCGGCTCGAGTGTAGTTAAAAGACCCCACTTCAACATTACGGCCGTCAGCAATAATGACTTTATCGTGCATGATTTTGTACTGCGACACTGTGCGAACCGGGATACCGGCATTGACCAGAAGATTCATGGCCGCCAGACTCGCCTTGTTTTGCTTGCCTGTATTGGCTTTCCAGTCCAGAACCACTTTCACATCGAGACCACGCTGTTTTGCCCTGACAAGCGCGCCGGCGACTTCGGGTGAGGTGAAGGAATAGCCCATCAGCCGGATTTCCTGCTGTGCAGAATTAATAGTCTTCAGGACCAGCTGCAGAGCCGTTCCTTCCGGCGAATACCCCGTCTCGATGCTGGCGGCATACACGGCCGGAACTGGTGCAAACAAAGACAGGCTGATAAGCCCGGACAGACAACATCTGCGGAGCGTACGGTTCATTTTTTTCACAGTATTTCCTTAACGGGTGTTTAAGAAACGCCGGGAGCGGGGAAACTGGCTTTTCCCCGTTCCCGGGGTTGGACAACGACGCGATGCGGAGGCGTCAGGATTTTGTGGTATGACGAAACCTGTAGCAGACGGGTCCGTCGCCGGTATCGTGGACAGATCCCAGAAACCAGCCATCATCATCCGGTGGCTCCGGTATCCAGCCACGGGCATCCGGGGCTTCATCCGTAAATCCGGCAGCGAAAGCTTCAGGCGCTTCATCGCGCATTGTCATCACAAAGCACTGGAGTTTATGGGTTCTGAGCCAGTAACTTAATTCTGCGGAAGTTTCACAGCCACTTCGTACCAGCGCAGGATGTGTCCAGTACCCCTGTTCATCACGTTTCACTTCGGCGGCGATAATCATTTTTCTTTCTCCTTGTGTTCGCTATGCTTTGTCGTTGATTTCATAACGGTTATGGATTTTTCTTCAGCACCGGCTTCCCGGTATTTCAGAAACTCTCCGACCCTTCTTACCAGCCTCTCTGAATCCCGATCGCGTAGTAGTGGAATACCGGCCTGCCTCAGAACCTCTTCCAGCAGAATATCGCGCCGGATACGGTGTTTTTTCAGGTGTGAGGCATCTTCCAGTTCAACTGCGCCGATGATAGCGAAGGTATGGATGTCAACGATGACCACATCGCAGTGCCACTGTGATGCCATCCGGAAGAGTTGCCACCAGGTCCGGGAACGTGGCCTGATATGGGGAGAGAGTGTGGCAATATCTGCCACCCGGACCTGAGGACACAACAGCCAGCGCTTTCGGCTGGTATGCCTCAGTAATGCCCTGAAAAAATGTTGTTCCCGTGGCGTCAACAGTGTGTCATTACCCACCCAGACCCGCTGGCGACACAACCGTTGCTCAGCCTCTGAGGGGCGAATACCCAGGGCTTTCAGTGACATCAGAACCGGGGAAGTCTGCGTTACTGCGCGTCCTTTCAGAAGCAGCACCAGAAACCCCAGCAGACTCAGCACAACAATAATGCTGCCTGCCATCATTAATATCTTTGCCATGTATTTTATTCCCTGATGTTCCTTTCTTTCCCGATGCGTTTTCCTGTCGTCTTCCTCATCTTTCTGTCCCTCTTCTGATTGGCTTTCTCATCCGGTCGATGTGACGGGTATAAAGGACAAGACCTGCCCAGAACAGCACAACAGACGATAAAAGCAGATAAAACCCACTCCCCCGGAAAACAGAAGGGAACAGGAGCATAAGAACCATCGCAAGCACGATGCCGCAGAAATAACAGAACAGCTGCTGCTGTGTGCGCAGAATAAAATATTTAAACATAGTAATATTCCTTTTTATTTGATGATTAACGCACGATATTAAAGCCCGTGCATTTCATAAATCGCACGTCGTGATGTAATGAAAATATTGAAATCAGTTAAATGCTGAAAGTGGATGGTTTAAATTGAAAACTGAGCACTTATAAGCGTCACATACCACCGTGACGAGGCAGTCCCGAAGCGGCCATTCACTGTACCGAACGGCTTGTCACTCTTCTCGTCTGCCATACCCGGTCAACACACACGCCTCAGCCACAAAGCCTTTCACCCTTTTACCTCTCTTTCGTTTGAATATGCTTTTCTGACTATGAGACAATAAGAAACACAAAAGACCTTTCCGGGCAGGAGTAATACCACTACTGACGCAGTCACATATAATAACCGCACCATACAGGGTTAATGTTATTTAAGAGGATGTGGGTTCTGTCAGATCGGGAATATCCCACACCTGACAGCCTATATTTATTCCGTTATAAATCTTTCCAGTCAGGTAATTTATTCACCTTTCGTCGCCACAGATGAAACAGTGCCATCGTCAGGCCAAATAACACACCCGAGATAAAATTTATTTTGCAAGCGAACAAGGGGGGCATCCCCTAGGTCCGCCACACCATCCAGTACATCCACAGCCCATATCCGACGGAGAAAGAGCTTGTCATCACGCAAAAAACCTGCCAGAACGGAGCAAACGGCGGCGGGGGAATGTTTATCCCCAGCCGCCACATCAGTCGTATCAGAGGCGGTGCATAATTGCTTTTCCACATCTTACGGCTGGCCATTATCGCCAGCGCCTTTTGTTTCCGCGCTTCAAAATCCATATCCTCACCTCGATTGTATTTACTCAGCAGACTGGCTCCGCATACGCTCAGTTCGCAGGAGTTCTTTCATCATGCGCTCACTGGCGTACTGCGCTTCCTCTGCAGTGACGGTCGCAACGGCATTCCCCTGCAGATCATAGCGGGAGGCCCCCACCTTCATCCGGGACAGATAGCCCGCAGACCGGGTCAGACTCTTCAGGCACTTAATGACCTGTTTATGCGACAGCGGCAGGTCGCGGTTCACAATGTCGGCAAACAGCTGCTCGCGCATTCCCGTCGCCAGCAGACGGGGTGAGTTTCCGTCGAACAGCTGTGGCCAGAATGCCTTCAGGGTCATGATGGCCTGTTCCGGCGGCAGCAGGCGAAGATAACGCACCGGAGGTGGCGTCTTTACCGCTTTATCCGGCGCCGGCGCAGCGTTGCGCGCGTCGGCTTCGGCCGCTTGTTTAGCCTTCTCAAGTTTCGCTTTCTTTGCCTTCCAGGCCGGCGGGGACGAGACCACCACGACCTTCTTTCGGCGCACCACACCAGGAGCAGGGGTTGCCTCTGCGGGGGCCGTGCTGTTCTCCGCCGGTTTTCGTTTCAGGCTCAGTACAGGGCGTTTTTCTTCTGCCATAACAATTGCCTATCGTTCAGTTAATAAAAGCTACTATACCTGAACGACATCGCCCTTTCCTGCTCCTGCGTTCACATTGAGACGACAATACCCAGTACCGCCAGGTGCACGGCATAGAACATCACGAAGAACTGCCGCGGCCAGAAGCGTTTCACACGTTCTCCGGCAGATGAGCACACCATCAGCGTCAGCAGCGCAATCGCCAGCCCGGCCACTGATTCACTCACGTCATGCATATTCATCAGCAACACCATGAGGGCCCACAACACCCCGTATCCCAGCCGTTCCGGTGCATGCTGTGCGCGACAAAGCAGCCAGCTGGCGGTGAGCATGCCCACTCCTGCCATGCCGTAGCTGCCGGTTGACAGGGGTATCCAGGTGACCAGCAGTCCAGCCGCCAGGAGGGTGTAATACCAGGACGGCTGGCTGACCCACCGCAGGACCTGGCCCGTAACGGCAAAGGCAAACAGAATATTCCCGGTATACCACGGGTACCCGATGAGCATAAACGCCACCTGGGCGACCAGCGCCCAGCCCCACAGGTTGTTCAGTTGAGACTGGCGTATTTCCGCGTGCCGTGCCAGATTCATTCCCCATGCCAGACCGAACAGCGGAAAACAACCACGTCCCAGCAGGCGCATCACTTCATTGTTTCCGGCCAGCAGTAAGCCGGTGTGGTCAGTCACCATCAGTACCAGTGCGACCGTTTTAATCATATCCGTTTGTCCCGGTGTCCAGGTCAGCAGGCGCTGAAGCCAGCTGTCTGTCGCGCCTGGAAATGTGTGTTGTGCTCTCATGTTTTTTTTCCTTTTAGCGCTCCGGCAGACTGCCCGATTTTAATCGGGGAGGCTGCCGGAGCAGACAAGCCGCAGGCGCGTCAGTCGCCCCCGAGGGTTTTCTCGCGGTTAAGGTCACGAACCATGTCACGCTCCACAGCCTGCAGACGCTCACGCTGCAGACGTTCTGAGGCCACCTGCTGAATCGCCTCCTCCTGGCGCCGGAACTGAGGATCATCCGGTAGCGTCGTTTTCTCCGTACCCGGCCGGTCACGCTCCAGTCCGCGAATGACGTCCCCGATAACCTCTTTCACCCGGTCCGCCGGCTCGCCGGCTTTACGCGCCTCCCCGGCCACTTCCCGGGCAGTCTGTTCCGCCTGTTTTTCCATTTCCCGGCGCTGCTGTTCTTCTGCCGCCCGCTGCGCCAGAACCTCTGGCGGGAGGATAATGTCAGCCCCGGTCTGCGGTACCGGAGCCACCGGCGCCGGTTCAGCCCATATCCGTCCGCCGGTAATGGCCCCGGGGTTCCAGGGACGGTCATCACCGGCCAGCCGCACCACCACCCCGGTATCGGGATTGTCGCGGGCCATTCTGACCCCCTCTCCCATATTCCCGGCCAGCAGGCTTTCACCATTGCGGCTGTTCTGCAGCGCCACGAACCGCGCGTCTTCATTGCCCATAATCCTTCCCTCTCCGCCTATAGCCTCCAGCCGTCCGTCCCGATCGGTCAGCGGGCTGAGCCAGATACCGGCGGCTTTCCCGTTTTTATCAAATGCCGGCAGCGCCACATGCGGCTGAGGGTACTTTTTCCCCGGAGAAATGAATTTTCCCGGTGAATTTCCCTGTGCCAGACCGGACTGCTGCAGGGCTGCCCGGCCAGCAGCGGTTTCATCCAGTGGCCTTGCCCGCCCGAACAGCAGATCGGCGCTTTTCACCGCCCGGTCGTTACGGGGTTCCAGAATATCGTGCGCCGTCGCTTTCTCAGGTGAATGCTTGATGGCCTTTATCCAGCCCTCACGGCTGTCGGTGTATACCTGCACATGCTGTTTCATGCGGGATAAAGCCACATAGGCAGACTCAAAGCTGGCCATCTGTTCCCGACCACCGGCCACCCCTTCCAGCGCGATGGCATACGGTTCGCTGGCCCCCTGGGCGCCGTGAGCCGTAATGGCGTAGGCGAGGTCGATATGCTGCTGCGCCTGATCCGCCTTCGGGGTCAGCGTACGGGTGAGTTTGCCATCAGATAGCGTGACACTGTCACCCGAAACAGACTGCACCTCCCAGATACTGTTGGCCACATAGCCGCGCTCCAGGTCACTTTTGCTGAAGCGCATTCGGTCCCCCTGAGACACGGTTATCTTTTCCTGACGATAGAGCGTGACGCCTTCTGCCGATGCCTCCCGGGGTGAGATATATCGCTCCTTTCCTTCACTGTCTGTCAGGGTGATCAGCTGATTATCCTTATCCACCTTGCTGATACGGTGGTATACGTTATCAACCAGCGCCACCGCCTCCTTGTGAGCCGTCCAGGTCGACAGTTTGCGCAGTTCACCGTCACGGATGTTACTCGTGACCAGCACCGGCAGTGTGATTTCCTCTTTGCCGGTTTCCCCGTTCTCCCGCCGTGCGTCATGGATCAGACTGTTCAGCGCCCGCCGGTCCTTATTCAGATGGGTGATCACCAGCGTCTGCGACTGTGCCTCCGGGGTCCGTCCGGTATAGTCCTTCACCAGCGCCTCGTAGAGCGTCGCGGGCTGACCTTCCAGCAGGGTTTTCCCCTCGCTCAGCGCCTTTTCTATCGCCTTTTCCTGCTTTGGCGTGAATTCCACCACAGAACTGCCCGGCGCCCATGCGCCTTCTTTTCTCGGCACCTGCTCCGGCGTGACCTGCTCGATGGTGGTCAGGGCGCGGTGCACATCCCGCTCAATCAGGCTGTAGACCGCCGGTCGCAGCTCAGGCATCTGGCGTACAATCTCTTTCATGATGGCAACGTCGGCGGCGCTGCGCTGCTGCATCAGCCTGAACGGCTGGCCCGGCGCGATGGGCTGCAGCTGGTCGTTATCCCCACTGGACACCGCCCGTCCACCGCCGGCGACGATGAGGGAGTGGGCTTTTGCCATATCGGCCAGCCCCACCATTGAGCTCTCGTCGAGCAGGAACAGGGTGTTGCTGAAATCGGGTGTCTGGCCATTGCGCTGCAGCAGCTGCGTGTCGTGGAGGAACGATGCCGTCGTGCGCGCATCCACGCCAGCACTCTGCATTTCCCCGACCGCGCGATGCGTCGGCGCCAGACCGATGACGCGCGGACGGGTCTCTTCCGGCAGCAGACTGATGGCACTCATGACTGCCCGGAACTGGGTGGTTTTCCCCACCCCGGCATACCCCTGAACCACCGTGAACCGGTCCGTGCTTTCCAGAATCATCCGGGTCGCCGCCCGCTGTCCGGCGGTCAGGTCCGTCATCAGACTGGCCGGCACGCGGTCCATCAGGGGGGCCACCGCGTCTTTACCTTCCAGCACGTGGGTCAGGATGCTTTTTTCGGCGTCCCAGGTCTGACGGGAAATCAGCAGGTCATTGCCGTAGCCGTGCGCCACCGGTACATTCAGCAACTGCCCCGACCTGATTTGTGCCTGAATGGTCGTGTCGATGTCCGCCATCGGAACCTTCCCGCCCCCGGTTTCCAGCGCCGTCGCCAGCAGCTGGGGCCGGGAGAAGGTCAGTTTCTCACTTTCAAGCAGCGGGATGGCCAGGTGAATGGCCTGTTCTGCCGGGGTACGCAGTCCGGCCTTCTGCTGCGCAATGGCCGCATCCAGGTCCGTCTCGCCGGATCGGGTCTTCAGCTGCTCTGAGACCACGCTGAAGGCGGTATGCCGCGACAGCTTCTCCGTCGTGCGCGCCGCATCCTGCGCCGAGTACAGCCGGAGATGACTTCCGCTCTGCGCCAGCTGGTTGAGGGTGGCGTTATCCAGCTCACGCTGCGTCACCGACGCAAAGACCATTGCCGTCTCGCTAACCGACCTGCCGGGACTTTCCACCCAGCCGTGGCCGATTTTAATACCGTCAAACACGCCCGCGCCCACGGCCAGGGTCTGCGTGGTTTTCTGCCCCGGCCGCTGTACCGTCAGCTGCCCTTCCTCCACTTTCATCACCGTGATGCTTTCCCCGCCCTTCAGGCGTGTGTCCGGTATCTTCCCGAGCACCGCCAGACGTTCCCCCTCTGCCACCGGCAGTGTATCTGCCCGGAACAGCGTCCACTGGCTGTCGACCGCGGAAACCTTCAGATCCAGACGGACCCCATCCCGGTCTTTCAGGGTCAGCATATTGCTGCTCGCGGTCACCCGGTCAATGACAAAGCGATCGTGCGTCCGGTTCTCCGGATCCCAGCGTTCCATCACCATCCCCTCCCGGTAATAATCCCGCACGCCCCGGCTTTTGCTGTCCAGCCACACCGGCGTCAGGGCTGTAATGGTCGTGTCTTTCTCACCCAGCACCCCCTCATGTCTGAGGGAGTCACGGATAAGGCCGTTGAGTACGCTCTGTTCACGCGTCCCGCTGATTTGGGCCACGCTTTCCTGCCCTTCACGTACGCTGACGGCAAACTCCTGTGCCAGCCGGCTGTAGCGTGCTCCTTTATCCGGTTCACTGATGATGTCGGCTGTGGTCTGATGGCCCCCCTGCCAGCGATACGTATTCACGCCGCTGTCCTTCAGCACCGTCAGCGCGCTGCCGGTCCCGCTGCGCTTCCCGCTGTCGGAGAGCAGGACCTGCACGTTATGGCGCATCGCGCCATCGAGCAGGGAAATCGTTTCCTTCAGGCTCAGCTTCTCCGCCTGATCCACGATGAGTGTTCCGCCCGGAATAAACGCCGTCCCGTCCTGCAGGGCGGATTTACCGGTCACCGTTTCCCCGGCCAGACGCACATCACCGGCGAGAAAATCACGTGAGCGGTTATCGGCCGCCAGGATATGGACGTCACGCCCCTGCTCCCGGGCCATCAGGGTTAACTCGGCCACCCGCTCCCGCTGGCCGGTTGCACCGCCCTGACCGGAAACGATACCCATTACCGGGCGATCCTGCGCCAGCACGCTGACGGCATCGCTGAAAGGGACCTGGCGCACCACAGACGCATCGGGCGTGACGGAGACATGATTCTGGCGCTGCACCTCCTGACTCAGGGCTTTGACGGCGAGTTCATCGAGAACGTGGATGTTTGAGGTGAACAGGCCTTTCTCGCGATCGAGAGGGATAAGCTGCTCCCGTTCAATGGCGGCATCGATGCCCTTTCTCGCCAGATCAAACACACCGTCCTTCGCCTCCAGCTGGCCGACCGTGCGTGCCAGCAGGTCGGCATACGTGAATTGCACTTTGCGGTCGCTGAGACCGGCAATCGCTTTCGTCACCACATCCGTGATATCCGGACCGTCAGTGTTCACCGGCGCGGCAGGTGCACGGGCCAGCTCTGCGGCTCGCGCATCGGCGGCCTCACGGTACCCCCGGATGTCAAACCCGGTCTCCTTCAGCGTGTTCATCCACTCCACCATATTTTCTGCCGGATCGATGGCTTCTTTCGACTTGCGGGTATCGAGCGCGGCCACATCCCGTGACTTCAGGGAGGCATCGGGTCCTGCAGCCTCCAGGAGTTCCTGACTGCGCGTGGAAAACGACTCAACCGGCACGCCCTCCATCTCCCACATGCCATTCCGACCCGCATCGACTGTCTTGTAACCCATAGACTCAACATCGGCCCTGAGAGAGTTCTGGTATATCTTTCCGAAAGCGATGCGGTTGGCCAGTATGGTTTCGGAGAACCCGGTTTTACCGACGGTATCGCTGGCCAGCGTCTGCCATTTATCGCCGTTCTGTGTCGCGTTGATAACCACGCTGTGTGTGTGTATCTGTGGATCCTGAGCGCGCGATGTATCATGGTTAAAGCGGGCAATAATCAGATTCCCGGTCAGGACTGTTTCAGACACGCCATCTTTCTTTACCCGTGTGGAAGCAAGGGACTCCACCTGGTTAAGAGCTACTGTTACCGCGCGATTATGAGCATCGATGAGACGCTTATCGCCGCCCAACATAGCCAGCATCGATACACTTTTCGGTGCCGAGAACGTCAGGTCATAACCGGGCCGGTGCTTATTCACGCCATCCTGTATCCGGGTCAGGTCGCTGCCATCAGGTAGTTTTCCCTGCAGAAGCTCCGTGAAGACCTGCTTGTCTACCTTTCCTTCAAGTCCCAGCAATTCTGCGCCTTTACCCTGCCAGCGCTCCTCCATGCTCCCGATGACGTAGTAATTGTCTTTCTCTGTGTAGTAGTTACCGGCACTGCCCGCCGATTTAACCTGGCTGAAACTGAGCATCAGATATTCCCTCCAATCTCGACATCATCCTGCTCATCGTGCCGGTGGTTGTGGTTGATATTGACTTCCTCACGCCGCTGCATATCCCGCTGTGTCTGCTCATCTGCCAGCCAGGCGGCATACGCCTGCATGTCCTCAATGACACCGTCCTCGTTCATGCCGGCCGGCAGCATGTCCTGTCCCTGTTCCGCGGACTGCTGCGCCAGTTCCTGTTCTGTCCCGCCTGCAGCTGCAGCAGGGGTACCGGCAGATGATGCTGTTGCGGCAGCAGCGGCTGCTTTTGGTTTGAGCAACGGTATGGGCGTGACCGGCAGGACGGGAGGCTCCGCTGCCGGACGCTTTGTTGTCGGCGGCGCTTTTACCGGTGCAGGAGATACCGTCATTTCAGCTGGCGCAGGCGGGCTGACCGGCTCAGGTTGTTCACCGGCGTGACTGTCTGTATCAGCTGGCCCGGGTTCCGGCGCATCCGGCGTGAAAAGCGCCCGGGCAAGGCTGCCTTCAGCTTCCCGGGCCTCAAGCAGAGCACTGAGCCGTGCATCCACCCGCGCATCGAGAGTGCGAGGAATAAATCCCTCGGCAATTTTCGGACGCGGCTTGTATTTGAGGGCCAGTTTCACGGCCGGATACGGCCCGGGCAGCGTGACGTAACAGGACAGGTCAGGCAGCGTCTGAATATCGGAGTAACTGACCAGCGTTTCCCGCTCTTTTTCTTTCCCGGTCGATACACCATCACGCACCGGGTCAGCACCGTAGGAGTACTGCTCGCTGGCCTTGAGGATTTCCTTTTCGCCAATTTCACCGGCAGCAAACTCCGCGATCTCCCTGCTGGGTGAACGGAAGAAGGCCCGGGTGTTCATTACGTCAAAGAGCGTGGCGGCAGGCTTAACACCATAGATGTCTTCCAGCTGGGCATAGGACTGAATACCGAACACATAACAACCACCAAATTTACGCGCCTCCGGGAGGATTTCGACCAGGTCCGGCAGCTTGTGCAGCGTCGGGAGCTCGTCAGCGAAAATCCAAACACGCCGGTTACGGTTCTCCCCCATCGCCAGCAGGCCGCGGATAGCTATCGACAGCCACATTGAGATAACCGGCTTCAGGGAGGCATGGGTGTCAGCGTTGGAGGAGATAAACAACCAGCCATTGGGTCGGTCCTCACGGACACCCCGCATCCAGTCCCGGATAGTGAATGGCTCGCCGTTCTTCTCAATGCCCTGCAGGTAGCGAATAGCCTTGACGTAGTTGGTCAGCACGGCACGAATGGAGATGGCCGTTTTCTCAATTTTCTCTTCAACCAGGTTCGCTGCCGGCGTGTTCTGCAGATAGGCGCGCAGCTTGTCGATTTTAATGGACAGCATGGTATCGACCAGTTTCTCGTAGCTGCGATCCTTGTCTTCACGCATCAGGTACGCGCCTTCGGCAAAGATAGTGCGACCGGAGCCCTGCCAGAACGGGTCTTCTTTGGTACCCATCGGGATAAGGGTGTTGGAGATGTTGTCGAAGTCCGGCAGCGTCAGGCACTCTTTCCACAAATCCCAGGCCGCGCAGCGCGAGTCCAGCGGGTTGAGGATTTTATCCAGTGACGGGTCGTAATAGCTTTTGACGAACTCACAGGAGCGATCATAAATGATGGCCATATCGCCACGTGCACGCACGTAGTTCAGTAGCCGGCGGATCACTTCTGATTTACCGGAGCCTACGGTACCGTGGAGGCAGAAGTTCTGGATTTCGGAGTTTTTAAGAATAGGCAGATCGCCAATTTTAATATCGGAGGCCATACCATCACGCTTCATCTGGCGGGCCACTTCTTTGGGCTTATCGGAAAGCTGGCGCCCGCCGGTATTCTCATCCTCACTCTGCTGTTTCCCCTGGCGGCCCAGCACCCAGCTGGCGATGAAGAACGTCACGATACAGATAACAAGAGAAACCACGGCAGCAAAGACGAAACTGGTCCACAGCTGCTCTCCGCACCAGATAGTATATTTATCGGCCAGGATTTGTTCTGAGGTATATTCCAGCGACTGGCCGTAATACTGAATGGTGTATACCGGCTGGGAACGAATAATATCGCGCATCGGACCCAGCGTCGTACACCACCAGTATACGCAGCCGTTCACAAAGGTTTGCCAGCTAAGCCTATACATCAGCATCAGCCCGCACAGTACCCAGAATAAAATAAACAGCACGTAGAAAATAATATTGGCAATCTGACCAAACATGCGAAAGCGCATATTGGCGATCTGACCGCCCTGCGTCATATCTTTGGCATTGAAACTCATGGCACTAATCCGTCAGTAAATTATTAGGGTCGGAAGGACAAATTAATCAGCGAAAACAGACCTCACGGGGTTGCAGGGAATAAGCCCCCCATAGCAGGGTGTGGATAAATATCGCCAGGCATCAGTTTATGTGTTTCAAGAGACATGACAGGTTCAGATATTGCCATAAATAACCTCTGATCAAATAAAGACGAAAAGATTCCGCCGAAGGCGGCAACGCCTCACAGATGCACAAATAAATTGCGCAACTGTTCACCGTTCAGATCTGGAATTCATAGATTATTTGACGAATGAATTCTGACACACCAGAAAGGTGATGCCAGTATGGCCCGGGGACCGGGCCGTGGAATAGAAAGCTTACAGAATATTAGCGATCGATTTTGCCAGCTGGTCTTCAAGAACAGGCTGGGCTTCAGGGAACTTGAGGTTAACTTTATTAGCGTTAGAGACGACGCGAGTCTGGTATTTGTGCTGATTACCCGTTTCAGTACTTGTCTGCACTTTTGCGCCGGATGTTCCCTGACGTAATACGGCCACGTTATCAGTCTGAACCTGAGTTTTGGTTCTTTCCGCGATCTGAACATCGGTGATCATGGTGTAGTTCACATCTTCCACCATCGCATCAGCCGCCATCCCCACCAGACCGGCTGCAAGTCCTACCCCCAGGGTTGCTCCCGCAGAACTGGAGTTGTAAGCGGTAATCCCTGCCCCTAAAGCGGCGCCAGTCACAGCGCCCTCATAACCCCGGCTTAACCAGCCCTGAGACTCACGAAGGTCCATTTTATCGGCCTTAAGCACGTTCGCCTGGATCCAGTAGCCCGCCGTATCCGGGTTACTGACGACCTGATATCCCTTTGAAGTGACGGCGCTGGCAATTTTTGCCTGCAGGCCACTCATATCCTTATCGGAGGTATTTTTGATTTGCAGATAAACCGTCTTATTATTTGAAGGTTCCAGCCAGATTGTTTCGCTCATCTGGGTTTTTACTTCCAGATTTCTCTTTTTAATGGCGGTTCCCATTGCACTACATCCAGATAACACCAGCGCAGAGCTGACGACCATCACAGCCATGACTTTATTAAGCTTCATCCTGAATCCTTGTGACATAATCAATACGAGTAAATACACATTCTCTTATGATTTCGGAATGCGCATTCACTATATACGAATTTTAAGCGAGATGTAAAAACCAATAACAACCTAGACAGATAATAATAACCAAAAGAAATTTTTAGTCTGTTAATAAACCACCATAATTGATAGGTCGCTTCTGGATGATTACCCCCCCAACTTTTCCGCTCGGAAAGAGTTTATTGCAGAGGTGAGCAATGATAGCTGATAGCGTCCAAAATCCAGATTCATGACAAAACCAAAAAAAACAGACGTTAAAATAACCATAAATGCAAAAGAAAATGGCGTGTCATAAACCACTCTATTACAAATAGCTAATAACATAATCACTGCCATGTACACAACAGCATAAATCGAAACCTTCTTAGAAAAAAAGCGATATATATTCGATTTTTCTCTAAAGTTTTTAGGGACTGACAAAAAGAGAGAGCGTGAACTGGCAATACCTAGGAGCATAATGATACTGACCCCGACAGGAAAAACCAAAACATGAAATATATACTTTCCGGTCAAATAAACAGCATCCACACTAATTACAGCGCAAAGCATATTCCATGCAACTAACACTACGCCAGGCCAAAGGCACTCCCAAAAAGATGGAATTTCAGCCTTCCCTTGTGAAAGTAGATTTTTCAGCTCCTCCACTTCCTCAATAAGTAGTTTGTTCGTAATCATCATTTTTACCTTTTACCATCAAGATAATCCTTTTGAATTTTCGCCGCTTTTGCCTCTAACTCAGTAGGCGAGTCAGCTCCTGGTAAAGATTTCACCTTACTCTTTCTTTCATTATAATCACCTTTAAACTCATTTGCTTTTGTTTTATGGTCCTTTTCCATTTCAGTATTCTCATTTTTCACCTCTGCGCCTTGCCGTTGTATGTTTTCGCGGGTTTCCTGCTGCTGTTGTTTATTCTCTGTAATCATCCCACCAACTTTCTGATCCACATTATCCTTAATACCCGCATCTTGCGTCATAGCATCGATACGACCAGAATTTTGTCGGTAGTCGGCCATTACCGATCCATTGTCACCACCACCTGACACCCCAGCCATATTCTGTCCAATGCTTTCACGACCCTGTTGATACGCAGCATCAACCCTGGGTTCTACCTGCTCTTTGACGAATTCACGCGCCAGGGCTTCACGCTGCGCCGCAATTTCAGGAGAACTGGTATTGGTCAGAATGGCCTCGGCATCCTGTGGAGCACGATGCTGAACAAAGTTCGCAAACTGCTGAGTCAGGTTTTCGTTCATCTGGCCAGTCATGCTCTCTGTGCGTGACGCCATCTCACTGTACTCATGGCTGCGTGTCCGGCTGCTTGTATACTGGTCATAGCTGTTTTTGGCACTGGAGAGTGACGCGGCAAACTGGTCAACACGCGAGCTGGCATTATTATCGGTAATGTTGCCCGATGTGGTGGTTTTGCGGCTGGTAAAGTAATCGGATGCTTCCTTAAAGTCTTTGGCCGCCTGACTACTGGTATCATGTCGGCTGTCATTCGATTCACGACCGGAAGTGCCAACATTATCTGTGTTACCCGAGCTGTGGGTCCAACCCGCACTGCCTTTAACTCCGGCCTCAGCAGATAACCCAGTTCCCCATTTACCTAGCTTACCAAACAGCTGATCCCCTGAACTCCACTTACCAGATCCGTATAAATCAACGCCCTGCGTACTTTTAGCTGAATCATCCATCAACTGCTGGAAAGACTCCTCATTACTGATGTTGTTGGCTTTCGCATTAGCAACAACCGCATTCCACATCTTGCTTCTGGCCATCGAGTCCTGCGAAGAATCGGTAGTATCAGCTCCGGTCGTTGTTGAGGCGCTGTTCCCTTTATTGGTGCCAAATTGCTGCAGACTATTCCAGGCACTTGTCACGCTGCTGTTATAGCCATGCAGCGCGCTTTCGGCCTGGACATCAGCCTCACGGGCCATCTGTTGCTGCGCACTGGCTATCTGACGACCGACGTTGATATCCACCGGCAGTTTTGACATTGCACCACCACTGTCCCAGACCATCGATCCATCCCTCGTCTGCGTGCTCATGCCCCCATTCGCCAGCTGCCGTGACATCTGTCCGAAACTGGTTGTACTGTTGGTACCCCAGCTGTAGCCGCTGACGTTCTCCATCTGCATGTTGGCGAAAGAGTAATTGCCGTCCACCACGCCGGAGGCAGCCTGCGATGTTGCACTGAGCCCCGATGAAGAAAAATGGCTGTAGGCACTGGAGAAGGCTGCTCCCATGCTCTTCACGATCCCCCACGACAAAGGCGGTATCATCACGGCAATATAGCCCGCGGTGGTCGCAATATCCGAGTTTTTGAGCTGAACCTGCGACAACTCAGAGAGAACGACTGGGACGCCATTTTGCTTCGCATAGTAGGCCATTGCGCTGTTCAGGATGGCGAACAGTAATGGCCACGTCTGCAGCCAGATAAGCGCAAACACATACCCCTTTAGCACCTGCAGAGTCATCATATTAAACATGGCGGCCATCACCATGATCGGGAACATCCCAATCATTATCCCCATGATAACGGTCTGCATCAGCGGAAGTGTGCGAAGCGCCTGGTGCCCCATTGTGGCCTGTGCCAGCCGCTGCTTTTCAAGGGATGATGTGTTAGCCATATTGACCAGACTGGCGGTGTCCCCGCTGCGGGCCGCATAACTCTGGATCCCACTGCGCAGGGCGTTCATCGTGACGTTCTGGCGGATAATCTGCCCGGCGCTCTGTCCCGAGCTGTAGAAGTAATTGTAGCTGTCGCCAATCATCTGGCTGAAAAGCAGATCGGGATTAGGTTTGCCGCCAAACAGCTGACGAACATAGTAGTTCCAGGTTTTACCGCCTGTCTGAGTATCCAGCGCGAGAGCCGATTTCAGATCCCGTGAGGCCTCCTCGCATGTCTGGAACTGGTTGTTTTTGTCAAACACGCCACGCAGTGGACTCGGGTTTGCAAAAATCAGGGTATACGGATCAGGTGAATTCAGTAATTCCTCAAAAGAGTACTTATGATTGAGGAAAATATCGCCCATCACACAGTTTTGTACGTAATCGGAAAACAGCGTCGTAATCTGAGGATTTTGTGACAAAAAATCCGTACTTTTCGCGACCAGATTACTGCCAAATAACATCCCCGTTTTACTGTACGTGACACTGTCCGGCAGCGCGAAGACCATCTCATAACTCTGGATAAGCGCGTTTCCTACCCGCGTTGTCAGCGACGCCGGAATGGCCAGACCAATAGGTACATTATCGACTTCATAGACCTGCGCAACGTTACTGTAATCGATGATCTGCACAGGGGTGCGAATGACAACCAGCATAGAGACCAGGGTGAGGGAAAAGACCCAGCCCAAAAGGTCCATCACGTTGTGTTTTTTTACCCAGTTCCCCGCCACAATGAGTACCGAGATGGCGATACACATCTTTTCTATGGTCGACCATGTGCCGGTCTCCATAAACGCCGCAATCGCGTTCAGGTTGCCCCGTAACCAGTCACCGCCTGCAATGGCATATACCTCAAGCATTACTGATTCCCCCCAAAATGATAGTTATTCTGGTAGCGGGTCATCATGCGGGCAGAGACCTGCTGGCGCATGTAACTCATTTGTCTGTCCACCACGAGCAAGGCGTCCTGCTGAACCTGAACGCGGGACTGGAAAGCGGCAATCTGGACACTCGCCTGGTTGAGGTTTTCCATGATCATATCCATTGTCGACTGGGGATAATTACCGGTTGAGATCATCGCCCGGGCCTGCTGGATAAGTTCCTGAATGTACTGCAGCAGGATGTCGTAGCCGATATAGTCCGTCAGCTGGTAAATAAGTGAGTTAGACACACCGAGCATCTGCGGGTCGACCAGGTATTTGAACACCGGAATGGTGGTGCTGGAGATAAACCCTTTCTCCTGATCCGTCAGTTTTTCATCAGCCACCGCTTTATTCTGGATACTGCTTAACAAAGCGGAAATCTGGCTTTTCAGCGCCTTACTGGAGGTGATGGTCACGGTGGCATCAGCAACGACCTTAAGACACTTATCCGAATCATTGCAGTGATAGATTTTAGCCGTGCCGCCCTCCATCATGGCTTTAATCAGATCCTGGTCAGTGGTGCGTGCCGGCAACGGGGTGATCTCACTGTTCTCACCAAAAATCAGCGTCCCGGTCAGGGTCATCACAAACTCTTTCAGCTCCTTATTGCCGTCAAAGAGCCGGTTTTTGGACAGGGCATCCCACATAATGTTGATGTTCTTCATTACACGCTCCTTGTCCTTATCGCTGGCTTTATCCTGCACTTTGTCCATCTGCCCCCCCACCGAACAGCCCTGACGGGAAGCCGCCCAGTCCGCAAAAATGTTGCTCTCACCGGCGATGTCCTGGCAGACCTTTTGCTGCGCCACCTGGTTGCGGGGGAACAGACCGCCCACAATGCCCTGAGCGGCCTGGCAGGAGCTGAGGTTCATGCTGTTGATGTCGCTGGCCATCTTCTGCAGGAAGTCTTTGGCAGTTTTGATCTCCGGAACCGTGGTCTGCAGGGCAAGGTCAAAGAAGTAGCCCGCGGCGTTGGACATAATTTGTTTGCCGAAGCGCTGCAGCTGCTCGCTGTTGATAAATGAGAACGACCCCAGGTACGCATCGATGCCGCCGCAGCCGGCGTTAATATCCGGCAGGGTCATGCTGACCAGCTGGATCGTTTTCACCTGCGTTCTGGCATACAGCGAACCGCCGGAGGCGTAACCCGCCGCCTGTCCCTGCCAGACCTGCGGCTGGCTGGTATTGGACGCAAAGCCAAGCTTATTGAAGAATTGGTTCATGTCGCCATTCACGTCGGCGGCGGCACTAAATGACAGGCCAAGCGCGGCACCGCAGAAGAGTGACAGAAGTTTAATTCGCATCCTGTCCTCCATTACGCACAGCATTATTTTTAACTCTGTTATTTCTCAGAATAAAAAGGATTTTCAGGTGATGACTGAAAAAATTGAGGATTGCTAATGTCACTCCGGCAACAAAGAACCCCATCCCGACAGCCATCAGCGCATAAGGGATGGCGTACATCATAATATTCCACAGGTCTTTTACTCGCAGGTCACCGCTGGCTATCCAGTCAGCCACGCAGAGATTAAATAAAAATCTCATTATCCATAACAGCAGGGCACCTGCAGTCAGAAACACAATGAATAATTCCAGATAGATTTCCATACGCCTTTCCCGGTGGACAAATTCCGGCTTCAGTTGTTCTATTTTTTCTGCTGCTGTCTGCCCGGGTGCTTTTAAACTGGCTGGAAATAAAAACGCATACAGTCCCGTCGAACGTATATATTTGTTCATGGCTATTTTCCTTAATCACTTGCTAAGACCGGATATAACAGAGACTCAGTGCATCATCTGAAATACCGTATCCACTCTGGCCATAAAGCCCTGTGCATCCGTGGCGCCCTGCAGGATCGGGTACGCTGCCAGCGTGTTCACGTTGACCAGAAACGTGGTCGGGGTGGCCACCGGGATATTGGGGAAAAAGGTCTGCATCACGTCAGGAGGCGCCGGCAGCGCTTCAGGAAACGCGTCATCACCCTGTCCGTCAATGGTGTAAGAGAACACGGAGAAGCCATACTGTCCGGCCAGCTGCTTCAGCACCGGGTCAAATTTATGACAGTATGGACAGTGTCCCTGCATGAACAGCACCACTTTCCAGTCGCGCAGGTCCACCTGCTTTCCGTTGCTGAGTCGTAACCAGCGTGGCTGAGATGCCCCGCTCTCCACCTGGGGAGTGTCGCTCTGCGGGGAAGCCGTTTCAGTACCGGAGATTCCCCGCGGATCCCAGAGCGACTTCACCTCATCGAACGTTCCCGCCTGTGCCAGTCCGGCCAGAGCAAGGGAAAGAGCCAGCGCCGCCAGCGGCGTCTTAGCGATGTTCTTCAGGATGCTTTTCACAGGCTTTCTCCTCTTTTTCGGCTTCAGCAATGAGGGCGTTAAGAATGCGGTATCCCCCGAACACCACCATTCCTAATCCCAGAATTTCAGCGGCCTGCACGGCCATTTCAGGCTGTTTTCTGACAAGCCGGGCTATCAGGTGGAAAAACACGCCCACGGCCAGCACCCACATCCCGGTGATATCTAAATCCGGAAAACGAATATTTCGCATGACACACTCCTTAGAAATTCGGTTTAAAGTCACTGGAGACATAGAGGAACTGTTTCGCCAGGTCGTCCTGACTGATAAAGCCGTAACTGAGAGGCTTCACCTGGCCACTTTTCGGGTTAACCAGCATCATCGCGGGGAAGAACTTCACGCCAAGCTGCTCTGCCTGGCCCTGGTCCGGCCGGCTGTCGGGCAGCATGGGGTTAATCACTCCGTCAACCGACACCGGTATCACGCTCAGGCCATAGGTTTCGCGAAAATTTTTAATCACCTGGACCAGCTGGCCATCGATCGCTTCCCGGCCCCGGTAGAAGAACATCACGCCGTAGTGCTGTGCGAGGGTGGAGATAGCCTGTCGCTGTTCGGCATAGTCGGCAGCGAGCTGGTTTTTTACCGTGCCGTTGTAGTGGCTGTACTGCAGGTTGTAATCGAGTTCGGGGTTTTCCAGCATCGCTTTCTTCGCACTCATCGAGAACAAACCTGCCTGCTGCGTCCAGTAGTTCTGCAGCCGGAAATACTTCACGAAGTTTTCAGACGATGGATACAGAATGGCTTCGTACAACGACCGTTTGGTGGCCGCCTGGAGTGTGGCGAGTTTCTCCAGAATATCCATTTGCGGCGGTGGTGCCGCTGGTACGGCTTTCCTGTCCTCATCACGGGGCTTCAGTTTCTCGTTGTACCACTGCCAGCCCGCGTCTTTGGCGAAAGCCGGCATCAGGGCGCAGCAAAGGCACCCCGCCAGCATGGCGGCATGTATTGTTCGCATGGCAAATACCCTTTTATGAATTAATGCGACTGGCGTGACAGATGCTGATAGACACTGTATTTATCGAGCTGGCGCTGTATCTTTCCTGCATCATCACGGGCTTCAAAGCGATAACCGCTGCAGTACAGAGGCAGATGATTTATCTGAAGGTCCACCCGCTCCCCGTCCCTGATCACCCACGCGGCCTGAGAAACAGTGTCGCACTGGATCCCCCATGCCCGGTTGGTTGTCATAAATGCGTTAACCTGCCTGTCCCGCCACAGGCTGTACGACATAATGCTGACCAGGAGAAAGACAAACACCCCGACAAACACCATGACCAGCCCGTATGCTTTTTTCTCTTCCATTAACTCTCCTGGTCACATAATAAGGAATAGCGGCATGCTCAGTACTGAAGATATAAAAGCCTGCCGGTCCGCTGGCAGTTTCTGGAAAGCAGGTGAGTACTGAGCGGCCATCTGAACCAGTTCGGACGAGTTAATCAGGAACCTGTCTGTATGCAGAGAGATATCCGCAAGAACAGCCAGCACCATAACATGATGCTCCTGGGGTAAATTCTCTTCATTCAGAATGTCTATAAATTTCTCAATCGTGATATATCGATTCATCTTTGCTTTTCCTTGCATTTATAACTTTCTCCAGGACTGAGAAAAATAAATAACACACAGACATGGCAAACCCAGCCATAAGAATAAAGACCACACTTTCGACACAATCACTTCCCGACGTCCCTTTGACTGCATCCCAGGAGAAATAAATCACCGGAGAAATAATGATTACTGTCAGTGTTAATCTCAGGACAAAATCAATGGCAGGCTGTTTGTGAAAATTAATTTTCATGATTATCGGTCTCTTTATTAGGCAGCATGGTTTATTGCGCGGATTGCTGACTCATGATTTCCTTAATTCGTTCTTTGGTTTTATTGGTGAGAACATCGTTTTCCGGTATTTTTTGATTTTTCATCAGGTCGTCCATAAAGTTGGTGAAATCAAGCATGTTAAAGTCGATCCTCTGGAGCTCTTCAACCGTAATCCCCCGACAGTCAGGACTGCTGGCGCCGCCAAAACCGATATGCAGCTGACCGTTTCTTCCCTGCTGCTGAACGATCTGCGCCAGTTTTGAGTCGAACTGGCAATAGCTCCTTTTTTTCTCCAGGCAAATCCCCAGAACCTTTTTAGAGCAGAATTCCCCGATACTGACCGTCAGCTTGTCTTTTTTCGCTTTTGCCAGCGCCTTTTCCTCGCTGCTGCAGCGTGCCAGCCCCACATCCTGGCCCCAGCCGCTGTCTTTGCAGCAGTTACTGAAGCCCGCAGCAAACTTCTTACAGAACTTCGCTTTTCCGGTGAAGGCCCGGACATCCACCCCGTTCAGTGCCGCGATGTCCTTCCCCGCGGCAGCCAGTGCCGCCAGCTCAGACACCGCCTGCCCAAAGTCGTTGCTCTTCCCGGACGTGGCTTTGTCACATTCACCATCAAGGCAGAAGACATCACCGCCGCAGATCATTTGTTTGCCACTCGTCCTGGTTTCGCAGGAATACGTTGCATATTCATGCAGGCACGTGCCTTCCTCGCTGGAGAAGGCGCACTGGCGGGATGACAGAGTACAAGCCGTATTTTTCATCAGGCTTTCACAGGAGCCGTTGTCCGCCGGTTGCGTGAGCCAGGTATCCTTATATTTCCAGCAGGCCTCCGTGAACGAGTAATCCCTGCCTCCGAGGGTGATGGTTCGCGTTCCTCCCGGGCTGATACATTCCTCGCCCGTTTTTTTTCCTTCATCCTTACTGAACGGACAGCTTTCAACCCAGACGACTTCAGGTGCATAGACGGTTTCGGTTTCTTCCATCACCAGGGTGACCGTGACCTGTACGGGTTTCTGGCTGGCCGATGATACGGTCCGTGATGTTTTGCTTACTGAAAAGTTCTGCCCAGCAGTGGCCGCTTTGTCCACACCAAACGACTGATGAATCTTCCCCTTCCCGTCATAGGTATATTTCGTACAATGCGTGTTCTGACCGCCTGAACACATCGATTCTGAACGTGGCCAGCTGATCACATCAATGGGGAACGTTCGTTCAAAGAGGGTCAGGCTTTCACTCACTGCACTCTTGCAGCTATCCCGCACCTTCCCTTCGGAATCGCATTCTTCAATCCAGGGGATCACCAGAGGCTCACCATCCACCGAGGCATTCAGCAGACGACCATTGGTCGGGATCGTCAGGTTGCCACTCCATTGCCGGGTACTCCGGGCATAATTCAGCGTCACCACCTGCTGATAGGTTCGGTTAACTTTCTGCGTGGTGGCGTTATCCTTCAGGGTCGCTTCCCGTGTGCAAAAATTTTCCACCTGCAGATCACGTTCGCAGGTATGGTTTGTGAACTCGCTGCGGTTCACAACCTGGGCGGTACAGGACTGTCCGGTATCGCCGACAATGCTGTCGGCACGGGATTCTGTATCCTTTGCGGCCTGAATAAACGGCGCATCCTGAGATATCTGATCCGGTGGCCGGTTTGTGAACGACTCCGTAACCGCTTTGCCTGTGTCCCCCTGGCTGAACTCCAGGGCTGAATCGCTTTTCAGAGAGCTGTCTCCGCTGGCAGTGACGCCGCCGTAGTATTTTGTCTGATTCGGGTTGGCGGTATACCCCGGCAGGTTTTGCTCACCACTGAAATTTTTCAGTGAGTTCAGACCATTGCCCTGCACCTGTTTCGCAAAATCCGAACCAGCTTTATAGTCACTTCCACTGTCAGCGCAGGCGGGAGATGCCAGCCAGATAAAGGCGCTCAGGACTAAAAAATGCGCGGTCAGCACGGAAATAACCGTCTTCATTTCCACCCTCCCTCATCCCTCACCATTTCCGGTAACGCTATGAAGTACGGTCTGTCTTTCATGGCTGGCTCCCGGCGGCATTCGAGTGCGCATCAAGTATTTGCCGGGCCAGCTGTGCGCAGTCACCGGTTTGTGCCACTTTCTCCAGCGCCTGTTTGACGTGAATGTTACCGCGTACCACGTCATACCCGGCCTGACACCGTACCACCAGAGACGGCACACTCCGGATGCCGTACTGCGTGTATAGTGTCGGGTCAATCTGCACGCCGTCGGTCACGCCATCCTTCACCAGCTGCAGCACCGCGTCAGTGGTGGTCCTCATGTCGTTATTGACGAGCCCACGCAGTGTCGCCGGAATGCCGTACTGCCGGGTTTCGTGCAGCATCCGCTTCAGCCCCTCTTCAGGTATCGAGAAGGAGACAAAGTACAGCGCTCCTTCTGCCGGCTTTTCCTGATTCGCCGCTTTCTGCTGGCTGACCAGATTATCGATAAACTGGCGGTCTGATTTCGGTAGAGGATTGCGGCTGATTTGCGCCTCAAGCTCCTGCTGCAGCTGTTTATCCGGATGCTGGCGCAGCTGTTCGCTGAGGTTCTCCTGCTGTTTCAGCCACTGCTGGTCCCCGGGAGTATTAATATTGTCAGCGGCTGACGCCGTCGTGCAGAGCAGACTCAGCCCCCAGGCCAGCCCGGTGATTCCTTTATTCATAATTGCCTCAATTAGAGAGAGTTATGTGCCTGGCTATTGCTACAGGTCATGACAAATGCATAGTCCTGCATCACATATTCAGTTATTCGACTGCATTTTTTCTCTGAGGGTAGCGCCAATGTATTGCCAGTCTCTGTATTGCTCTGCCGTTAGTACCTTTTTATCCGTGCTGAAAGTGACCCGGGATGTAGTGGGAGATACATCCTGATGCAGGAGGGGTTGCTGGCAACATTGATTCTGTTCTTTTTCCATCATTTATCCTTTTCCTGTCTGACTTACAAAAATACGCAGTTACGTTTACGCCACATCAGGTAGCCATAGTTCTTGCGGGTGTTGGGCGGATTTTTGCCGGCCTCCCAGCGCATCACGCTGCGTCCAAGCGGATGGCACTGACCACTGTCCGGATACATGTTCACCATCTGATAGCGCCAGCGTTCTTTCGGGATGATCGGGGAGGGATATTCGTAACAGACTGCCTTGTCCTTCCCGATACTCTCCATAATTTGTCCCTGCCGGTGGAGCTTGAAGGCCATACGCTCACTGACCAGTACCGACGACTGCAGCGGGCTGGACTCATTACTGACCTGGCCGTTAAACGGGTAAAGTGAGCCATGGCTTCCACCACACCAGAAGAGGACATCCAGAGGCATATGGAATGCACTGGCCAGCGCATCCGCTGCGCAGGCGCCCTGTGCGATGGGGTTGGCAAACAGGATGGCTTCCGGATTCAGAATGGTGGTGAGGCTGCTGTCCACCCAGGTCGGGTCAATCTCGGACAGATAGGCTATATCCATGTCTCCGCCTTCCAGACAGCCTGCGGAGGTGATGATGTTCAGCCAGTAGGTCAGTGGGTACTTGTACCAGTGAACGTGATAAAAAGCGCCGTTCACCTGCTTATCGTCCTTTCTCGCGGTCCCCATGCCGGTCTTGCCGAGATTGATACTGAAGCCCCCCAGATTGACCATACAGCCAGGCGAACGGCTGACGTCCGTCATGGCCATCGGCTCCCAGTACCCGATGGCCAGGCCGGGACGAACAAAAAGCGGTGGCGGAGCCGGACACAGCTGCAGGGGACTGCCGGGATTGCTGGTATCAGGCAGGTCGCCTTTACCAACCTGCACGCTGCCGAGCGACAGAGGGAAGATGCAGCGCCAGCACACATCGGTGATCGGGTTAACAAACCGGCCCTCACAGGAGGGGTCTGCGGCGGCGCGGCCACTGAACGTTGAGAACGCGATGCAGATTAAAAAAAACATGGCTTTCATTCGTCAGTTTTCTCCCTGAGAACAAGACGGAGGGCATCGGTTTTATTGCGGACCTTTTCCCGTGTAGAGTCTTCGGCACCCTCCATCCCGGCCCACACCATCAGGGACAGGCAGTCGAAGAGGTAAAGCTGGCGACGGTATGAATCCCTGTTCGTCTGGCGAACGGCGGACAGTGCATCGAGTTCACAAGTCATTTCATCGATAACCTTTTCACCGTTGTATCTCAGCCAGCGGTACAGCTTCTCGTTATCGGTCCTGAGACGCTCAACCTCTCTCTCCAGCCAGCTTTCTCTTGTACTGAGTTCCCGTATGACATTCTCCTGCTTACGGATGGTGGACCACATTAGCGTCAGCAAGAGCATCGTGAGCAGGATTATTAAGGCCAGTATCATCGGCATCGGTTACCTCTTTTGAATAAAACGCAGCCCCAGATCAGGGGTGCGGGACGGGCGGGAAGGTCTCAATATTCAGCCGTTCACCGGAGGGCGCCGGCGTGATCCGCGCCGGGACCGCCGTCAGGCCAAATCGCTTGCTCAGTACACCGTTCTGGTCGAAATAGATCCGGCTGTCCAGCGCTGCGGAGGTGTCCGGGATACTGCCACGCACCAGGATAATTTTGCTCATCAGGGTTTCCGGCACCTGACGCTTCATCCAGGCCAGCTGGTCGGCATCGTCACCATTGATGAAGTACAGGGTCTGGACAAACGGTACGGTTTTAAGCGGGTTCACCACATCGCCCTTGCGGGCAAACACCCGCCCCTCATTGTCCTTCAGGTCTTCGGTCAGGCGGATGCTGGGATCAAACCAGCGCTGCTCGTATTTCTCCGCACGCTTAATGCCCTCCACCGGCGCCGGACGCTGACTGTTCTCGATAACCCGCTGCTTAAACGCATCCATCGTCTGGTCCCACTGGCCAGAGGATTGCAGCGACTGCAGACGCTGCGTGATGAGCTGCAGCATGTCCTGCTCCCGGACGGGCCATAAATCCCCCCTGGTACCGAGATCAGCCGCCTGAGTCAGCAGCGATAACAGACAGGCGGCGAGCAGACAGCCTTTCAGTCGTATCATTACTGTTCTCCTTTCATCCGGCGGGCAATGTCGTGCTGGATGTTGCGGGTCACATCGGGCGCGCCCTGAACCACGGCAGGTGAAACCAGAATGACCACATGATGCTGCTGCTGATACTCCGCCAGACTCTTCTCCAGCGCGTCGTTAAACCGGTCAGAGAGCGCTTTTGACTGCGCCTCTGTCAGCTGCTTCTGACTCACACTGTCCATAAAGCTGTCGAGCGTCTTTTTCATATCAAAAGCCACCACCCGCGGCGTGGAGTACTCCAGAACCACGCGCGAGAGAAACGCGCTGGTTGCCAGGACGAAAAGCACGAGAGCGACGATGACGGATGCCCGGCGCAAGGTAAGAGACGTCGTTCTGACTGGTTGTTCGGTGTTGTTTTTCATCACTGTTTATCCTCCATGTCATTCACCGGTATTCGGGATTCAAGCTCAGCCATTTCTTCTTTAAAGTTGTTGCACGCCAGTCCGTACACCGCATCGTGGATATCGACCCCCTCTTCCCGTCGCGCTTTCATGTACTCAAAATCCGGGCCTTTTGAGGAGTACATCGCCCGGCTGAGCGGGTCGACGAACAGGCGGTGCCAGGAGCAGTTCGCTTCCACCTGCAGCATAAAAGAGGAGAACCACTGCTCTTTGGCCGAACCGAAGCCGTTAATCATGTCTTTCTCCAGCTTGCTGAACTGATCCGGGTACAGCTGGTTATATTTGGCAAATTCCTTCGCTGACTGTTTCAGAATGGCCTTGTACGATGAGTTCCCCCACGCTGCACGTGCGGCGCTCGATGCGGTCGGGGAGTCGAAGTCCACGATATTTTGCGTGATGGTGATGTATGCGCCGGTATGTCGACGCGCGGTACGGTAGCCTTTCTCGATGAACTGCCCCACTTTTTCATTCTTGAAATCAAGGAGCTTCCAGCCCTCATCGATGACGTTCAGTTTTTTCAGGCCACGCGGTGACTGATACATCCTGTTCTCGATGTAGATAATCAATGAGAACATCACTGCGATAAGCAGTGATGGCCTCGACTCCAGGCCACCGAGCTCCAGTACCACCATCCGGGCATCATCGTGGAGTGTTGGTTTATCTGAGTTGAAATAGTCCCCGTAGATCCCATTCACCGTGTACTGATCGAGCAGGATTATCATCTCGTCCAGACGGCCCCGGATTGTTGGGGAATCAGCGTATTCATCGCTGTCCTTCGCGTCCTGTAAAAAATGTACTACGTCATCAACGCGTGCATGATTACGTTTGCTTAACCAGGCCGCCTGCACTGCCTTCAGAAGCAGGCCTTCATGGACTTCATCGAGGTTGCCGTTCGGACTGGCCATCACCGACATCTGATCGCGTATACGTTCTGCTGACATGTCGAAGTGAGCATCATCCAGCACGTTGGCGAACGGGTTAAACTTGAGGGTATCGCCATCGAGGTATACGCCCCCCATGTTTTCACACAGGGACTTATAGCCATCGCCCATGTCGAACACCCAGGCAAACCCGCCGGAGTCGAGCACACTGCGAATGAGGGGCTGAATCAGACCGGTTTTACCCGCCCCGGACGTCCCGCAGACCGCCATGTTGAAATTGGTATTGTTCATTCCCTCGTAGAACAGGTCGATGAACGCCAGCTGATTTCGATAGGTGGGCGCCAGGAGTCCCGCCGGCGCCAGCGGGCTGTCAGCGACGATCGGCAGGAGGTTAGCCACCTGGAACGTCTCCGCCCGCTTCACCACGCCTGCCGCCTGCAGCTCTTTAAACAGGCCTTCGCCGCATTTGAACGGCATCATGGCCAGAAAGTTACGCAGGTGATGGTAGCGGGCCGGGATAAGCTGGAAACCGCCTTTACGGTAGCTGTTGAGCACCTGCTGTTCAGCGGCGAGAGAGGCCTCTGTGCTGTCTGCGGTGTACGTGGTGATATTAAAGAAATAGGACACCAGGGAGGTCTGGTTGGTCGACAGTCGCTGGCGGATATCGCCCCACTCCTGCATTTCCTTTATCACGTTCGGAAAGTACTTCGCGTAGGAGGTTTTGCTTTTCTTCTCCACGTCCATGAACTTCAGGTTGGCTTCGTTCTGGGTCTTCACCTGGTCCTCCACCATCAGCGTCAGCGTGATGACAAAGGGACAGGAAATGGAGAGCTCCGGGTTAAGCAGGTTGGCGTAGTTGTCCGCAGCGGTCCAGAGGAAGGCCATTTCCGGATCACTCTCCAGATGGTAGCTCGTCACCCGGGTCACGCACTCTTTCCCGTCGCGCCCCAGGCGGCCAATTTTCAGATGACCAGCGGTGACCTGCATATCAAAGCTGTCATCGACACACTGATAGTTCAGATCCTGATAGGGGTCCAGCTTATACGGTACGCGGTACATTTCGTGCGGGTCCGGGTTTATCAGCTCACGCATCAGTTCGACCAGCCCGGCCGCATCAAGGATACGCGTCGGAATGTAAGCCCCGCCCAGTGACGCCCGCAGGATTTTTATCTGGTTCTCCATCTCCACAATTTGCGTGGCGGAGTTCTTCTTCCGGGGCACGCAGCAGGAGATGTACACGCGGTAGTTACGCAGCGTCAGGGGCAAATCCAGATTGTCCGGCAGGGGAAATTGTGTTTCCGCCGCCCGGAGATAGTAGGCGCGGGTAATGGCGTTAAACTTTTTAGCCTGTTTACCGCTCCAGCGGAATTCACGCAGACCATAGTCGATATCATTGCCGACCAGTTTGCTGGAGACCAGATGAAAACTGACCGGGACGCCCCTGGGAAGTTTGCTGCGCAGTAAATGCTCCAGTGTGGCGACGATACTTTTATCCGCACCGGGTAAAGGACGCGCCTCAAACATAAAACCGACGGTTTTGTTATTAATAAACAGACCGGTCGCGGAATCATAATCCTTATAGGGCAGAATACGGCTGAACTGGGGGAAATTCATGCTGCCCAGCGTGTCATTGGCTTTCGCGGATTCGTCGGGCAGCTTCAGTGCTGATACCAGTGAATTCACAGCCTGGGTGACAGTATCGATGATGTTATTACTCATGCGGGCGTTCCTTTAAGAGCAATTCAAAACAACAAGGGTAATAAATGGCAAGAAGAATATTCACAGCCGCACTAGAAACTCCTTCTTATAATGGAAAACACAGGAATGAAAAACAATAAACACATGGAAGCAATAATCTGACCCGTAAAGATCGCATCCAACAACATCGCCCCTCGCCACAAACTAATAAGCAGAGTGATAAATAATAAAACCACATGAAAGAAGACAATCAGGAACAGAATGAACGCTGAGAACTCCCCATCACTAACATCCACTTCCAGGCAGAAAAAATAAAAGACACACAAACTACAGATGATAAAGACACCATCATGTCGAATACTCTGAAAGAAATCAGGAGAAAACTCTCCGACCAGTCCATTGTACGTCAGCCTGACTCCCAGATAGATGAGCCAGTAGACTGGAGGGATAAACAAAAATCCATACTTTCTAAAAAACAGCATCATATCCATCCCCTGATTATTTGCTCATATCGTTCAGTGCGTTAAGTTGTTTTTCACGTACTGCTTTAATCTCTTCTTTATCCTTGCATTCGGACGCCATCTTTTTTGCGTCACCAAAAGTTAATGGCTCTGACGAAGTGCCAGTGTTAGTTTGAATTGCTAGAAGTAACACCTCACCTGCACAAGGTGTCTCATGAATAATACTTTGCAGTTGTTCTGGCGTGGCGGCCTGCTGATCTCGAAAATCTTCATACTGCACAAAAAAATATCCAGCTAACACAAGGAAAAGAAGAACCAAATAAACACCATATTGCAGATCAAAACATTTCAATTCTTGCCTTTCTTTTTCATCGGCATTTTTTATTAAATCCCGGGAGCGCTCTTCAATATCTTGTTGTCTTTCCATTGTTCCATCCCTACCTGTCAATCCAGTTTGTTAATCAGCATTTTATTTTGTTTTAGCTTTATATAACTCCCACTGATGGATATATACACCATACTGTCCCTGAGGCACATTAATGATGATGCCATCACAGTCCAGTTTATTAACAGGGCTGGTAAAAGCGCCTGTCGGCATGTTTACCTCAAGTGTCTTGCAGTCGTCTTTCCAGTGTCTACCTGCTTCAAGTTCATCCATCGAAAATGAGTGAATGGAGATAACGAACATCCCGGAAAACCCAACCACCGCTATAAGAGCACAGTATATGAATGTATCGCCTCTGTTAACTCGAAGATTGAATTTTTCAGGGATGGCAACCATTGCCAGCGCACCGACCACACCAATAACAAAAAGAATCAGGCATATACCGTTAAGCCATGCAACGTTATGTCCGAGTATATAGTACGCTTTCACTTTCTTATTCCTTATGCTGCATACTTTCAAATAACGTGAGATTGTTAATACTGACCATCGGTCTTACTATTCACCTGCCCCCATCCGTTCAAAGGAATAAATCAAGACATAAAACATATAAAAGATGACTGTGGCTGTAAAAAACCCCGTTATTACTGACAGCGTCAAATCAGGAGAACCGGCCCACATGTTTTTATCCATGAATACCATGAAAGAAAATAAAGCACTGAGACCTGTAAGCCCAAACAACATTAAAATACAGACAAACGTATCTCTTATAAAAACACCAATAATTACATAGCCGTAACCACAGATAATGATTGCCATTGCAAAAAACAGTCGTACAAAACCATCAAAACTTAACTGGTATTCAGCCATTTACCCACCCTCACTCAATGTTTCCATCACGCTGTTCAAAGGCTCGCGGGTTTTAATTTCAATGCACTCTCCCGTATTACTTCCGTAACCTCTGCCTCCACGTGCTTCGAGTACCCGTAGCATTTTTATGCAGACATCTGTATTAGGCATGGGAGTAATATCCCAAATTCCACCGCCACTACTCGGTGTCATCAGCACCAGAAAAATAAAGGCATGCATACTTTATTGCCTCTGTTTATATATTAACGAATGAATATTTATTTCATTGCCTCTGCGGTAGTTTCTTGCTTATCGCCACTTATCGCTCTGTCATAATCAGCCATACTGACATTTTCAATAACATCACCACACTGAAGTCGGTTTTGCGTGGGAGAGAATAAACCTTTATCAATATTCCTCTCCAGCAAGTGGCAGTCATGAGTCCAGTGGTGTGCTAGCGCTTCTGGTACAGGGTCATTACTGAAAGCAAACAGCAATAGATATACTGAAAAAGCAAGAGCAAGCAGCCATTTGAATAATTCATCCATCACGTTACTTACCCTCCGTGCTAAGTTTATTAACCTCTGCCTTATCTCTGTATCTCACATCCATAAACCGTGTTACGCCATCCGGACAAGACCAGCCATCTTTCGCTTTAGCCAGAAACCCTGCCTGCTGCGCTTCAAATGCGGAGATTCTGCAGTTTTTCAGCGTATAGATGACATCCTGTTTTCTGGTTTGAATCTGTTTATATGTTGACTCAGGCTCAAGAAAGCCAAAAACTTCTGTAATCGCGACGACAATACACATTATCAGAATGATTGACTTACCCCACCATGACACAAACAACCTCTGCAAAAAGAAAGACATTACTACGGCAGTGCCAACAATCAACATCAACATAAAAATATATGACGAATCTTCGCGCAAAAGCAGCCATAGATATTTTATTGAGTCAGTCATTTTTCAAATCCTTTCATTTTTCGTTATCGACGTTCATTTCACACGCTACCGCCCATCCCTTTCAACGCAGAGGGCACTCGTTATAATTCAGAAATGGAACACTACTGCAGCGCCAGCAATGGCGCTGTGAATCAATTAAGGCGAGGCTGTCCCCACGCCGATGGTTTTACGACAAAAAGAACCGTTGCCGGCTGGTGATATACATCATCTGAATCCACATACGGCGCTATCCACAATGACGTTGTCTCCTCCCCTTTTCTTAATGGCCGGGGATAATTACCTGGCGGTGTTGACGGTGACGTAAACGTTGACGCCACTACTGGTAAAGACATTTTCACTACCGGCAAAGACTGGAGCCTTTTCTCGGTTTCGAAATATATTGCCTCATTCTTTGCCGTTGGATTATTTAGGTACACTGCACGTGCTCGTTCTCTCTCCGCTGCCACTCTGGCCCGGTTCAGGTTGGGTTGAGGCGGCAACGGGAACGAATTAACTGACGTGGTTCTGAAATTACCCTCAGCCAGTTGTGGCAACCCGGCCGCAGCCGGCTTTGCATCACTGCGTACCTCCTTCAGCTTCGCTTTTTCATTTGCCTGCTCCATCGTCATACAGGTATCCGACGTCGTGGCATTACATTGAAATTCGGTCTCTGTGCCCGCACACCCGGTTAAGAGCAAAGCGCTGCCCAGAGGAATTAACAGCATTAATTCCTTCATGATATTTCTCGCTATTTATCGGTTATTTCTTCAGGTTCATCCTGATTTGGGTATTTTCCTTAATCGCCCGAACAAATTTATCCCCTTCATCCGGACTCATTTCATAGTAAACACGCTTAATCTGGCTGACATCAGATCGGGCTAGAATCAGCCCTGAAGAACCCGAACCAGCCTCTCCGACGACAACACCGTTTTTCCGTATGCTCCCCCTGCGGACAGGAGTCCGACGGAAAACCACAGCGATCCCGGTAAACACCACCGCCATCAGCAGCCAGAGCCAGAGAATATTATGCGTATAGCTCTGGTCGATATATGCTGCATACCCTGCCGCATCCGTACTGACGGTGGTGCAGTCTTCCTGTAAAACCGGAGGCAGTGGTGCGTTCACCGCATCACCATTGAGTTCTTTCGGCCCGGTGCAGTCCTGAATGACATATCCCTCCTGCTGCACAGACTCTACGGTTTTCACCAGCGTCTGGCCGAACGTGTACGGTCCCGTCCGGAACACCAGAACAACCAGTAACATCATCATGGCCAGCGGATAGACCACCGCATACTTAACCAGCCAGTGAGCCCAGCGCAGTGCTGACAGAACAGCAGTAATGAGAGACTTAGCCATTATTTTCCCCCTGCGGCGCTGCGCCCGGAGAGAACTCCCGCGGATCAAGTTTGCCCAGCTTCTTCAGCATCTCGTCAGTATTGAATCCGTTCATACCGCCGCCTGACTGATGATGTGCATCAGCCTGCGGTGCAGGCTCCGCCTCCTGATTCTGAGCCTGCTGTTGCCCGTTCTTTTCCGCTTCCAGCTCTTCAATCGTTTTCAGCTGAAAACCATCCTGAAAGACCACGGTGACTTCATTGCCGGCACCAATCGGAATGACCGGGTGATACTGCTCGGCCCTTTTGATGTAGTACTCGCTCAGCGTCTGTGCAGCTTTAGATGCACCACCGCCGACGCCCATTTTCAGAACATCACCGGCGCCAACAGATGCGGTTGCCCCCAGGCCAACTGCCGGCTGTGAAGCCCGTTCCATGCCCTGACCAATCCCGTCAACAAAACCGGCCCCCCATGCCCAGCCGAGGATTTTTCCGTTACGCATCACCACCTCTCCCTTAACCCCGTTTTTCCCCATAAATGACACGTGGCCGTTAATGGGCTGATCGATGGTTTTATCACCTTTGATACAGCTGATATTGCGGGTCCGGACAATGGCGCGCTCACTCGATACGTCGCCCCAGGCTTCAAGCCCCACAAAACACCCTGTCAGGTCGTAGGTTTTGCTGTTTGGCATTTCCACGCGACCGGTGATACGCAGCTGCATCGGTACAGTGGATTCATTCCCGGTAACAGACGCGTTGGCATCTGCCCCCTCGATAAGCATGCTTTTTGCAAAGCTCCCCGACGGAATGTACGGCAATGACTTCGCGTTCTTTCCTTTGTCGTAACTGAACGTTTTACGCTGTATCTGGTTTGGTACCGGCACAGACTGGTAGCTGACCTGCGGCGGCGGTGCCATACCATTCCCCGGATAGAATGCCGTCGGAGGCGGTACCGCGGCGCCGGTCTGCGGCGGATAACTGGCTGGTTGCGGCTCACCTTCCGGACCGGGTGGCGGTGACGGAGGAGTCGGCGCGGGCTCGCCACCAGAGACAGCCGGTTTCACGCCCAGCGCCTTCAGCTGATTCTGCATGGCTTCATTGTCACTGCTGAGTTTGTCGATACGTATCTGGTCAGCGGTTCGCGCCTTACTCAGCAGGTCCACTTCCCCCTGCAGGGAGTCAAAACGCTTGTTGAGATCAGCGGCAGTCGCCTGCATTTCTGTTGTCGCGTGCTGCTCCACCTTACTGTTGAAGCTGCTGTCGACCACCCCGGTCATATCCGGCGCGGGTTCGCCCTGAGCCGGGGCTTCCTCATCAGAGCTCATGTTCAGATCTGACAGATACAGCCCGCCTCCGACTGCTGCTGCGCCGCCCGCCAGAATGAGTCCCAGCCAGATATATTGCTTACGTTTGATCAGCGTGTTGAAGTTGGCCATCAGCGCTTCACTCCTTCATCTGACGTCGTGACCCAGATCTGCATGCGACCACCGGCAGTCAGCAGGCCCGCCGGGGTACTGAACATGACGGCACGTGTTCCGGGCTGCCAGAAATCGCTTTCACGCACCATACGGGGCGACAGGGAGACGTTATCCAGACTGTAACGGACGACTTTCAGGTGGTGGCCGACCCAGACCCTGTCGGCAGTGGCGCGCAGACCAGCCGGCGCCTGCAGCACTTCAGAGGTGACGGGGACAGACTGATACTCATCGGGTACGCTGCCCTGGCGCACGGCGCGATTCAGCGAAACCAGTAACGATTCATAGGGGTTCGACTCTTCCCAGGCTTTTGCCGGACCGGGGGTACCCGCCAGCTCGCTGACCAGCTGAATTGTCCGGCCTGAGCCCGCACGGGGCACGGCACGAATGGAGAAGTTCAGCCCGCGTTCGGTTTCCACAATGAAGGTGAATGGTTTTTTACTGACGGTCGCCAGAATGGCGCCGCCGCTGTCGGTCTGCTCCTGATTTGTCAGGCCGCCGTCCAGGCTGTTTATCGCCGTGATGCGATCGCCAGGTACTGTGAACAGATTCGGATCGGTGTTACTCACGGCAATATTTGCCTGACCGCCATTGGTCAGGGGAACCACTGTCGGCTCCAGCGTACCGCTGAGGGTCGCGGACATCGCAGGGGCGACCAACAGCAGACAGCCTGAAATAAATAACGGGTTAATTTTTTTCATTATTTATTTCTCCAAAACGCGCCAGCCAGCTGACACCATCGACACGACTGAACTGAATGACATAACTTTTAATTTCACTGTAGGGTTTGGAATCCCCAATCCACGTTTTCAGCTCACCCCGGATATCCACGCGGTTCTCTGCCGGCCAGGCACGCATCGACGTCATATAAAAGGTGGAATTAACGTTATTGTCTTTAATGCGTTTCGCATCTTCAGCCAGATGGACCTTGAGGCTGTTCTGCGAGGCAGGTAATACATACCGGAGTAGCTGCTGATGCTGGGCATCAACCGTTTCCGGCGTGACATTCAGACGCAGGGCAACAAAGGACAGGCCCAGCTGCTCAATATAAGAGGCGTCAGCCTGGTTCTGAGACACCGCAAAGGGTGCACGGAATAACATCGGTGTCACCGCCACTTTCTGTTCCGTCTGCAGACGGTAATTATTTATGCCCTGGATAATATTGGTTGCAAGACTGAGGGTCAGGAGTGTCCCCAGACTGATAAATCCCACAGCGATAACGCGGGTGGTATTTTGTCTGGCACCATGTTCCATATGTTATTTCCCCGTTGATTTATTTAATCCACTGCCGGAAACAGGAGTCCGGAACATCATGAAAGAAACCTTTAAGAAGGGAGGTTGGCAGATACCAGTAAATCAGGTCGCGTAGCCAGGAACTGCCCCGCCCTTTTTTCAGTTTCTTGATACCCCAGAAAACCAGTACCGCTGAAGCTATGCCAAAAATGAACTTGCTGGTCCAGAAACCCCAGCCGAGACAAATCACGGCCGGGATAAGTTCATCGAGATATAAGCCAAACCAGCGGGACTGGTTAGTCAGTGTTTCCGGGAAACGGTATCGCTTTAATTCGTCTCCCGTCATCACGTGCTTCCTGTCAGTAACCGGCGACCGACATACCGATGGTTATAAAGGTGGAAATAATCGCGAAGCCAAACAGGAACTTCACGTTTTTGGTCATCATGTACATGATGCCACCGGCGACGACTTCTGCCAGAACCACCCATTTGACTACGCTGGATTGCTTACCAAACGTGCCTTTAACGGTCGCATCCCCGGACTTCATCAGGTCGGTTGCCGTGGTGGTGGCCATCGCAGCATCCGGGAAGAACGCCGCCACAGCAGCAACCGGCAGCGCAACTTTAGCGACTTTCAGGGCTTTCTTTTTATTGAAAACGCGGGACATAAAAGACGGTTTGGTTTTTTCAGAGACAGCAGAGCCCTGAACACTTAATACAGCATTCATATTTATTTCCTTTAAAAAGAATGGTTGATATATAAAACAGATTTTTGACTATGATGTTAAATCACTCTTCCTTTTCACCTCCTGGTACGGCTAGTTCCGAGTTATAAAAGTCCGGAAAACGTTCTAGATGATCTTTCAGTCTCAAATAAGCTTCAGCTGTTTTACTTCTTCTGCTTCTGTCTTTTGCTTTGATGAGTCGACGATTAGTTTCTTCATCTAATTTTAAAAGCACATTTTTTCCAGGCGCAGGTCGTGCGTTGCTCCTAATCGCTCTTTCCAATCGACCTCCAAAGTAAGATTACCAACCTTTAATAAATCTTACATTGGAGGATTTAAAAGTAAACAAACTAAGGAGAAATCTTGAGTAAATTATTTTCACAAATCAAAAGTACCGACGGTACTATTGATTTAACAAAAAATTAACACCATCGTTTAATATCGAAACCACATTCGATATAAACTTTCCATAACTTAGAGTATAGATCGATGACATTATGATATAGTCACGATTATCAAAGCTCAGTTCCTTTTTTATTTTACTAACTGTATTTTTTGAGGTTTGCACCCCAACACCTGTAATCTTCGAAATAGATGCATGAGAAAACCCAACCGCATACAGATTAAAGATAGCCCAGTCAGACTTTGCTGAGCGCTGAATTCTTTCGATATATCTTTGCATCTTTATAGAAAAGTCATTGTATTCCATTGAAGGATGAGGCATCGGTTCATCTTCATTTATAAAAACCCATTTACTGTATGTATCTTCATTAATCGAGAACGTTTCAATAAAAACAGTCCAAAGTGAACCTGCCAACCAAATATTTTTAACAAGTACAGCGGAACCTTCTGAAAACGATTTCAGTTCTGACTGCATCAGTTCCAGTTTGATCTCCAGGGAGAGATCCAGAAACCAGCTTCCAGGTGCTCTGGGTGTATCAAATGCTCCAGTTCCACCAGATGTTAAGAAAATTTTGTCAAAGGTTGGGCTGGTGTGAATTACTTCGCCCCGGGAATCACGAATAAAAGCAGGGCAAGATGAAATATTAAGCATCTCGCGCATAGAATGAATGGAATCTGTTTGACTGCGCACAGCAATATGACTACGATCCTTCGCACACATAGGCGCCTCCTGGAAAGGACACTATGGATAGTTGACGTTCGGGGGGACTAGCCCCGGACGTCAACGCTTCAACAAATTTTATTACAACCCTGTAAGTATTCTATATTCCTTATTCTTCCATGTCACTTTTTAAAGCTAGATCATTATTCTTTTTTTACTACTGAATTAATTACAAACCACCATAAACACACACCAGTTCTTACTCTTCTTCCTGCTCGGGGAAGAAGTGAGAAATAACATCTTTTGCATCTTCTCGAATGTTACTCACCATGCTGCGGAACTCGAATCGTTCATCACCTGTAACATGAGGGCTTAGAGAGCCAATAGCCAAAAGTTTGGATACGGTAAACTGAGTCTTCATGACATTCTCAAGCAAAATCTTATTAAACTCAGTTTGGTTAAACCCTGAATCTTTTCTTTCCATTTGAGCCTCATAAACCCTAAGCCCTAATTCAAGGAGCATCGAAGCGACACTTGAAAAACTGACATCCTTTTCCTTTGCCCCTTCAGCCCTTCGCTTTTCCACTATTGCATTAATTTTCTCTGCAACTTCATCACTAGCATAAGCTTGTACCCTGGCCATATCGGTTCCTTTATTAAAAACAGCATCAAGCAAGTTATTATGGCGAGAAGATAACGCGAGTTTACCTTCTTTACAACTCTAAACTTAAGTCTAGAGTCTAAGAAAGTTGCATTACGAGTCACATGGCGACTTAAGTCTAGAGTTAAGTCGCTTTAAATATATGATTATAAAAGAGTGAGTCATAAACGAGTCGCTATAGACTTACCGACGACTTACTACTGACTCGCCGGCAACTCACATATATATAAAGAAAAATAACATAATGTAATATAACTACAGTTAAGCCACTGAAGCTAAAGTGAAATCTGCAAAATTTTAATTTTGCGTAGTGTGTGGTCATTTTGTGGTGAGGAGTGCATATATGTTGAGTCTCGGTCTTGGATGGGTTAAGGTTATTCCGGGATTTGGCACGGAGGGGAATTCATGAAGGGAGCAGCGTTTGGTATCATCCTGTCTTTAATACCATTGTCATCAATGGCAGCAGACTGCTTTGATATGGCTGGCAGGGATTACAAAATTGATCCGGATCTCCTGCGTGCTATATCATGGCAAGAATCACGATTTAAAATTGATGCGATTGGTCGTAATCCTGTTACGGGTTATGGATCAGGCTTGATGCAAATTGACTCGCAGCATTTCAACGAACTGTCGCGATATGGAATAAAACCGGATCATCTTCTTAGCGATGCTTGTCTTAACATCTACACCGGAGCCTATTATCTGGCTCAGGCGTTTAAAAAGTGGGGCGTTTCGTGGGATGCAGTCGGGGCATACAATGCAGGCTTCAAAAAGACCCCGCGCCAGGCAGCAAGACGTTACGAGTATGCGAAGAAGATCCATTACTACTACACGGCTATCAAAGCAAGCAAACGAACTTCTTCTAAAGATCAGAAAATCGCCATGAACTAAAAAGCCTTCTGATATAAGAAGGCTTGAATTTCTTAAAAATCTACGGCATCTATACCTGGATAATAATCGGCATCACTATCAAAATGAAAAAGCAGATACCCGCCCTCCCGGTGCATTAGTATGAGATTTTTGCGTAAAAATTTTGACACCCCACCTCTTTTTAGCGCCAGAAGATGGCGTTTGAAATCATACATCCTTATAACACAACCATAAGGTGTATCATGTATCCACTCTAAGTAACTATCGCAAGTTAGATAATTGGTTGTTGATGAAAGCACCTGAAGAACTCTGATATCACCTTCTTCCATATGTGAAATACTGATACAGACAGCTTTAAATTCAAACATAAGTATTCCCACCATCAAAACGCCGGACAGCTGCCCGGCGCTTATAATTAGCCTTTAAGAGTGCGGAATTTCTCCGCAATTAACCACAATGCCTTATTGAGTTTGACATCACCATCAATTGCTTTTACTGGCCGGGTTGTTGTTCTTTTCCCTTTTTCAGTTCGGCCAGGCAAACCGCCTTTAATCAGATTTTCCTGGACCCTTTGATATGTAGTCCAGATGTCATCTTTTTTATCTTCATAACGGCGCGGATGAATTATCTGTTCAATACTGACCGGAGATTTATTTTCATCTTCATATCGGTAGGTTAATGCAGCTTGTCCAAACAGACGCTGTTCTTCCTTGGTTAAGGTAATAGACTTCATGACATCAACGCCTTCAGTTATTTTATCGAAAATTCCCAAAACTTCGTAAGCACCTTCGATAACCCTTCCCACAATATCACCTTTATGAGGTACACGAATCTCACCAAACGACGTACCGCACACAAGGCCATTTGTGCATACAAAACGGAACATACCCGGGATCATTTGATAACTGGACGATCCATCATGCGAGTTAAGAAGAATGATTTCGGGTACTTCTGTTCCTTTATTGGCCCCTTCACGGCGAAGTCTTACCATATGCTTAGTATGCCCCCGTTTATCCTCATCCCTTACTCGTGACTGACAGGCAAAAAATGGCTGGAAACCTTCTTCACGTAATTTATCCAGCAGTGTAATGGTTGGAATATAGGTATAGCGATCACTACGTGAATTATGCTTTTCTTCTGAAAACACAGAAGGTACAACCTTGACCAATTCATCGTTAGTCAGTGGGCGTTCCTGACGAATGGAATGAGTAAGTCCAAATCGGGATGCTAAACGCATATTATTCTCCTTCACCTGTTTAATTTTTTAACCATCACCCGTTGAGTTGCCGGGGCCGCGGTTTTGACTTTGTGCGGGGACCTGCTGAACCTGCCCCTGGATATAACCTTCACCCGTTTGAGAGCCGTTCGCCGCAAGGGCGTAAACGAGCACGGCCCGGTGCAGATGTCCGGGGGTGAGCGGGAAATTTTTTTCGGTCTAATGAAGCGCAGCGGAATGGCCGGGAAAAATTTATTGCGAAAGGCTCTGCCGTCCCCTGGACAGCAAGACGGGTTGTGCTTGTCTCAGCCCCGGCGAATGGACTCAAACGGGTGATACGGGTACCAGGGGAAAGGAGCAGGCACCCGCCGCAACGACGAAGAGCGCGGGCGCGAAACGGCGTTGCCCCGCAGAGTGCCGGCAGTCCTTCGCCGGCACGGTGAAAGCGGCGCGGCCGGAACGGCCGCAGCAAGCGCTGCCGTTGACTTTGACCTCAGACATCAGACACTAGCCGTCAGGCCCGAAAGCGCGTAGCGGGTTCGGCGGAGCCCGGCGGGTGCGAAGCAGCTGCCCTGGCGGAGTGTGGCTCGACGACCGGACAGCGCAGCTGGCCGGGAGCCGAAGGTGTCCAGTGTGGGTATGCTTTTAAAGCCTTTAAGGTTTAAAAAGAGGCATCACAGCAGGGAGAAGGAGAGGAAGCAGGCAAACAGCAGGCAGCAAACAGGGAAGACGCGGAAAGGAAATGCGGGCGGCGCGTCAGCGCGGCCCGGTTTTCCCGGCGCCGCAGGCGCGCGGTCTTTCGAGGCGCGGCCAGACGGGGACAGGTGCCCCGCCGGCTTAACGTGTCATCAGACGGTTATTCTGAGAATGGCGGTCGCTACCTGGGTATACGTGAATGTTCCCCGTGGCAACGGCTCCCAGACGTCCGCCAGGGACTCCAGCGCCTTTTGCTGACGCGGCCCGTCCAGACATATGCCCGTCAGAATCCCGCCAGGCTCAAGCAGAGTTAATGCCCGCCGGATATGCCGGATATCATCACCGCGATTAAACGGCGGATTCATGATAATTCGTGTATACCGGCGCTCCGGATGATATTCGAGAAAATCTCCGCACCAGATCCGGACCTCCGGGAAATGAGCCTGCAGGTGACGGGCTAACCCGGCGTGCAGCTCCACGGCGTCACACTTCGCCCGGGGGACTGCATCCCTGATCGCCTGCAGTATGGCGCCCGTTCCGGCACTGGGTTCCAGAATGCGATCGGTTTCCCGGACATCAGCCAGCTCAACTAACCGGCGACATTCCGGGGAGGGGGTGACAAAAAGTTGCGAGCTACCCCGAATTTCAGCGACAGGGGCGCGCCCTTCCAGTTTGACCCGCATCGCCTGAATACGGTGTTTAAGGTCATGATGCATGAATGTACTCCCTGACCTCCCCGGCAAGATGCCGGGGAGCCTTCCTGCTATTTTTTCGGAATTTCAACGGTTTTCATGTCTGTGATATACACATTCACGAGCGTACAACCGTGCGTCATGCACCGGCGGAAGCGGTAGGCGCCGTGTGTTTCGGTTTCTGCAGCACCCCGCACGCCTTTATAATCAGCGGGTAATTTCGCCCACTCGGCTTTTGTCATTTCCCGGAACCCTTCCCCCGGATAATTGACGATCGGTGGGCGCTTCGCCGCTTTCTTCGCGTCGCTGGCTTCCTCCGCTGTCGGGGCTTTGTAGTCCGTGATACGGTCGGGCGTGAGTTTCATCGTGCCGCTGTAGCCCAGAAAGCGATAACCGGGCGTTTCGACTGAACTCACCTCCCCCTTACTCCGGTTAACCCGGAGAATGGTTAACCATTCTCCCCGGCTCAGTACCTGCCCGCCTGGTTCAAATTCCTGTGTTCGGGTGACAACGCCACCGTTTTCATTGAGCATCGCGCGTTCGTAGGCCAGGCGGTTCTGGTAATGATTAACCCAGCGCTGTTGGTGGTTAATCGTGCGCTCATGACAGCGGATCGCAATATCACGCGCCTGTTCAAAAGTAATGATCTCCTCCGACAGGGCAGAATGGAGAGACATCGAGCCCTCATACTGGCTTTTCTCTGCCGGGCGGGGGTATTTGTCGAGCGTGAAGCAGGCATGAATATGATCATAATTACTGACCAGTAACGCCATTTTCAGATCGAGCGTCTGCGCACGCCACATCGTCATATACTTTTCAGACCGGGCAATGTGCTTTTGGGACTTGCGTAATTCCGCCTCGATTTTTTTGATACGGCGGTAACGCACATCCGGACGCTCCTTGTATTTTGCGTGCCGCAGAGAGGCCTGCGCGCGCTGTTCCCAGTATTCCGCACGCTCGAACAGCATCACGGCACGTTTCATGCCGCTCTCAATTTTCTGCGCATGCCGGCGCGCGCGGCGCTCGCTGTGGTGGCCTACCAGGATCGGCTGTCCCAGCGGGACAGCCGATGCCAGCGAATCAACATGCGCAAGCGCCTGCTCCGATTCAACCGCCCGCCGGTCACTGTAGTCACTGAACCGCCCGGCGCGCTGCTCCTGGCGATCAAACAGGGTGCTGTCCTCGTCCTCGATATCACCGGCGAGCGAAAGCAGGACATCCTCCCGCCCCGGCGTCCAGGCTGGCGCCACAAAGAGTTTCTGTTTGGGCGCCCAGCGAAAGCCTGCTTTGTTGATCAGGGAATACGTTTCTTCATCGAGCCGTAATGATGCGTAAAGTCGCAATTTATTATCATCGGGTGAATAGGTTGCCCGGTAAGTCTGGCTGACGGTATTTTCCGTCATGATCTGTGCGGTAGTCGGTGTCATTGTGTTTTCTCCTTCCTGCAGTTGCCGCCCCTCGCGGGGCGGCTCACCTCATCAGTTAAATGCGCGTTTCAGTTCCAGCGTGCGGAGTACCTGCCCGAGGGCGGTATTTTTCATCGCGGGGATGTGGACACCGCGCCCTTTGCGGTGACTTCTGGCGATATGACGCCCGAAAGCTCTGAGAGCGGGATCAATCTCCGGTGCGGTGATATCTGCGCGCAGAATGCGCGAATGACGACGGGGCTTTACAGCGCCTGCGGAAGGTGAAAAAATAGAAACGATCATAAAGTTGACTCCTTATGGTAGTTAACGAAGCCGGAAAAACCGTTCGTGCGATTTTTACGGCGTGGGAGAAGCAGGGTTTACCCTGCTTTTTTCATACCTGCGGTTTGCTTCCCGCCTCTTCTTCCTCCTTCTGAACCTGATCGGTAATGTCTTCCGGTGCGCCCAGAAACCAGCCTTTGACGGGTTCACAGCGTTCAATAAACGCTTTTATCGCCCGTTTTCCGGTCGTGGCCTGCACCCGGGTAAACATCGGCAGATTGCCGCTGGCATTGCTTCCCAGAAATGCGATCCGATACGTTCGCAATGAAGGATCCTGCATTTTTCTTTTTCCTGATTTTTAAAGAACATCACCCGTTGAGTTGCCGGGGCCGCGGTTTTGACTTTGTGCGGGGACCTGCTGAACCTGCCCCCTGGTATTAACTTCACCCGTTTGAGAGCCGTTCGCCGCAAGGGCGTAAACGAGCACGGGCGACGGCAGCTGTCCAGGGCGCGGTTTACCGCGTGCCATTTACCCTGGACGGATGATGGCGACTGTGCTTGTCTCAGCCCCGGCGAATGGACTCAAACGGGTGATACGGCGCCAGGGGGAAGGAGCAGGCACCCGCCGCAACGACGAAGAGCGCGGGCGCGAAACGGCGTTGCCCTGCAGAGTGCCGGCAGCTTTATCGCCGGCACGGTGAAAGCGGCGCGGCCGGAACGGTCGCAGCAAGCGCTGCCGTTGACCTTGACTTCAGACATCAGACACTAGCCGCCAGGCCCGAAACCGCGTAGCGGGTTCGGCGGAGTTTACCGCGTCTTTTCGCGGTTAGCGGAGTGTGGCTCGACGACTGGACAGCGCAGCTGGCCGGGAGCCGAAGGTGTCCAGTGCGGGTGTGCTTTTAAAGCCTTTAAGGGTTAAAAAGAGACATCACAGCAGGAAGAAGAAGAGAAAGCAGACAGACAGCAGGGAGCAAGCCGGAAACGTAAAGATGCAGGCTGGAGAGAATATGTTTTTCATGCCGCCGGAAAGAAGCCATGATAAACCGGCGGCATACCAGACGGGGCGTCAGGAACGGAGCTTATTTTCCTTCCTGAACTGCGCAACGCTATACCAGATTGAAGCCAGGAAAGCGAAAACGGTGATCAGGACACGAAATTCGTCACCCGGCTCTTTCCCCTTCAGCATCAGCGTTATGATGATGCCGGCAACGATAATCCACGCAATACCACTCCAGAGGCGCAGCTTATCCGCCACGACATTAATCAGAACAAAAGCAACGGCCAGGATAGCCCCCCACAGAGCCGGAACAGGCTGAAACGGAATAAAAAACAGGTTAATACCGGTTAAAAGCGTCACGGCAGCAAACATCAGAGACATACGCACAGATTACCCTCCCTGGACACACTGAGTAAGAAAATCAATTCTGCTGATCATCGCCCGGTTTATTATATTCGGGTGCATTTGCGCGCGGCAGCTGCTGACTGTTCAGTCGATGTACGCGGAACCGTTCATGGAAATATTCGCGCAGGTGTTCAGGCTGTTCCCGTTCAACAAGTTCCGGCATGACGGGCTTGTTCATGCGCTCCTGCCAGGCAACATCAGCAGCCACCTTATCGACGGCAACTTTGTCCTGCTCCTCCTTTGAAAAAGAGGCAATATTCCACTGCGACATACGCAAAATCAGCAAAAGAAGAAAAGGTACGCAGATATTACGCTCTTAATCCTTAACTGGCGACCTGTTGAGGTGAGGCCAGTACGCAGCGCCGCAGGTGTGGCGAACCGCCTCACTGGCAGGCGAAGCCTGCCAGGATTTTCGCGCGGCCGCACCGATCTGCGAAGCCGGGTAAGCTCCTCACAGATCGTGCCGTCTCTGACCTTAAACGGGGCGTCGGGCGCCCCGATATAGTATCAGTCCAGAGCCGCGTAAATAGCAGCGCATTCGTCATGAGAGTCAATGAAATTCCACAGCTGCGATTCCCGCAGCATCAGGTGGCGTGTCAGGGCAGCATCACCGCGTTCATGGTGCAGCCAGATACGGCGGTTGATCGCCAGCGCCGTAATGATAACTCCGGCCGCATCCGCGCTGACGGACCGATCAAACCAGTTATCCGGGTTAGTCAGATGGAAACGGTCACCGTCAGGCATCATGTAGCCGCCGCCCTCCGGAATACGGATGAAATGCCAGAAGCCTCCGCAGTAATCGGTGATGTGTTTCTCAGCGAGCGCATAGACCTGCATCTCTCCGGCCAGAAAATCGTTACCAAACAGATCCGGCAGGAACGAGAGACGGTCGGACTCCTCTACATTCAGCATGGTTTGACGGGCATGATACATAGCAACCTCCACAGGTTCATAAGATTGCGGCACCGGGTTGTGCCGTGCCGACACGACAGCCCGGCGGAAAGCGGAAGATGCAAGGGCGACACCGGAGGCCGCAGCGCAGATAAAGCACGAAGCTGGTCTGGACGGTTTTAGAGCGAACCTGAGCGAGAAAACGACGGGAAGAACGGCGAGCTTCCTAAAAAAACTGCGACCGGGCGAGGATGGCGGCGCCAGCGAACCCTTGCATCTGCAGCGGCCGGGCTAAAGTGAAGGCACGGCACTACCCGAAGCGATGCAGGAGATACAACATGAGGTCCCCTGTCGCGGTTTACGAGCGCAGGGAGAAAAGCAGAAGCTGGCATCGCGACGCGATGGCTGCGTATAAAGGCCGCAGACCGGAGGGAGGGGGCCGGACAAAGCGGAGCCGGCGGCAAAGACAAGCCGGCGACGTCCTTATCCGGTGTTGATGGCATGGCGCCAGTTTATCAGCTGCCCGTCACCAGGCGGCCCGGGAGACCTCTCGTTCTGAGCTTATCGGCGATCTGGTTTATCACTGGCCACGGAGATACCAATGTACATACCGCTTCCCCAGATAATCTGAGAGAGCACAAATAGCCACTGAGGGACGTCAACAATCAACAGCGGAAGAAGAGCAACCGTCACGATTAAAATCAGGCGGCTACCGAATTGCCGGCGCACCGGTTCAGCGGCGTCAACCGGGACGCCTGCATATCGCAGAACCTGCCTTAAACCCGTATTCATAATCACTCCACTCAGAATAAATGCACTGTACGTCAGTATATTACATTTTATTAGATAACGATTCTCCGGACTGGCAGCGATCCTTCTGAAATTTCCCTGTTTTTGCAGGAACAGCAAATGGTTACAGACAACGGCAACAAGATGACTTGAAAAAAAACGGCCTCCGCAAAATAATGTCGCGGTAGGGATACCCGTTACCGGGTACCCCCCGCACAGATCCCGGCGTGCGCTATTCACGCACCGGGCTCCTGCCTTGGGTGTCTGGCGGTGAACCGCTCCACAGGCCATGGATGCAGAACCCGAACCTTCGGCAGCCATACGGCTGCCAGTCTGTTTGCTTTCGTCCATGTCGTATCATCCTGCTGGCTCCTGCGCCTCAGCGCCCGTCGCCAGAGGTCTGTTACGTATATCCTGAACTTCCGCATCATGGGATAGTTGCCCGGGACTGAGTGGTAGTTCAGGTATCCCTGAACCACTATCCTGAGCCATTTTCCCTGTTCGGGGATTGAGTAATGCCAGCGCTTTCGTAGTCCGTCCTTGATCGCTTTCAGTGTCGCCGTCATCCTGTCCCGGCGTGTCTTTCGTATCAGCATGAACCTGCCACTACGATCTTTCCCACTGATATGCGTGAACCCGAGGAAGTTGAACGTTTCTGGTTTACCTTTTCCCCTGCTGGCGCGGTTTTCGGCTGCGAAGCGGCCGAACTCCGTCAGTCGGGTTTTCTTCGGATGTACCGCGAGTCCGAACTCCTTCAGTCTGCGCTGCATGGCTATACGAAAGCATTGAGCGTCGATTCGCTTGTCGAACCCGATGACTATGTCATCTGCGTATCTGACCATGACCACATTGCCTGTGGCATGGCGGCGTCGCCACTGATGCGCCCACAGATCGAAGACATAGTGGAGGTAGATGTTTGCCAGCAGCGGCGAGATAACCGCACCCTGTGGGGTGCCTTCCTCCGATGCCCGCCATTCTCCTTCCTCCGATGCCCGCCATTCTCCTTCCTCCGATGCCCGCCATTCTCCTTCCTCTGAGGTCCCGGCTGTGAGCCACTTTCGTATGAGCCTGATTACCCTCTGGTCGCCGATTCTGTGTTCTATGAACCTGATTAGCCATTCATGGCTTACCTTGTCGAAGAACTGACTGATATCGGCATCCAGTACCCAGTTTACATTGGTCCGAACCAGCCCTGTGGCCAGTGCGTCCAGCGCATTGTGCTGGCTTCGCCCGGGTCTGAACCCGTATGAAAACCCCATAAAGTCATTTTCGTAGACTGCATTCAGGATCTTAACCAGCGCATACTGGACGATTTTGTCCTCCAGTGAGGCGATGCCGAGCGGGCGCTGTTTTCCATCCGCTTTCGGGATGTAGTGCCGCCTGCCGGGCTGAGCCCTGTAACTACCCTGATGAAGCCTCCGGTGCAGATCTGCTATGTTGACCTTCAGGTTTTCGGCGTAGTCCTTCCACCTGACACCATCAACTCCGGCAGCCGCTTTCCTGCTCAGGGAGAGGAATGCGTTCTCCAGTGCCTCTGCTGTCAGGAGGTGGAACAATGCGGTAAACCGTTCTTTCTTCCGCTGCTTCGCAGCTTCCCGCACGCGTGACAGCCTCTGTGACATACTTTCCCGGCTCTGCGTCCGGCGCATGTGTGGCTGTTCCGCGTTTCCCTTGGCCCCGCTCCTTCGCTCCACTGACTCCGCTCCTTGCGGATTGTTCGCCAGATTCGCAGCTACTATGAGCGAGTCCGACTTCTCCTCTCCGTACATCACCGGCTTCGGCTCCTCGCCTTCCCGGTGCGGGCCATCTCCGGCACTGGCAGATGGTCAGAGGGGAGATCTCCCGGTTCCCGCGTAAAGATCGTATTGACATGCCAGGGTCTCAGACCCCGCCGGGTCCATATGGCACTCGCAGTAACGCACCCTATGATGTTGCCTTCCGTAAACAGTACAACGTCGGCACCCGGGAATTTAATATACATTTCGTGGCTCAATGGCTGGCCTGTCAACACCCCTGTCAACGCTTCGCCCCATACCTCACGGTATACAACGCATGACTCGGGGACCCTGTGGATTGCTGGTCCTTCAATGGTCGGGGACTTTCACCCCTTGATCTTTACCGGTCTCCCGGCGCACACTGTATATATATACAGCCTTAAGCGAGGGAAAAAACGATGAAGTTCATTCCTGCAGTATCAGAAGCCAGCATAGTAAAAATTCCTTTGTTCACAGAGCGATGCCCTGCGGGTTTTCCGTCACCGGCAGCAGACTACACTGAGTCTGAACTGGATCTGAATGAGTACTGCATTCACCGGCGCCACTCCACCTATTTTGTCAGGGCGATTGGCAACTCAATGACTGATATTGGCCTCTATTCCGGCGATCTGTTGGTCGTGGATAAAGCAGAACAGCCGCGGCACGGGGATATTGTTATCGCGGAAATTGAGGGTGAATTTACGGTAAAACGCCTGCTTCTGACGCCGCGGCCAGCCCTGCAGGCGATGAACCCGGACTTCCCTTCCCTGTACCCGGATCCGGAAACGCTGCAAATTTTCGGCGTGGTGACAGCCTTCATTCATAAAACCCGGAGGGCAGACTGATGTTCGCCCTGGCTGACGTCAACTCCTTCTACGCCAGTTGCGAGAAGGTTTTCAGGCCGGATTTGCGCGGCAAACCTGTCGTCGTTCTCAGTAACAACGATGGCTGCGTTATTGCCCGGAGTGCTGAAGCCAAACTGCTGGGTATAAAGATGGGAACCCCCTGGTTCCAGCTCAAAGAGGCGCAGTTTCCTGAAAAATTGTACGTTTTTTCCAGCAACTACGAGCTCTACGCGAGCCTGAGTAACCGTGTGGTCGCCCTGCTGGAAGAGCTGTCGCCCCGCGTCGAACAATACTCAATTGACGAATGTTTCCTGGATGCCCGGGGAATTGGCCACTGTATGGATCTGGAGGATTTTGGCAGGCAGCTGCGTGGGCATGTTCTCAGTGGAACCGGACTGACGATCGGTGTCGGCTTCGGCGCCACAAAAACACTGGCCAAATCGGCGCAGTGGGCGTCAAAGGAATGGCCACAATTCAGGGGGGTGCTGGCGCTGTCGCCCGATAATCCACGCAGAACGGCAAAATTACTCAGCCTGCAGCCGGTGGAAGAAATCTGGGGCGTGGGGAACCGGATAGCGAAAAAGCTGCACGTTATGGGGATCACCACCGCCCTACAGCTGTCGCTGACGAACCCTACATTTATCCGGAAAAACTTCAACGTAGTGCTGGAGCGCACGGTACGTGAGCTGAACGGCGAGAGTTGCATTTCACTGGAGGAAGCGCCGCCGCCGAAACAGCAGATTGTCTGCAGTCGCAGCTTCGGGCAGCGGATCACCACCTACGAAGAAATGCGCCAGGCCGTCTGCCAGTATGCCGAGCGCGCGGCGGAAAAGTTGCGCGGTGAGCGACAGTACTGCCGGCATATCAGCACCTTCATCAAGACATCCCCTTTTGCGGTTAATGAGCCGTATTACGGTAACGTGGCCACGGAAAAACTGCACACCCCTACCCGTGACACCCGGGACATTATCGCGGCTGCGGTCAGGTCTCTGGACAGGATCTGGCTCGATGGCCACCGCTACGCAAAAGCGGGGATAATGCTCAATGATTTCAGTCCGAACGGCGTCGCGCAGCTGAATCTGTTCGATGACGTGCAGCCACGGCCGCACAGCGATGCGCTGATGAAGGTACTCGACGGCATTAATCATTCCGGACTCGGGAAAGTCTGGTTTGCCGGACGGGGTATTGCGCCGGACTGGCAGATGAAACGGGAGATGCTGTCACCGGCATATACCACCCGCTGGAAGGAGCTGCCGGTTGCCCGTTTCTGACCGTCGAAATGACAGACGGGACTTGCCGCAAGAGCTTACTTTACCGATCATACAGATGACTTGTCTCAGGGGGGGACCATGACAAATATCATTCTGTGTGATGTGACTGCCAGCATCAGCGAACTTAAAAACGATCCGGTGGCCACCGCCAGTGCCGGCGGCGGCTACCCGGTCGCGATTATTGACCGCAACCGCCCTGTTTTTTATTGTGTGCCCGCGGCTCTGTATGAACAAATGCTCGATGAGCTGGACGAAAAAGACCTAGTGCAAATGATAACAGAACGTCAAAACCAGCCGCTGCGTGAAGTGGATCTCAATCAGTATCTGTGATGTGCTCCGGTGCGAGGAGCAAGGAATGTATTAAGCCTATGTTACCCACTCGATGATCAATGCTGTCTTAAAACACTATAAAATCAATAAAATAGAATTATATCTGCATGTCGATACCATACAAAATACCATGGTAAGAAAACTTGGAGACTGTACTGATCGTGTCGCCCGACGCAAAACGCTTTTAGACTGACAACTTGCACACCACAAAGGATATTCATCCAAAAGCAGTTATTCAAAGAAGTCAACGCCCTGGGTTGGATCTTCCGCTTGCCTCCACCAGACTTACATCATCACGAAGCAATGTCACCATCGCTTCATGATGTGCTGTTATCTGCTGATCGTCCCAGTTTGTATTTCGGGTGATTTCCGCCATTCTCTTGAGCTTGGGACTTTGAAGTTCAATTGTATCCTTGAAGTTTTCGGCCTTTGCTCTGGGGAGGCTATTGCTGAATTTTGAGTTCGCGCTGACGCTTACGAGCGCGAGGTTGCCAAGCAGGTTAAGGCTAGAACCTGAAACAACCGCGCCCGACTGTTCTTTGTCAGGATGCTGTGGATAGAAGTGCTCAATGGAAGTTCTGAACTGAAATTTGAAATCTCGTTTTGAGGAGTCACTCAACAGAAGATAGTCGAGATACGAAAAGACGATACGGCTGATACCAAACCCTTGTGGTTGCTGATCTTTCTCAAAGGAGAATGTCTCTTTAACCTTGCTGCGGGCATATCCCTTCAACAAATCGGCAAGATCCGCATGTTTCACGTCTCGAGGGGCTTTAACGGAGAGCCAGCGAAGAACTTTGGTAATCCAGTGCATCGTTCGCGGAGAAGTGTAGGTAATCCGAAGCATGGACTGAAGCAGCAATACATCTCGGGTATGTGGGTCAGCACTCCCGTCCTCCTCTAAGCTTCCATTGCTGGCCGAGAAAACATGGATGTACGTCGGGGTTGGCTTCTTGTCCCCGCCTCCTTTTTTCAGTCGCTGGAGAGACCAATCGCCATCGTCACCGATGTTTGCCGTGAATTGACGCTTCAAGATGAAGCCATCGAAGAGGTTGCGGCACTTGAGAAGCATAAATGCAAAACTACGCACCCAATCGGCTTTAGCATCGGGTACATTATTTACGGCGTCGTCAAATGACTTGATGAGGCGCTTGTCGTCAAGCAGGCCTTCGTCTTCGACCTCATCGCCTTTCATAATTCTTAGAACGTGTAGCAGAAAGGCCGGAAACTCAATAGTCGAACGAAACCGCTCGTTGCCCTCGTCTTCAGTGGAATTTGACTCGAGCTCTTTAGCGTATTTTGACAACGCCTCATCCAAGGACAACGATACCCCTTCGGAGGATTGCCTTGATGAATTGATGCCGGATTGCGGACGACTTTCCATTAGCGAAGAGAAGCTGGTCACCTCCAGCCAGGACCATTCATCACCAAATACTTTGTTTCGCAAACTTGTGTCACCACGGGTCAGAGACATCTGGACATAAGAATCCATGTCAGCACAGGAATCCCAAACCCACGCAAAGCATTCGCGTTCATATTGATTGGGCAGTTTGCTCATCAGGCGAGCCTTAACAATATCAACCTGCTTGAGTTGCTGCCCACGAGTGTTCATGATCTCGAAGTAGCGATTGAGGTCGGTATTGGGTGGCAGCGAGGCACGGACGACAGTCACCTTCGTTAGCAAGAAATCGGAGAATTTTTCGCGTGAGCGATTAAGGTTTTCATTTTGTTTGAAGAACTGATTGATGATGCTGTAGCCTTCATGAATGCCAGCATCTGCATTACTCGTGGAGCCCTGCGGTCGAACGTGCTCCTTAGCCGCCTCCTGTGCTACTCGCAGCAGGGCCTCAGTTGCCCGTGCGCGCGACTCATATTGCAAGTGGCCTGCATGGCCAACCGACGGCTTCTCACCCTCACCGTCTTGCTCCAGGAAGGTAAGAAGCAGATAGAGGGTTGTAAGTCGTTGTTGTCCATCTATGACCTCGAACTCATCCTCTCTACCCCGCTTGATTACAACAAGGTTCCCAAGAAAATAGTTGTCCTGGCCCCCTACCACCGAGTCTTGAATATCGCTAATAAGTTGCTCAATCTGTTCGGCCCGCCAAGCATAGTTCCGTTGATAAATAGGAATCAGATAATTGTCAGTGAATAACTTGCCTACTGTTAACAGTTCAGGTTTCAACTCCTTCTTGCTCATTGCAGCCCCTTGATAAAAGCAACGAGTTCCTTTTCGTGGTTATCGCTGTATGGCTTACTTGTTATTGGAAGTTTGCGGACAACACTTCCAGTCATCGCATTACGTAGCAAAACAAAAGGCGATTTATTTGCATCGTTTTTACCTCGCGCTCGGTTGTCAGCAGATACAAATTGCACACGAAGTAACTCGACCCGCAAGGCATATGCCCATGCGAATAACCTATTTCGCACTTCATCTACATCTTCATCGCCAAACTTGTTTGTATAGCAAAGCAGCGCGGCAATGAACAATTCGTACACGTAGCGGTAGCGACTTTGAGATGGGCCAAAGTTTTTGAAACCTCTGTCAATAACCTCTTGTTCCAGTATCTTCAATTCGTCAAGCATGAATGTCACCATCTCGAAAAATGAGCGTCCTGCGATTATCGGGGCATCAAGCTGAAAGCGGCTGCGCCCGGCGTTTCGTGCATCATGTGTAGAGGATACCGACCATGCACTTAGAAGTGGCATAGCGGCTTGTGCTGCAAGGTGATATCGCAGATTTGGCGAAAATGACCTGTGGGATCGTGATGAAATGCCCTTGAACATGCCGATGTCCCGAATAGTAAATTCGAGCGAGCTTTCGCCTCGTGACCACTTGGATATCCGGTATAAAAAAGTAGAAAAAAGCCTGTCCAGATCCTCATCGTTTACGGCTTCCCAAGCCTCAACGACAGCCACTTTCATAGCAGCGGACTCATCGTGCATTTCGCGCAGGTGGTGTGCTTTGAGCAAGTCGTGAGGGGCAAGCGGTTTGCCGCGATAGTTCTGGGAATCAAAGACACGAAATGCCTCATCAATATCGTCCGTCACAATACGCACCAACTGACATTTGTGACAGATAAAATCCAAAAACTCTTTTTTATCTTCCAACTGCGACAGGCGCCTTTGAAGCTCTATCCAAACTAGGGAGACAGGAGTGTCGCTGTTACCAGACATCGAAATTTGATGATTTATCGGATCTAAGGCCGCAAGAATCATTCGCAAAGTCAGCAGGCGCTGCTGCCCGTCGACTACATTGAGATACTCACCATCATCGTGAAGAATGATTGCACCCAAAACATAGGGAATATCTTTTCGTTCGGTATCTCGAAGAGCTTCGCTGATATCATCCACCAGTTGTAGAGCAGTCGATACATCCCAACTGTATGGGCGTTGATAGTTCGGTATCCGAAGGCCTTGCTTGAGTAGTTCATCCACGGTGACTGCACTAACACCGTTCTCTCCGTTAATCGCCATTCCTATGTCCCTTCATTGACGCTTTTCTATTTTCTCAGCGTATTTTCCGCAAACTTTATTCACCTATATGGATACTTCGATTCCGAGTGGCGGCTGTCTTGTTCACAATTTCTATCACGAGGTGCTCCTCTGGCGCATATTTAACGATCTGGGGCAAGGGTCGAGAGAGCGGTTCTGATCAAAGCGAGCATCGATGGCATCAGCACAGCGCTGCAATGCACCCGGTTGTCGATACCATGGCATTTGCTGATACGGTCACATGGTATTTGCTATATCTTCGATTCAGCGTCGGCCTTAAACCATAAAAAATGCCATTGATAATGCAGTCATATCATCAATGGCACTCACTAAATCAAATAAAACAATAGGCTAAATAATAGCCTCACTCCCACTCTATTATCAACTGCCTATATATCATATTAATTTACTTAGATTAAATATCAAATAAAATATCAATGCCATGACTAATGCCATATCTAAAAAATATGAACACAGGGTACATCTCCTGCTTATCTCACGCAGCCTAGAAACAGCATTACGATCCGATAAGCTGGCTCATAGCAAGACAGTACCCTCGGGTCGGGGTCTACTTCGCCGTGTAGTAGGGCGTTTCGCATAGCGTAGATCGTTTCAATCAATCCCGACAATAGCTCTTCAGGGGAGCACTGAAACTCCATCGCCCCGACTTGCAGGCGATCGGCTCCACCACGCAGTAGGTCGCGCCTCGGGCGCGGGTTGCAGCCGTCATAGAGCTGCCGCAGCGTCGTTTGCTGGGCTTTAGAGAGGTTCGCAGTAAAGTCTGCATGGCCATAGATCGTGTTCGGCTCATAATGCACCTGAACGTGCTGGAATTTCACGTTTCCATTGCGAACTGAGGTGACGGTGATCTGGATGTTTCCGCCCGCGATCTTCGGTGATGCTGCCAACTTACTGATTTAGTGTATGATGGTGTTTTTGAGGTGCTCCAGTGGCTTCTGTTTCTATCAGCTGTCCCTCCTGTTCAGCTACTGACGGGGTGGTGCGTAACGGCAAAAGCACCGCCGGACATCAGCGCTATCTCTGCTCTCACTGCCGTAAAACATGGCAACTGCAGTTCACTTACACCGCTTCTCAACCCGGTACGCACCAGAAAATCATTGATATGGCCATGAATGGTGTTGGATGCCGGGCAACCGCCCGCATTATGGGCGTTGGCCTCAACACGATTTTACGTCACTTAAAAAACTCAGGCCGCAGTCGGTAACCTCGCGCATACAGCCGGGCAGTGACGTCATCGTCTGCGCGGAAATGGACGAACAGTGGGGCTATGTCGGGGCTAAATCGCGCCAGCGCTGGCTGTTTTACGCGTATGACAGGCTCCGGAAGACGGTTTGCGCACGTATTCGGTGAACGCACTATGCCGACGCTGGGGCGTTTTATGAGCCTGCTGTCACCCTTTGACGTGGTGATATGGATGACGGATGGCTGGCCGCTGTATGAATCCCGCCTGAAGGGAAAGCTGCACGTAATCAGCAAGCGATATACGCAGCGAATTGAGCGGCATAACCTGAATCTGAGGCAGCACCTGGCACGGCTGGGACGGAAGTCGCTGTCGTTCTCAAAATCGGTGGAGCTGCATGACAAAGTCATCGGGCATTATCTGAACATAAAACACTATCAATAAGTTGGAGTCATTACCCTCAGAACCATTGTTAAAGCGGTACTGGGTAGATTTGAAGTCAATATCAGACCCCTCACTCTTATAACGCAGCATATTTAACAATTTGTCCATTTCAGTTCTCTTGCTTAGGTTTCATTAACATATTTTAAATAAGCCACTGTCTGAGTGATTGTGTCTGGTACGCAGAACAAACAGGACCTTCATTCAGTTGCTCCACTCAAACTGTGATTAGCTACTTCCGCTTTTTTCACAAAGCGGACGATATCCCGTTAAAGCGCTTGCATATACTGTAAAACAAAATTCAATACCCGGTAAAAGAAAGCTTGGCTTCCAGCCAGTAATATGAGGTCCTGTTTGCTTGTTGTACTGTCCCCTCATCCGTAGACAAATTTCATCCTCGCAGAGAGGCCTATTAGAAAGTCTTCGGGCTTAATCCATAGAGGAAGTTGTGGCGTCAGATATGATTGCAGGGCACTTCAATGTAATCAAATATATCCTGCCGGGCCATGGCCCGGGCTTGATATATTCACTTCCTTACACGCACTTATATGAGTAAACAAGAAACGATGCTGCCTTAGCATTATCCCAGCAATTGCTACTTTAGACATGCTTTAGCTCTAACATTGGAACAATACTACTCTTTTGTACCTTTGCCGATGTCGGCATGGTACTCACCTTCACAAATTCAATGACAGCCATATGGTAATTTTTTACTAATTTTTGGCGCGCCATTATGAAGTTAGTCGAGTGACCTGCCCCCAGGATTAGATACAACCGTCAGTTAGTAAGGTCGGTTTGTTTACCTTCACATTTTCCATTTCGCCACCGTGCTGCAAACTCTGATGGCGTCTGATAATTCAGTGCTGAATGTGGACGACACTCGTTATAATCCTGCCGCCAGTCATTAATGATTTTCCTTGCGTGAACGATATCGCTGAACCAGTGCTCATTCAGGCATTCATCGCGAAATCGTCCGTTAAAGCTCTCAATAAATCCGTTCTGCGTTGGCTTCCCGGCTGGATTAAGCGCAACTCAACACCATGCTCAAAGGCCCATTGATCCAGTGCACGGCAAGTGAACTCCGGCCCCTGGTCAGTTCTTATCGTCGCCGGATAGCCTCGAAACAGTGCAATGCTGTCCAGAATACGCGAGACCTGAACGCCTGAAATCCCAAAGGCAACAGTGACCGTCAGGCATTCCTTTGTGAAATCATCGACGCAGGTAAGACACTTGATCCTGCGACCGGTGGAAAGTGCGTCCATGACGAAATCCATCGACCAGGTCAGATTGGGCGCCGCCGGACGGAGCAGCGGCAGACGTTCTGTTGCCAGCACTTTACGACGTCTTCTGCGTTTTACGCCCAGGCCACTGAGGTGATAAAGCCGGTACACGCGCTTATGATTAACATGAAGCCCTTCACGGCGCAGCAACTGCCAAATACGACGGTAGCCAAAACGCCTGCGCTCCAGTGCCAGCTCAGTGATGCGCCCTGATAAATGCGCATCAGCAGCCGGACGGTGAGCCTCATAGCGGCAGGTCGACAGGGATAAACCTGTAAGCCTGCAGGCACGACGTTGCGACATACCGGTCGCATCACACATCAGCATCACGGCTTCCCGCTTCTGGTCTGTCGTCAGTACTTTCGCCCAAGAGCCACCTGAAGCGCCTCTTTATCCAGCATGGCTTCGGCAAGCAGCTTCTTGAGTCTGGCGTTCTCTTCCTCAAGCGACTTCAGGCGCTTAACTTCAGGCACCTCCATACCGCCATACTTCTTACGCCAGGTGTAAAACGTGGCATCGGAAATGGCATGCTTGCGGCAGAGTTCACGGGCGGGTACCCCAGCTTCGGCTTCGCGGAGAATACTGATGATCTGTTCGTCGGAAAAACGCTTCTTCATGGGGATGTCCTCATGTGGCTTATGAAGACATTACTAACATCGGGGTGTACTAATCAACGGGGAGCAGGTCACGAGCTATATATTGGCAATGTGAGAGTCAAGAGGCTGGATTTACATCATAAGTCTTTCAAGAAGCTACCCACATGTATATCCCCGTCACTGTGGATAAACAATCTATTGAGTCTTATTCATCTGCATAACCTGTGATAAGTAATGTCTCTGAAATCCCCAGATCATACAGTGTGACGAAATGCATGATGTGGCTATGCTGATGACGGAATGATGTTATTCACCCTGGGTTGTGAAAATAGCCTGGATTGGTTACTTGCCGGACGAAGGTCTGAACAGCGCGTAGCGGCAGCAATTGACCTTTAAAAACTGGAGGAGATTAAACCGAATACACTGCGAAATTTGACAAATTGTACTCAGTATACTCGGCTCTAATCCCGATCCATTACTATTCAATCGCCAGATATTTCAGTTCTGCTGCAAGATTATTCCGCTCTTCGTGATGCAATCATGTCAAAAATCAGTTCGTCATTGACATCAATGCAACCATGGTCCCAGGCTGATAACCTGACCAACGATGCAGGTGGGACCGTGGTCCCAGGCTGGAAACCTAAACAATGATGCAGGTGGGACCGTGGTCCCAGGCAGCTAAGCTGACCGACGACGCAGGTGGGACCGTGGTCCCAGAAAGATAACCTGACCGACGATGCAGGTGGGACCGTGGTCCCAGGCAGCTAAGCTGACCGACGATGCAGGTGGGACCGTGGTCCCAGAAAGATAACCTGACCGACGATGCAGGTGGGACCGTGGTCCCAGAAAGATAACCTGACCGACGACGCAGGTGGGACCGTGGTCCCAGGCAGCTAAGCTGACCGACGACGCAGGTGGGACCGTGGTCCCAGAAAGATAACCTGACCGACGATGCAGGTGGGACCGTGGTCTCAGAGAGAATATTTAGGCCAGTTATGTTTTCTGGCCTGTGAGAAAGGAAATGAAGTAAAGGGAGATAACCGTAGACTAAAGCGTGTCCGCATCAGACTCCTGGTTTCTCAAGCTCCTTAAGAATGGCTTCTATTTTCTCTATACACTCCACAGGAATGCGGGACCTATCCAGATTAAGCACCATTTTATCGCCCTTATACAATGCTGTTGCCCCTGGAGCAAACTGATGACGTGAGCTCAGATTAACCCTTGGAGAGGGAGATTGTTTCAGTACGGATGTTAAAAGACTAATGACCTCTTCAGCTTCAAAGATTAGTCCCGCTTTCTTCTGATCGTGGAGAGTCTCAGCCTGCTGCTTCAGTAATTCTTCTTTATCTGCAAAAGCCTTCTGAAGGGCTTCACCTGACCGGGCAGACAGTTCTCCAGGATGTGCAAACAGGGCAACAACGGATTTAGGCAGTTTGGCCGTATTAATACAGCGGGTAATGATCTTACGAGAGATGTTTTCCGCATCGGCAAGCGCAGAAATATTTCCTGCAAACTCATTCTGCAGCCGGCTTGTATAACGCAGGCCACGTTCATAAGCACTCGTCGGCCGATAATCGTTACCCAGTCGGGACAATGCAGCCATCTGCTCATCGTCCAGTTCACCAACCAGAACGCGATAATCACTTTCCGTCAGGATTGCGGCTTTACGGCGACGGCTGCCGTCTGCAATTTCTATGACATCAGAAACCCGGCGGCCGAAAGCTGGAGTCTGCTGACCGGTCAGTAAAAATGAAGGAATGAGATCATCCAGAGCATCTTCGGTAAGTAGTTCCTGATCGCGCTCATTGCCTGACCATACGCGTGAAGCGCTCTCAACAGAGTCTCCCCGGAGCACCTCAAGGGTAAATTTTACTTCCCGTCCACATACCGGAAGAGAGATAGCATTACCTCGGGCCATAGCACCCACGCGCGCAATTAATGAATCCACCATAGGTGCGGCTGGCGCCGGTGATGAAGTATCTTCAGTCGATTGAGTATGTGTGGTATGTCTTGGAATGACAGGAGCACGCTTCATTATCTAATCTCCCAGCGTGGTTTAATCAGACGATCAAAAATCTCATTGCAAACAGGTTCCCATATAGAGAGGGCATTACGCCAGGCGCCAGTTGAAGAACGTTGATCAATAGCCTGTTCAAAAACGGTTCTCATACGGATCTGACCTTTACCGACTTCATCCGTTTCGCGCACAACATTTTTAAGGACCATGCTTCCCCAGGCATCCCGAATTTGTTCTTCCATCCACGGGGACTGCGAGCCGTTATTATTACTGTATTTAGTAAGCAGAATACGGACATCTGGCTCAAAGCCTTTAAGATCCACGTTCTTAAGCAGGTCACGCAGCATATCGAAAAACTGCAGTGCGGAGGTGTAGTCGAAAAGCTCTGCCGGAGTAGGGACAATCAGTACATCAGCAGCGCATACAACATTTATCGTACCGATACCAAGGTTGGGTGCACTGTCGATAACTATCACATCATAATCATGAGCGATAGTTTCAATGGCCAGACGGAGCATCAGGTGCGGGTCAGCAGGTAATTTGCCTTCGTCAAATTTCCCCATCAGCTCGGTTTCAATGCGGTGCAGTGCCAGACAGGACGGGATGATATCAAGGCCAGGCCAGCAGGTGGGCTTTATAGCGTAGCTGGCGTCATCCTTTTCCCCAAGATAAAAGGGCAGGAGAGTGTCCTCAGCATGAATATGAAGATCGGGCACCCATCCGTGATACATAGAAGCAGTTCCCTGTGGGTCATTGCCTTCAACAAGCAGAACACGGAGTCCTTTCAGAGCAAGATCCTGAGCCAGGTGAACGGATACTGAGGTTTTGTAAACACCACCTTTGTGAGCAGCAACACCAATCACCGGCGGAAACGCATCTTCAGCACGGCGCAGTCGTGTACCAAATACATCCCGCATGTGATTGATTTGCTCGATGGTATAACCAACGCGTTGCTCAACTCTCCCACGGGTTTCCATATCAGGGTGCGGCAGCCGGCCAGCTTTCTCGGCATCCCTGATAGCCTGAGATGACACGCCAACTAAATCAGCTGCTTCACCAATCCTCCAGCGCCGGGTTATTTTCCGGGCTTCCGGACTGTCATCATTAAACTGCGCAATGGCGATTGCTTTCGTCATTTCATGACCAGCACTTATGCACTGGTTGAGTGTATCCATGAGTCCCATACTGAACATCCTTTAATCTTCACTTTGCATTATTTTATTAAATCTTGGAATTTATTGCAAAGCAACAATAAAAACGCAAAGTGCACGAAAAAGTGCAAAGTGAACCGCATTGGGTGATGCAAAGAACGCAGGGGATTACAAAAGAGTACATACCGCAGTCAATATTAATCACTGCCGCTCGCCGCAGTAAGCGATCTCACGGAGTGAGAAAGCGGCGAGGAAGCGGAAAATCACAGAATTCACAGATTGCACGTACGTCGGGTTGCTAAAGATGGCTCTGGATAAGCCAGTTATAATGAAATTGACTGCGGTATGTAATATATTGACTATGGTATGATGCTTACCGCATCTGTGTCGAGAAAGAGGAAAGACGACTCAGCATACCGCAGTCAATGTTTCATTGTTGTACCTGTAGATCTCAATCTTCCAGAGCGTATTCAGGAAAATCAGGCCAGGGTTCTGGATATCTGGTATGGCGCTTCCGGCCTTGTATCTGGGTTATTCATGGTCTCGATCCAATAATTGATCCCAAGGAGATCATAGTGAGATCCAAAAGAGATCCCCGGATCGCTCCAGCATGCGCTGTAACTGGCTTTAACGTCTGTCTGGATCGACTGCGGAATGTAAAATGTTGACTGTTATATGCATAATCTAATACTGTGATATGCAACGGTATTTACAGAGGTATGTATATCCGTTGACTGCGATACGTATTACTACATCCTTTTGTGGATAACCGTTGAGGATCAAGATGACGAGCGAAAATAACAGCTTACTTCTGAACCTTCAGGAAGTTGATAAGACAACCGGCGAAGTTGTTAAGCTGGATGTCAACAGCACCAGTACCGTGCAGCCAGTAGCGCTCATGAGACTCGGTCTCTTCGTCCCAACTCTGAAATCAACAGGGAAGAGCAAGGCGAACCGGAAAAACGTTACAGACGCGACTGAGGAGCTTGTACAGCTGTCCATTGCCAAAAGCGAAGGGTACACTGACGTTAAGATCACCGGTTCGCGTCTTGATATGGACACGGATTTTAAAGTCTGGCTGGGGATAATTCGCTCCATGTCGGAGTATGGGGTAAAAAGTGACACCCTGGAACTGTCGTTCGTCGAATTCGTTAAGATGTGCGGATTTGACTCCCGTCGTTCAAACAAAAAAATGCGCGATCGCATCAGTAATTCCCTGTTTAAACTCGCCTCGGTTACGTTGAAGTTCCAGAGCGAGACCAAAGGATGGACCACCCATCTGGTGCAGTCAGCCTATTATGACATCAACGAGGATATCGTTGAGATCAAGGCTGAACCTAAGCTGTTTGAGCTTTACCACATGGACAGAAGGGTACTGCTGCGGCTGAAAGCCATTGACGCCCTGCAGCGCAAGGAATCAGCCCAGGCGCTTTATACCTACATCGAAAGTCTTCCCCAGAATCCTGCACCTATTTCCATGAAACGGATGCGTGAGCGGCTGAATCTCACCTCAAATGTCTATACGCAGAACCACACGGTGCGTAAGGCGATGGAGCAGCTGCGGGATATTGGTTATCTGGATTACACCGAGTTTAAACGTGGCCGAGCCACCTATTTCAGCGTGCATTATCGCAACCCCAAACTCATCAGTGGCCCTGTGAAGGTTCCGCGCAATGAGGAAGAAGAGAAGGCGCCAGAGCAAAATTATGACGAAGTCATTAAGGCGCTGAAGGCTGCGGGCATCGATCCTCTTAAACTGGCTGAAGCCCTCTCAGCGATGAAGCCAGAAAATTGACTGCGATATGCATATCATGACTGCCGTATGCCGCTAAGGACATTCCATTGACTGTGATATGCATCACGCATACCGCAGTCAATATTTATTCTCTATCATGTCTGCCCGGATCGAACAATATTGACTGTAATATGTGATTTCGGGTCTTGATACGCAGATATTGACTACGGCATGCGGGTTTAACGGGGGTATTCCCTGGTCTGTTCACTATTTCATGGGTGATAACATGCCACAGTCAATTTTTCAGTAAAGCTCTATACCCCTTACGAAGATCTCAATCGGATGCTGAGACGGTCATGTTACCTGATGGTATCCGTTCCCCTGTGTACTGCAGATTTAGCCCGGCAGGATGAGACTGCAGCTGTTTGTATAACCCGGCGCCAGCTTCACGCTGCTAAATGCGATCAGGAAACGGGAGCCGGATGGCAGAAAAATGTGGGCCACAGATGGTCAATGACTGTCGCAGTTAACGGGATGATTCGCTGAGCTTTCAGGAAATAACGCACCGTGGGATGCACGGCCAGAATGCCTGCATTGTGCCCTGTCTTGTCTGCGGTATGTTGATGCCTGCAGGATTGCAGGTCACCGGGTAAGACCACGGCGGTTCAGTCATCAGCATGATGGACTGGTGTGCTGGAGCAGGGAGGGGGCTGAATGCGCTCTGCTCCTGTATTCCGTATTAGCGGAATACAGGACGTCATGCCAGGCGTGCCAATCTCAGCCGGCCGGGGGCAGGGAGCGAAGGATCTCCGCGGCATCGCGACCGTCACCGGTAAAGGGAACGGCCAGGGTGGCAGCCATGTCCAGCGCAAATACCCGGGTATAGACTTCCATCGAGCGCGGATCCTTATGCCCGGCCAGTGCCTGGATGACCTTCCTGGGCTGCCGGTGATAAAGCATGTGCATAATATAGCTGTGACGGAAAGTATGCGGCGTCACGGGGATCGAAAAATGCACGCCGTCAGCTTCAGCCCGCTTCACCGCATGTTTCAGCCAGTTGCGCATTGTCTCATCCGTGACCGGCCATAACGGCTCACGCCGGCGGGGGCGGGTGGTGACCATCCAGCTTTCCATCTGACGCACAAAACTGGCATCCGTCAGCGGCACCAGTCGCACTTCATCTTTTGGTGGCCGCCCGCGCCGCGCGCGCACTTTCTCCGACAGCACCCTAACAAACGGGCGCAGACCATCCAGGTCGAACGATTCCGGGGTGAGCGTCCGGGCTTCACCGATACGGATCCCGGTATTCCACATGGTGGCGAACAACATGTGGTGACGCTGGTCAGGCATATACCAGAGGAGGGCGCTCACTTCCGGCGCCAGGAGGTAAGCCGGCGTGGCACCTGTTGAGGTGGCCATCCGCCGGAGTGCCACCGCGGTCGCAAAATCAACGCCCGGGGCGATCGGCAGCAGGGAGACGCGTTCTGGTGAATTCTGCAGGGGAATGATGCTGTTCATGAGTTATTTTTCACGTAGCGCACGCACTGTTTATGGATACAGGTATTTTGCACCTGACGGGCCGATCCTGCCATGACAATAAATCGCAGCGCGCGGATCCTTTTGTTGTCTTATCCCGCATTATTGCGGGTAAAACCAAATACGTAAAGGATCCTTTTTCTGCTCAGATCCTCCATGAAGCCAGTAATGACGCGGGTTGATGGCTGTTTTACGGTTTTTGGGAGAATTGGAGTAATGCCAGGATGTACATGTTAGGCAGGAAACAGAAGAGAAGAGAGCGCTACGCGATTTCCGGCCTGGTACACCCCTGTAACCTTGCGGGATTTCGCGTAACGCTTTCATAAGTTTACAACAGAAGAGAAAAGATAATTGCTGAAAAATGAAGTCCGTAAGTTAAATAAAAAATCATGATCCGTCCGGCACTATGTACTTAGCTGTCGTTTAGGTCTTAGGTGTTTTTGCTAAATTACGATGGTATCCCTTGTAAGAGTAATCTGGCTTGTCCTGCACATCTTCAGGTGACAATTCAGTGCAATTTCAGGGATTAATCCTTTTGTCGTCTGCAGAATCTCTCTATAAACGGGCTGTTTGTTGGTTCGCCAGAAGGAAAAAATTTAGCGTCGCGCAGATTCAGGCTGTGTTGAACTTTTCTGTTCTGTATCAACAGTTCCTGTCTTAAGCTGATACAATATACCCTCAGTAGAAAATATTGGATAAGGAAACTATGTACCTTCCTGGACAATTTTCTTGAACCTTTCATGCCGTCTCGTCTTGTTCAGATTCAGAACTGCCATACGTTTCTTCAGCCACTGGTTTTCATAAGAAACCATGAAGATCAAGCATTAATGTCTTTACATTTATTTGAACAGATGCGCTTTAATTGTGCCACAAAAAATAAGTCATTGTAAGTTATGGCGATTTTTAATATACAAATCATTATGCATTCTGAATACATGGAAGTGTATAATGAGCGCTTCAGGTCACAGATGATTAGATGTAACAGTTCACTATTCATCATGATTTATTGGAAACTTGTTAAGTTTTATATGATTATGAGATATTGGGATTATTGAGTTCCAGGACAATTCTGATAAGATAGCGATAACCAACACTACCCTGCAATAACCACTCAAGATGAAAATTATGACAAACCATAAAGAAGAGAACAGGTTATTATCATTATATTCTATGGGGATCCTTGATACAAAATATGAAGAACGATTTGACAGATTGACGAGGATTGCCACCAAACTCTTTGATGTACCAATAGCACTTGTTTCATTAATTGATAGAGACAGGCAATGGTTTAAGTCATGTTATGGGCTGAAGATAAAAGAGACAGATAGAAGTGATTCATTTTGTACAATAGCAGTAGATCTTAGTGAACCATTAATAGTGCCCGATGCAAGCCTTGATCCAAGATTCAAAGAAAATAAATTAGTTAAAAATGATCCTTATATCCGGTTTTATGCAGGGCATCCCGTAAGACTGCCAGATGGTGAGATAGCTGGAACAATATGTATTATTGATACAGAACCAAGAGTATTAACCAGAGATGACTTCTTATTGCTTAAAGATTTAGCAGAAATCGTAGAGGATGAGTTTAGAATAATAAACGAAGCAACTACTGATCCTTTGACAGGTATATGTAACCGGCGTTCTTTCGCCCTAATGACGGATGAATCGTTAAGAAAAGCCAAAAAAAAGAAAAAAACATTCTGTGTTCTGATCATAGATCTCGATAATTTTAAACCAATCAATGATAACTTCGGTCATTCAGAAGGTAATGAAGTACTTTGCAATTTTGCAGATATGCTGGAAGATCTTAGTAGTTCAAAAAGCGTTGTTGCAAGATTAGGAGGTGATGAATTTGGTGTTCTATTACCCGAGTCAACCTATAAAGAAGCAGAAGAATTCCTTCATAAATTGAGGGCCGGGATTACCAGCTACAATCTTAATTCTCAAAAAAAATACAACATAGATTTTTCTGCAGGGATTATTGAATATGATGAGGAAATTCATACTGAATGCTCTGCTATCATGCAGGATGCAGACGAAAGAATGTATGAAATTAAAAAGGGAAAACGATAGTATATGAAAAAATAGGACATACAGCCCTATTTTTTTTGGCCCCTCAAAAAATCAATCAGTTGATCACCTGACAAAGGCTTCGAATAATAATAACCTTGAAATTCATCGCAATTCATATTTTTTAGCAATTCAAACTGTTCATTATTTTCCACACCTTCTGCGACTATACCTAAACTGAAAGCTTTTCCAAGAGACACTATGCTTCTTACAATAGATAAGTCCCGTGCAACGTGGGCAATACCACTAATGAATGTTCTGTCTAACTTAATCGCATCAAATGGAAATTCTCTTAGATAGTTGAGAGAGGAATATCCAGTCCCAAAATGGCTTTGTTGAATAAATCGAACTTTTGCTGAGTTGAAGGATCAGATCACGTATCTTCCCGACAACGCAGACCGTTCCGTGGCAAAGCAAAAGTTCAAAATCACCAACTGGCCCACCTACAATAAAGCCCTCATCAACCGTGGCTCCATAACTTTCTGGCTGGATGATGAAGCTATTCAGGCCTGGTATGAGTCAGCAACACCTTCTTCACGAGGCAGACCTCAGCGCTATTCTGACCTTGCCATCACGACTGTGCTGGTCATTAAACGCGTATTCAGGCTGACCCTGCGCGCTGCGCAGGGCTTTATTGATTCCATTTTTTCTCTGATGAACGTTCCGCTACGCTGCCCGGATTACAGCTGTGTCAGCAGGCAGGCAAAGTCGGTTAATGTCAGTTTCAAAACGCCCACCCGGGGTGAAATCGCACACCTGGTAATTGATTCCACCGGGCTGAAGGTCTTCGGTGAAGGCGAGTGGAAAGTCAAAAAGCATGGCCAGGAACGCCGCCGTATCTGGCGTAAGCTGCATCTCGCCGTTGACAGTAAAACACATGAAATCATCTGCGCTGACCTGTCGCTGAACAATGTGACGGACTCAGAAGCCTTCCCGGGTCTTATCCGGCAGACTCACAGAAAAATCAGGGCAGCATCGGCAGACGGCGCTTACGACACCCGGCTCTGTCACGATGAACTGCGGCGTAAGAAAATCAGCGCGCTTATCCCACCCCGAAAAGGTGCGGGTTACTGGCCCGGTGAATATGCAGACCGTAACCGTGCAGTGGCTAATCAGCAAATGACCGGGAGTAATGCGCGGTGGAAATGGACAACAGATTACAACCGTCGCTCGATAGCGGAAACGGCGATGTACCGGGTAAAACAGCTGTTCGGGGGTTCACTGACGCTGCGTGACTACGATGGTCAGGTTGCGGAGGCTATGGCCCTGGTACGAGCGCTGAACAAAATGACGAAAGCAGGTATGCCTGAAAGCGTGCGTATTGCCTGAAAACACAACCCGCTACGGGGGAGACTTACCCGAAATCTGATTTATTCAACAAAGCCTATAAAAGAAATAAAGAAAAAGATGAAACTGGCTAGCACATATGAGTTGTATCAATTCGCGTATATGTTAAAATCACTCACGGACTCGACCTAATCTCCTTTTTTAATTGTTAACACAGGTATTTTTATGTTATTGTATGTTGTTTTGTCTATTTCGCTGGTTTTATTATATGGGATGATAATAAAATATAAAGTGAAGTCAAGGAAATCACAGGGTACTGTAAAAAAGCCTATGGCAATCAGAAATAATAGAAATCTAAAGTAGATTCAAAGAGAATAGCTTTCGGGTATAAATGTAGTTATTCCGTCTTCAGTAAGTTAATGATAAATGCTTTACTCTACCTGATGTTATACAGGACGAGTTTTTCTCACTTTTATCTAATGTGTATATTGTTTTTTCTTTATATCTAAAACTGAAGTCATTGATTCCAGACAGGGCGCGATGACGGTAGTTATCCCGCCTTGTCATCGCACAAGAATACTGAAACTCTACGGCCAATCCGACTGACCAGAATAATCAGAATTATTATTGCACAACAAATTTCATTTTCCTCACGTCAGTGATTCCGGCGGGCGTTAAGTAAAAACGGAGATGTTCTGCCAAATAATTTATGATTTAATGTAGCTCTATATTATTTTTCCCGGAAATTAGTTGCAACAGATATATTCTGTCTTTCTCAATGAGAGCTGGAAATGTATCGCCAGCAGCTGCCAGCAGAGACCATACTTCCAGGATAGCATAGGCCTTTGTATATTCAAGTGCGAAACCTAACCCTTCCAGAGAACCTGCTCTGCGAATATGTTCACATATTGCATTTTCACATACCCGTGTTAAGGCTTCATAACTGAGCGAAAAATCATATTTTTTATCCATCTTAAGCTATCTTCACCCAAATGCAGATATCCGGTTACACGTTGCAATGCGTAACATTATCAATAATAACCCGATTATAACATGAATTTTCGTTTTGTAATGCCGATGTCACACAACATTTTACTCTGTTTTTTTCAAAAAAGAGTGTCTTTATTTTGGTGTACACCTTAGTGTGCGATCGCCCAGCAAGAAATGAATATTCGTTCTATACTAGTGGGTAAAAAACCGCATTACATGCATCGCTTAAAAGTTGCACCATGCATCTGGAGCCTTCACGAGGCTATTAATAACGCATGAATTATCTCTGTAAATCATAACCAGTATCTATCCGAACCATGTCACATTATTTGATTCATACCCGGGATGAGTAAGGCAAGAATAGGTATACTGGAATAGTATGTTCAGTGCCAGCTAATCGGTCAGTGAAGTTGGCGAAAATATAGCTTTATATCTTTTCAATTTGAGGGGAGATCTGCATGGTTAGTCGTAAGCTGGAACGTTTGATTAGCCCTGGAAAGTGGATACATAATCTATCAGTCCTCTCTTTATCGATTCTTTCAGCTGGTATATTTTTTTGTATTATCTGAGAGCGTATCTTACCTGATTTTTCGGGATAAAATTAAAGACTATACTTCCGATGTGCTTGTTCGCTCTGAATCGCTCCTGGTTCAGACTGAATCTGTCAAGACTGCTGCAAAGTCACATTTGAATATAGGAGACAGTCCATGTACTAATGAAAATATCCTACATCTTCGGGTTGTAGTATGGCCCTATCCGTTGATTAAAGATGTTGGCTACATCATAAAAGGAGAATTAGCCTGTAGTGCTCTGTGGGGGAGTTTACGTCCCACCTTAAGTCTGGAACATTTTGATAAAAAATGGACTTCGCGGGAAGGAGTGTGGCTTTTTGGTATTAAGCTTATGGATGATATATCCGTCAATGGATATATTTCTGAAGGTATTATGGTGACCCTATCACCATTTGTCTTCAGACGATTCGAAACTGATATGTATTCAAAAAACTTTAGCGCTGTTGTCGGAAATAGTAAGCATGACAGGCATTACTTCAATATAGGACCTGATGCTCCTCTTCTTGATCGGCATGATAGCGTTCCACTAAGGTTTAGAGTGTTTAGGGCATGTAGCCTACATTATGATCTCTGTGTTGCAGGAGGTGGGTATTTTACGGGGATATTTTCAGAGCACTGGAGCATACAAATGTTATTAGTAACAGTGTCACTACTTTCCGGTTTAATGATTTATATTATCATTATGAACAGAGCAGAACTCAATAGTTCACTATCTGCAAGGTTTGTAAAGGCTTTGAAAAATGAAGCCCTGTCGCTGGTCTATCAACCTATTTACAGAATTGAAGACGGACAGATCTGCGGATTTGAGGCCTTGCTCAGATGGAAAGATGAAAGACTCGGGAATATTAGCCCTGAAGTATTTATACCGCTTTCTGAAAGGGAAGGGTTGCAGGAGGATGTGACTTTATTCGTCATTAACCATGCTATCCGAGAATTTATCCATACTGCTATTCAGAATGAAATATTTTTGAGCGTAAACATTAATCCAAGCGATCTTGATTCAGAAAAATTCAGGGATAAACTACTAGGATTAATTTCTGAATATAACATCCCATATAAAACAATCCTTCTTGAAATTACGGAGCGTCAAGGAGGGGATTTTGAAGGTATGAAAATTCACATTGATAAATATAAAAATCATGGTGTCAGGTTTGCCATCGATGACTTTGGGACAGGATATTCTAATCTTAATCTGGTAACTGCGCTTGATGTAGATGAAATAAAAATAGACAAATCGCTAACTAGTGCTATTGGTACTGAATCTTTACGATATGATCTTCTTCCCGGACTGCATGAGATGTTCCGCTCCATTGCAGATAAGATTGTGTTTGAGGGTGTAGAGACTCAGGAGCAGGTGAACTATCTGAAGACGTTCTGGCCACAGAGTTATGCTCAGGGCTGGTATTACTCCAGAGCGCTTCCGCTGGAAGAAGCGAGAAAACTTACCATCCGGGAATTGAACTGACCGGCACTTTCAGCGCAAACACTCAGCAATTGCTTGCCGATCAGCTGGTAGAAATTGAAGGGCAGTGTAATCACCTGCTGCTGGCGCAGGGGAAAGCGTTACTGAAAAGTCGTTCTGAACTGCTTAAATAACAGAGAAACCAGGATGTGATTTGATGCAAAACACGGAACAGCGAATGTAATATTTACTGAGATGAGCGAGCTTTGTCTCATAGTACAGAGGAGTCGGGGCTGCCAGTATCCGGTAGACAGCATTATTCGTCTGCAACATAACTCTGCTGGTTGCTGCGGATAACTACTCAGCGCCTTCCAGAGATGGCATTGATGAAAGTAGTAGAAAAAACCTGGAATCTTTGAAGATGTGTCCCTACCTCAGGGGGCTGGAGTGCCATCTGGCCCTAATTCAGCACAGTGCTGCAGATATGTGTTATGTACAAGTAGACACTGTCTTGAAAATCAGAAGTCGTTGAGGGTTGAATGCAATTCCAATATTTGCTTCAGCAGATAACGAGGACCGCTATCTATTGCATCTAGTGAATAGGAAGCCGTTTCCATTTTTCTCTAAAGCAACTGGTGTTGACATCCTGAATTCCTTCAAATGTCTGATATTCCTTTTTTCAAAGCACTAGAAAAATACCCGAAAGCTGTTAATCTAATACATTGACTGACCATACAGTACAGCGTTATTTTGTTGGGTTTACTTCACGTACTTTTTATTGTCGGATACTGTTGGGAAAAGACACAAAGAAGCAAGCCATTAAGCGGAATACTGCGTAGGGTTAGAATATACAATTAACTTTTCCGTGATAGGACTAGTGATAACAATATTTCCAGCATGGGCTGACAGGAGTATAGATGGAACTGCTCTCCATAGGTTAATACATCTCGCAATTAACACGCCCGCATATGCCACAAAACTGACGCCCATTCTCGGAATTTTTTTTGCCATTATCTTTCCTGCGGCCTAATTACTTTCCCCACAACTATGGTTTTTTATTAGAGTCTTCACCACTAAATAAATTATAATAAATTGATTTTATTAGACATCTGTCAGAATCTATATGGTCAGCACGTATTGCATGCTCTAATGTTTCAAATGCTAAATTATGCGCGGCCTCAGAAAATATCCCAGGCCAACCCTTACTCAGCATAGACAGTCCTTTAAGGACTCTTATCTGTATCTCCCTCATACCGGCACCATCGCGCGCGACAGGTGAGAAAAAGTCTTCCAGTAGATCGTTATTCTGAAGTGGTGCAACATGAACTGAAGGATATTTCACTTCTATTTCATCAGATTTATTCTGCGCGTAAGTGGAAAGTATACGAACACCTCTGCCAATGACATCAATGGCGGTTCCAGGATCGTTCACTGCGGGGGAAAGTGCCCGGCAGGCTATTTCGGCCATGACGCTAAGACAAAATCGGGGATCCTGAGCAAATGAACGTACATCCGAGACAATAATCGTCTCAAGTAAATCGGCGCTGATTGATGACTCCTGGCCTTGACTCAGGTACAAAACGGGCATGGATGGATGGATGAAACTGCCTGGCTGCGCCACGAGGTATACATGACGGGGATCATTGGTCAGCAGCTTGCTAAGTTTCACCATATTAATATATTCAACATAGCCAATCTTCTTCGGATAAACTGCAACCGTTCCTTTCGGCTGTTCATTGTTCTCAAGCCATGGATATCCGCCGAGACAGGGATTTCTTGCTCTCGCAATAAATGTTTCGATGGCCGCCTGTTCTACTTTTGCCGTTGTCTCACCTACCCTTCCCAGAGAGGTCAAATGCTGTATCCAGCGAAGCAATGTGATGAGGATTAAGGCAATGACAACCAGTGTGACAATGAATAAAATGACTCTCCCCCTTTCTCCATAAGCTCCCATACTGAGGGCAATAATCCCTACCAGACTGAAGAGAAAAGAACCGATGAAGGTGGCCAGTACATTTTGTGTGGTTACGTCTTCAACAACTAAACGCGTAGCTCTGGGAGTCACATTAGTAGTGGCTGAACCGTAGGCTGTGACCATGATACTCAACGAAAAAGTGGTCACTGCCAGCATACTCGATGCCAGTATGTTCAGAATGTTATCGACTGCTTCCGCACCAACCTTCACGGAAACCGACTCAGGTATCATTGATTTAAAAAGAATTGATAAAAGGGCCGTTATTATCGCGACAATGGCGAATAACGTTGCCCTGAACCATAGCTTTTTAACTGTCTGCTTCAGAATCCATTTCCAGCGTGAAATCATTCTGCATTCCTCATATTGCGGCCGGGATAAATAATTGCCGCCCCCAGGACGGCATGTTGCTATTAACGAACGAGGTGCAGGAAGTGCAGATGTTTTTCGTACTGGTCCAGTATGTCATTAATCAGCTGCTCCTGGTTCCAGCCCATCACATCATAATTTTGACCGCCTTCTTTGAGATATACCTCAGCGCGATAATATCTATGTTGTTCAGTCTGCTGCTCATTATTATCCATCGCGGCGAGCGCGAAGGTCGGTGAGCTATACCCGCGAAGCCTCACTTCATATATAAAATTCAGCTCGTTACCCAAATCGACTTCAAGACGAATACGATCCTCGACTGCGTCACTGATGTGGCTTATCGTCCCCTGCTTGTTCAGCTCTTCCTGAACCAGCGTCATGGCGGGCTGGATGACGTCGTCCATAAAACGTTTCACAAGAGATCGCTTCGGCAGATACGCGATATTGCGTAACCTTCTCTGCCAGGGAATTGGGTTACGTGCAGCCGTAGGAGCAATTGTCGCCATGCTCAGGCTTTCACGCTTGGTCAAATCCCGGCGCAAAGCTTTTAAAAGTCCGTATATGGATATCAGTAAGATCACTGAGAAAGGCAATGCACTCGCTATTGTCACTGTTTGCAGCGCACTTAGCCCTCCGGCAAGGAGAAGCGCAATTGCGACAATGCCCATGAGCGAGGCCCAAAATATTCGCTGCCAGACGGGTGTGTTTGCCACTCCACCTGTTGCCAGAGTATCAACTACCATTGCCCCCGAGTCAGCAGACGTGACAAAGAAGACGATGACCATCGCCATTGCGATGAATGACAGCACGGAAGAGAACGGGAAATGCTCCAGGAAATTAAACAGGGCCAGCGCCACATCCTGCTGAACAGTATTGGCGAGGTCTGTGGCCCCCTGGTTCATAATGAGATAGATCGCGCTGTTACCAAACACTGTCATCCACATTAGCGTAAAACCCGCGGGAACAAACAGCACGCCGGTGACAAACTCGCGAATGGTTCGCCCGCGGGAGACCCGTGCGATGAACATCCCCACAAACGGCGACCATGAAAGCCACCATCCCCAGTACAGTAATGTCCAGCCCCCCAGCCATTTGCTCGACTTAGGCTCATACGCGTAAAGGTTGAACGTTTTACTCACCAGTTCCGAAAGATAACCGCCCGTATTTTCCACAAATGACTTCAGCAGAAGCACGGTTGGTCCCAGACACAGGACCAGCGCCAGGAGCAACAACGCCAGACCCAGATTGAGCTCAGACAGGATACGTATTCCCTTATCCAGGCCGGACACCACTGAAATCGTCGCTAACCCCGTGATGACCACGATCAGAATAACCTGCACCGTTTCATTGATGGGCACCCCGAAAAGATGGTTCAAACCGGCATTCACCTGCAAAACGCCGTAACCCAGCGATGTCGCGACGCCAAAGACCGTGCCTATAACAGCGAAAATATCAACCGCATGGCCTACAGGCCCGTATATGCGATCGCCAATAATGGGATAGAGTGCGGAGCGCAGAGTTAAAGGCAGACCGTGACGGTAACTGAAGAACGCCAGAATCAGCGCCACAATGGCATAAATTGCCCATGCGTGCAGTCCCCAGTGGAAGAAGGTCAGACGCATTGCTTCCTTGGCTGCCGCAACGGTTTCTGGCGTGCCAACGGGAGGCGAAAGATAATGCATTACAGGTTCGGCAACGCCAAAGAACATCAGGCCGATCCCCATCCCTGCCGAAAAAAGCATCGCAAACCAGGAATGGTAGCTGAAATCAGGCTGCGCATGGTCCGGGCCCAGCTTGATATCACCGTAGCGTGAGAGTCCAAGGAACGTGACACTTAGTAAAATCAGGGCCACAGCAAGGATGTAGAACCAGCTGGCATTCGTGAAGATTTGTTGCTGTAGTAGTTTAAAATTTTTGTCGGCGACATCCGGGAATACGGCGGCAAAGGCGACAAGAAGGAAAATTAGCAAAGCAGATGTAAAGAATACCGCTTTGTTAATCTGGCTTGTAGACTTCTTCGGGATTGTATCATTATCACTCATAATCATTTATTCCATTAATTAAATCCGCACTGGATAGACGGTACTACCTTTCACAGAGTAGCAAAGTTCAACTGGCTATGCGGCGTTAATCGGAACGCATGGTGTAATGAGTTCCGATACAAATCATCCGATATTCGGTAATGACTCCAACTTACTGATAGTGTTTTATGTTCAGATAATGCCCGATGACCTTGTCATACAGCTCCACCGATTTTGAGAACGACAGTGACTTCCGTCCCAGCCTTGCCAGATGTTGTCGCAGATTCAGGTTATGTCGCTCAATGCGCTGAGTGTAACGCTTGCTGATAACGTGCAGCTTTCCCTTCAGGCGGGATTCATACAGCGGCCAGCCATCCGTCATCCATACCACGACCTCAAAGGCCGACAGCAGGCTCAGAAGACGCTCCAGTGTGGCCAGAGTGCGTTCACCGAAGACGTGCGCCACAACCGTCCTCCGTATCCTGTCATACGCGTAAAACAGCCAGCGCTGACGTGATTTAGCACCGACGTAGCCCCACTGTTCGTCCATTTCAGCGCAGACAATCACATCACTGCCCGGTTGTATGCGCGAGGTTACCGACTGCGGCCTGAGTTTTTTAAGTGACGTAAAACCGTGTTGAGGCCAACGCCCATAATGCGTGCACTGGCGCGACATCCGACGCCATTCATGGCCATATCAATGATTTTCTGGTGCGTACCGGGCTGAGAGGCGGTGTAAGTGAACTGTAGTTGCCATGTTTTACGGCAATGAGAGCAGAGATAGCGCTGATGTCCGGCAGTGCTTTTGCCGTTACGCACCACGCCTTCAGTAGCGGAGCAGGAAGGACATCTGATGGAAATGGAAGCCACGCAAGCACCTTAAAATCACCATCATACACTAAATCAGTAAGTTGGCAGCATTACCAATCATCTGTTCTCCAATGACTGGTCTAAAAACTAGTATTAAGACTATCACTTATTTAAGTGATATTGGTTGTCTGGAGATTCAGGGGGCCAGTCTAGTGATCTTGACCCTCCATCTCCGAACAGCTTTTGTATCTTAAGTTAACGATGTCCGCTGCCGCCGGTATTCCCTCGGGGAGTGATATCCCAGCGCGCTGTGCGGGTGGTTTTCATTGTAATGCGTGAACGCTACTGCAAGGTTTCGCAGTGCTGTTCTCACATCCGGTTTTGGCATGAACGCGATATAGTCTTCTTTCATCGTTTTCACGAACCGTTCGGCCATGCCATTACTCTGCGGGCTGCTCACCGCTGTTGTGCGGGGCTCCAGATTCAGCTCTCTCGCGAACCTCCACGTTTCATACGCGGTATACGCTGAACCGTTGTCCGTCAGCCACTGCACCGCTGTATCGGGCAACCTGTCGCCGAAGCGCTTTTCCACCGACCTCAGCATCACATCCTGCACGGTTGAACTGTCATAGCCTCCCGTGCTTGCTGCCCAGTCTATGGCCTCACGGTCGCAGCAGTCCAGCGCGAACGTTACCCGCAGTTTTTCGCCGTTGTCGCAGCCGAACTCGAAGCCATCTGAACACCAGCGCATATCGCTTTCTGCCACCGCTATCTTGCCCTTATGTTCACGCTTCGGTCGCTCTGGTTTGTCATGCAACAACAACAGGTTATGCTCGCTCATTATCCTGTAAAGCCGTTTGGCGTTCACAGGTGGCTGTCCCTCTGTGCGACGTTGCTTGCGCAGGATGCCCCACACGCGTCGATAACCATAACTCGGCATATCGCTGATGATGTCGAGGATAGCCGACAGTATTTCTTCGTCTGCTTCGTCATTACGCCGGTTACAGCGCTTGTCCTGCCAGTCGGCAGAACGGTTAATCCGCAGTGACAGCTGCGCACGCGACACGCCCATGGTGCGGCTGACCAGGGCTATTCCCCGTCCTTTGGCAACAAGGGCGCGTGCGCTATCCATTTTCGCGACTGGCCGTACTCCACGGCTTCTTTCAGGATCTCAACTTCCATCGTCTTCTTGCCCAGAAGGCGCTGAAGTTCCCGGACCTGCTTCAGAGCAGCAGTAAGCTCAGAAGCAGGAACGACTTCCTCTCCGGCCGCAACGGCGGTGAGGCTGCCTTCCTGATATTGCTTCTTCCACTTAAACAGCAGGCTGGGCTGGATACCATGCAGGCGGGCGACATGGGAGACATTCATGCCCGGCTCCATCGTCTGCTGGATAATGGCGATCTTCTCCTGAGGAGTTTTACGTTTACGGGCTTCTTGCCCTAACAGGATCCCGGTCATCTCAAAATTGGCGTTAGTGTTAGACATATATTCAAGCCTATCTCTTATCTGGAGATACAGCTACTGTCCGGTGTTTCAGGGGGCTACATCATTATGGGCGTTGGCCTCAACACGGTTTTACGTCACTTAAAAAACTCAGGCCGCAGTCGGTAACCTCGCGCATACAACCGGGCAGTGATGTGATTGTCTGCGCTGAAATGGACGAACAGTGGGGCTACGTCGGTGCTAAATCACGTCAGCGCTGGCTGTTTTACGCGTATGACAGGATACGGAGGACGGTTGTGGCGCACGTCTTCGGTGAACGCACTCTGGCCACACTGGAGCGTCTTCTGAGCCTGCTGTCGGCCTTTGAGGTCGTGGTATGGATGACGGATGGCTGGCCGCTGTATGAATCACGCCTGAAGGGAAAGCTGCACGTTAACAGCAAGCGTTACACTCAGCGCATTGAGCGACATAACCTGAATCTGCGACAACATCTGGCAAGGCTGGGACGGAAGTCACTGTCGTTCTCAAAATCGGTGGAGCTGCATGACAAGGTCATCGGGCATTATCTGAACATAAAACACTATCAGTAAGTTGGGGTCATTACCCAGGCACAGTTAAGCAAAGAAGATCGCATTTACGTCAAAAAGTCCATTCGCTGGCTTACCCTGAAGCGACCCGGCAACCTGACGCCCGCAGAGCAAAAGGCGCTGGAGGTTGTAAAGCAGGCGATCCCAGCACTTGCCATGGCCTATGACTTCAAGGAAGCCTTCTTCTGCATCTACGACGAACCCGACAAGCAGAGTGCTCAGAACGCCTTTGAGGCTTGGAAGAACAGCCTGCCGCCTTATGGCATGGAGCCTTTCAAAAAACTGGTAAAAACGGTACACAACCATTACGACGACATCTTTGCCTACTGGGATGCGCCGTTCTCACTCACCAATGGCTATACCGAAGGGCTCAACGGTTTGATCAAGATGTCCAACCGGTTAGGTCGGGGTTATAGCTATGAGATCATCCGTGCAAAGACGTTGTACTCCAAAGAAGCCCGCAAGGTTGGCAGTGGTATTCGAGCAGGACGAGGCAAGGTCGAGTATGGACCGCACATTCCGACATTGTTGAAGCAGGCAGAAGGTGGAGAGTTGGATTAACGCGAGAGAGGGCGCGTCTGAGAATCCAACCAATGTTAGATTTTCGCAGGGTGGTGAAAAACAGAAAAATCCAACCAGAAGCAGCTTTTTGTCCGACTAAGAATCAAGGGTTAGAATGGATGAATTCCAACCCTAGAATGCAAATAGCCCATATAATAATTCCTTTCAGACAGGTACCGGTTAAGTGTAGCTGAGTCAGACAAAAAAGCCCCCTGACGGGGGGCAAAAATGTAGCAACGTTGTTTCAGGAAAATCTATCAGGGAAAAGGTAACAGCACGGATACTACCGTCGCATTCAGCCTGCATTGATCATGCGGCGGTGCGCTTCGGCCATGGCCTGATGTGGGCCGGATTGCCCGTTATTCATGAATTCATGAGCAACCGCTGCTCTTTCATGCTCATTCATCGCCGCGTAAGACGTTGACGGGACGGTCGTGGATACCGTGTTATTTCCCATCATCTTCTGATGACTTTCCACCATTTTCTGGTGAGCATCCGCCGAGCCGTTCGTCATGGTTTCATGAGCAATAATGGCCTGTTCATGCTGGTCCATACCGGTCATACGAGGAGCAGTCCCCTGGATCCCGACAGGAGCCTCAGCAGACTGCATCTGGTGAGCAGGAGCCTGTGCATTGTTGACGCGATCATGGATATTCACGGTTTCAGTGGCCCAGGCCGATGAAATTAAACCAAAGCCCAGCAAAGATGCTAATACGATATTTTTCATGATAACTCTCCATTTCTGAATTAGTGATGTCCGGGGAAGTACAACCGGTGTTTTCAGTTCCATAACTGAAACAAGTTCGGCAGCGTTTATTTCTCCGGAAGAGGGCTGGATATTCATTTCCTGGCGTACTCTGACGCCGGGTATTGATGAAGCAATCCAGCCTTCCTGATAAGTTGCACTAATTATATCGAATGGCTTCTGTTTGCTGCATGACAGGCTAATGACATCTTTGTCATTTACATCTTTATTTTCAGCATTGGGTTTCCGGGATCATTTTCTCCAGTCTGGGCACGGATAAGATAAAACGCGTGGAGCGTACGTCTGATTCCACCTGCACTCTTCCGTGATGTGCTTCCACGATTGACTTCACAATCGCAAGGCCGATGCCGCTGCCTTCTCCTTTTCGTTGTCTGGATGGATCCACCCGATAAAAACGGTCAAACAGCCTTGATAAATGTTCTTCAGGGATCGGTTTCCCCGGATTTTCAATCACAAGGTCAAAAAAGCTCTCCTGCTCTCTTATTGAGACGGTGATTGCCTGTCCCTCCGGGGTATAACGCAGGGCATTGGATAACAGATTATTGATCGCCCTTCTGAACATTTGTGGATCTCCCTCAACCAGGCAGGGCATCCCGTTAAATTTGAGCGTGATATTGCGTTCTTCGGCCCAGGCTTCGAAAAACTCGAAGACTTTCATGACTTCCGCTCTGAGGTCAAACATGACCCTGTCAGGTATCAGCTGATTATTATCTGCCTGTGCCAGGAACAGCATATCGCTGACCATTTTGGTCATCCGGTTATACTCTTCAAGACTGGAATAGAGGACATCCTCAAGTTCCCTCTGTGTTCGATCCTGACTCAGTGCGATTTCAGTCTGCGTCACCAGATTGGTGATGGGCGTTCTGATCTCATGCGCGATATCGGCAGAGAAATTGGCCTGGCGGGTAAAGACATCCTCAATCTTTCCAATCATATGATTGAACGAGATAACCAGTTGCTCCAGCTCAATGGGAACGCGTGTCGGTTCCAGTCGCGCATCAAGATTCTCGGAGGTGATGTTTTTAATGGCATTGCTGACATTACGAAGGGGCAGGTGCCCCTGACGGACAGCGATTCGAATGATCAGAACAATCAACAGGCTTATCACGACGGCAATCGCAATCAGGTTCTTTTTCAGCGCATCGAGGTAATGGAGATGGAAATTAATGGATAGGCCAGTCAGCATGACATAGTTCTGCTGTTTGCCCTGAAATATCGCCTGACCAGAGGAGGCGATAATCCTGTATGTTTCCATCTTCATTTCGGACCCGGTATCCATCGGTCCCGCAGGATCCTCCACCGTCCAGAGAAAGACATCCCGTGCGCGGCTGTGCTCGCTAAAATCTGCTGAATTCACTGCCGGGCGTAGTGCCGCCCCCTGAGCTGAGCTAAAGAGCACTTCACCCCTGGGATTGAGGAGCAAAAGGGCAACGTTGCGGTAGCTGGCAATTGATTCCTTTATTTTGCTTACTTTTTTTTCATCCGGATCTGCCGGGGACTGGAGTATACGGCTCAGTGTGGTGCTGATTTGTTGCAGATCGCTGACATCCTGCTCGGCAAAATGCTTTTCAACAGAATGCAGCATAAACCAGGTGAAGGCGATAAACGCCAGTATTGTGGACAGGCTGATAAAAAAGGTCAGCCGCAGAGCGAGTGAGAAAGGTCGTCTGGACGGTTTGCTATGCATCCGGGATCTCCAGCATGTAGCCCACGCCCCGCACTGTCTGGATCAGTTTTGTCCCGTAATCGTTGTCTATTTTAGCGCGGAGTCGCTTTACTGCGACATCAATCGCGTTAGTGTCGCTGTCAAAATTCATGTCCCAGACCTGAGAGGCAATCAGGGAGCGGGGAAGAACTTCTCCCTGATGGCGAATGAAGAATTCCAGCAAGCTGAACTCTTTACTGGTGAGCACAATGCGGTTCCCGGCGCGGCTGACTTTTCTGGATACGAGATCAACCGAGAGGTCAGCCACTTTAAGCTGGCTTTCCGTGATCATCGTGTTTCCCCGCCTGAGGAGGGTTCTTACCCGGGCGAGCAGTTCAGCAAACGCAAAGGGCTTCACCAGATAATCGTCCGCACCCAGCTCAAGTCCTTTGACCCTGTGTTCAATCGTGCCAAGGGCCGTCAGCAGTAATACCGGCATCCCCTTTCCGGCACTGCGCAGCATACGGATGATATCCCAGCCGTTTACATCAGGCAGCATGATATCCAGGATGACTAAATCATACTCGGCTGTCATGGCAAGATGATATCCGGTCAGACCATTATCAGCGTGATCCACGACGAACCCCGCCTCTGTCAGCCCCTTGCTGAGATATTCACCTGTTTTAATTTCGTCTTCAACGATTAATATTTTCATCATGCTCCCCGGCTGGCTGCTAATGTCATTTTATTGCGCCCACGATCGTTATCAACGGATTACAGCAAAAATGACAACATTGTCATTATCCTGTCACCCGGCAAACAGAGAGCGTTCGGTAAAGTATCCCTATCAATACTCTGGATTTCGTTTGAACCATTTACCAGGTCTGCCTGTACGAGAAGCGTTATGTTCAAATTAAAATTACTCAGCATCAGTACCATATTCATCCTGGCTGGTTGTGTTTCTCTGGCACCTGAATATCAGCGTCCGCCAGCTCCGGTTCCCCAGCAGTTTTCATTGTCTAAAAACAGTCTGACGCCTGCGGTAAACAGCTATCAGGATACGGGCTGGCGAAACTTTTTTGTCGATCCCCAGGTCAGCAGGCTGATCGGTGAAGCCCTGAATAATAACCGTGATTTGAGAATGGCTGCCCTGAAGGTTGAAGAGGCCCGGGCCCAGTTCAACGTCACGGATGCAGATCGTTATCCCCAACTGAATGCCTCATCCGGGATCACATACAACGGTGGTCTGAAAGGTGACAAGCCGACCACACAGGAGTACGACGCGGGTCTGGAGCTCAGCTATGAGCTCGATTTTTTTGGCAAACTTAAGAACATGAGTGAGGCTGATCGCCAGAACTACTTTGCCAGCGAAGAAGCCCGTCGTGCCGTACACATCCTGCTGGTCTCCAACGTTTCACAGAGCTATTTCAGCCAGCAACTGGCGTACGAACAACTCCGTATTGCGCGGGAAACGCTGAAAAATTATGAACAGTCCTATGCTTTCGTTGAGCAACAGCTCGTGACCGGGAGTACGAACGTTCTGGCACTTGAACAGGCGAGAGGACAAATCGAAAGTACCCGCGCCGAAATAGCCAAACGAGAAGGCGATCTGGCTCAGGCAAACAATGCCCTGCAACTGGTGCTGGGAACGTACCGCGCACTTCCGTCAGAAAAAGGGATGAAAGGCGGGGAGATCGCACCAGTAAAATTGCCACCAAATCTATCTTCACAAATTTTGCTGCAGCGACCGGATATTATGGAAGCGGAATATCAGCTGAAAGCGGCTGATGCCAATATTGGCGCAGCGCGAGCGGCCTTTTTCCCCTCCATTACCCTGACCAGTGGTCTTTCCGCAAGCAGTACGGAGCTGTCAAGCCTGTTTACGTCAGGAAGTGGAATGTGGAATTTTATCCCTAAAATTGAAATTCCTATTTTTAATGCTGGCAGGAATAAAGCCAATCTGAAGCTGGCTGAAATTCGCCAGCAACAATCGGTGGTTAATTACGAACAAAAAATTCAGTCAGCCTTTAAGGATGTTTCCGACACGCTTGCGCTGCGCGACAGTCTTAGCCAGCAACTTGAGTCACAGCAGCGTTATCTTGATTCACTTCAGATAACTCTCCAGCGTGCCAGAGGATTATATGCAAGTGGTGCTGTCAGTTACATCGAAGTGCTGGATGCAGAACGTTCCCTCTTCGCTACGCAGCAAACCATTCTCGATCTTACCTATTCCCGACAGGTTAACGAAATTAATCTGTTTACCGCGCTGGGTGGCGGTTGGGTAGAGTAAATTTATTTAATTAATCAGGAAATTAAAAATGCGTAATTCACTTAAAGCCGTTTTATTTGGTGCCTTCTCTGTCATGTTTTCTGCCGGTCTTCATGCTGAAACACATCAGCATGGCGATATGAATGCTGCCAGTGATGCTTCGGTACAGCAGGTTATCAAGGGCACCGGTGTCGTTAAAGACATTGATATGAATAGTAAAAAGATTACCATTTCGCACGAAGCAATCCCTGCTGTGGGCTGGCCTGCAATGACCATGCGCTTCACTTTTGTTAATGCAGACGACGCTATCAATGCCCTGAAAACCGGCAACCATGTCGATTTCTCGTTTATTCAGCAGGGCAATATCTCCTTACTCAAAAGCATTAACGTTACGCAATCCTGATTATCAGTCCGGAGCGAATACATCCAGTGCGCCTGAACATTCATTAAGGGATTACTGTGAATGAATGATCGGGCGCATATGCCAGGTGTTTTGATTTTTCAGCGAGAAATTGTATGGCTTCTTTAAAGATAAAATATGCTGCAATAATTATCAGCAGCCTCATAGCAGGGGGGCTGATATCGGTTACTGCCTGGCAGTATGTAAACTCATCACAAAAAACAGTACAAACCGAACAAAAGGCACCGGAGCGAAAGGTACTTTTCTGGTATGACCCGATGAAACCGGATACCAAATTTGATAAACCCGGAAAATCTCCCTTTATGGATATGGACCTGGTGCCGAAATATGCTGATGAAAGTGGCGATAAAAGCAGTGGCGGGATCCGTATCGATCCAACGCAGGTTCAGAATCTGGGATTAAAAACGCAAAAAGTCACGCGAGGAATGCTGAATTATTCCCAGACAATCCCGGCTAATGTCAGTTACAACGAGTATCAGTTTGTCATTGTGCAGGCGCGCTCTGACGGTTTCGTCGAAAAAGTGTATCCCCTGACGATTGGCGATCATGTGAAGAAAGGCACTCCGCTTATCGATATCACCATTCCTGAATGGGTTGAGGCACAAAGTGAGTTCCTGCTGTTATCCGGTACAGGCGGTACGTCAACCCAGATAAAAGGGGTTCTGGAGCGACTTCGTCTGGCTGGTATGCCGGAAGAGGATATTCAAAGGCTGCGTTCAACCCGCACAATCCAGACCCGTTTTACCATTAAAGCACCTATTGATGGTGTCATTACTGCGTTTGACCTGCGCACCGGCATGAATATTTCGAAAGATAAAGTAGTGGCTCAGATTCAGGGGATGGACCCGGTCTGGATCAGCGCTGCAGTGCCAGAATCTATCGCATATCTGCTGAAAGATACGTCGCAGTTTGAAATTTCGGTACCGGCTTATCCGGATAAAACATTCCATGTCGAAAAATGGAACATTCTTCCCAGCGTGGATCAGACAACCCGTACGCTTCAGGTCCGTCTCCAGGTTTCTAATAAGGATGAGTTTCTCAAGCCGGGCATGAATGCCTATCTGAAACTGAATACCAAGAGCCAGGAGATGCTGCTGATACCAAGCCAGGCCGTTATCGATACCGGCAAAGAACAGCGCGTGATTACTGTTGATGATGAAGGCAAGTTTGTGCCGAAACAGATCCACGTTCTGCATGAATCACAGCAACAGTCCGGCATCGGTTCCGGCCTGAATGAAGGCGATACCGTGGTGGTCAGTGGCCTGTTCCTCATTGACTCCGAAGCCAATATTACGGGCGCGCTGGAACGTATGCGCCACCCTGAAAAAACAGAAAGCAGTATGCCAGCAATGTCTGACCAGCCTGTAAATATGCATTCAGGGCACTGAGGAGACGACGATGATTGAATGGATTATCCGGCGCTCTGTCGCCAACCGTTTCCTGGTCATGATGGGGGCCCTGTTTCTCAGCATCTGGGGTACATGGACGATTATTAACACGCCGGTCGATGCCTTGCCTGACCTGTCAGATGTACAGGTCATTATCAAAACCAGCTATCCCGGCCAGGCCCCGCAGATTGTAGAAAACCAGGTCACCTATCCACTTACCACCACCATGCTGTCCGTACCTGGCGCAAAAACCGTGCGTGGTTTTTCACAGTTCGGGGATTCGTATGTGTATGTCATTTTTGAAGACGGCACCGATCTGTACTGGGCCCGTTCCCGCGTGCTGGAATATCTGAATCAGGTTCAGGGAAAACTGCCTGCCGGTGTGAGTTCTGAAATCGGTCCTGATGCCACGGGTGTGGGCTGGATTTTTGAATATGCCCTTGTCGATCGCAACGGAAAACACGACCTTTCAGAACTGCGCTCTCTGCAGGACTGGTTCCTGAAATTTGAGCTGAAAACCATCCCGAACGTGGCTGAGGTCGCTTCGGTTGGCGGCGTGGTGAAACAGTACCAGATTCAGGTCAATCCGGTAAAACTGTCCCAGTACGGTATCAGCCTGCCCGAAGTGAAACAGGCACTTGAATCGTCTAACCAGGAGGCCGGTGGCTCATCCGTTGAAATGGCCGAAGCGGAGTATATGGTCCGTGCCAGCGGTTATCTTCAGAGCATTGATGATTTTAATAACATCGTCCTGAAAACAGGTGAGAACGGCGTGCCGGTTTATCTGCGGGATGTTGCCCGCGTGCAGACCGGGCCCGAAATGAGGCGTGGTATTGCCGAGCTGAACGGCCAGGGAGAAGTCGCTGGCGGCGTGGTGATCCTGCGGTCGGGTAAAAATGCGCGCGACGTTATCACGGCAGTGAGGGATAAACTGGAGACGCTGAAGGCCAGCCTGCCGGAAGGCGTTGAAATCGTGACCACCTACGATCGCAGCCAGTTAATCGACCGGGCGATTGATAACCTCAGTTACAAGCTTCTTGAAGAGTTTATCGTTGTTGCTGTCGTTTGCGCACTGTTCCTCTGGCATGTCCGTTCTGCCCTGGTGGCGATTATTTCTCTGCCACTTGGCCTGTGTATCGCCTTTATCGTCATGCACTTCCAGGGACTGAACGCCAATATCATGTCGCTGGGAGGGATAGCGATTGCCGTCGGTGCGATGGTGGATGCCGCCATTGTGATGATTGAAAATGCGCACAAACGGCTTGAGGAGTGGGATCATCAGCATCCGGGTGAGCAGATTGACAACGCCACCCGCTGGAAGGTGATTACCGACGCCTCCGTGGAAGTGGGACCCGCGTTGTTCATTAGCCTGCTGATCATCACCCTGTCCTTTATTCCTATCTTTACCCTGGAAGGGCAGGAAGGTCGTCTGTTTGGCCCGCTGGCATTCACGAAAACGTACTCCATGGCGGGAGCGGCCGCACTGGCCATCATCGTCATTCCTATTCTGATGGGATTCTGGATCCGGGGGAAAATTCCTGCCGAGACAAGTAACCCCCTGAACCGGGTGCTGATCAAAGCGTATCATCCTTTGCTGCTGCGGGTCCTCCACTGGCCAAAAACAACCCTGCTGGTTGCGGCCTTGTCCATTTTCACGGTTATCTGGCCACTGAGTCAGGTGGGCGGTGAATTTCTGCCGAAGATTAACGAGGGCGATCTGCTGTATATGCCGTCGACCTTGCCTGGCGTCTCTCCGGCAGAAGCTGCAGCGCTCCTGCAGACAACAGACAAGTTAATCAAAAGCGTTCCTGAAGTGGCTTCTGTATTTGGCAAGACCGGTAAAGCAGAGACCGCAACGGATTCCGCGCCGCTCGAAATGGTGGAAACCACGATCCAGCTCAAACCTGAGGATCAGTGGCGTCCCGGCATGACAATTGACAAGATTATTGATGAACTCGACAGGACAGTCCGTTTACCGGGTCTGGCAAACCTCTGGGTGCCGCCTATCCGTAACCGTATTGATATGCTCTCAACCGGGATCAAAAGCCCGATAGGTATCAAAGTGTCCGGGACTGTTCTGTCCGATATCGACGCGACGGCGCAGAGTATCGAGGCGGTAGCCAAAACCGTGCCTGGCGTGGTGTCTGTCCTGGCTGAGCGACTTGAGGGCGGGCGCTACATCGATATCGATATCAACCGGGAGAAAGCTTCCCGGTACGGGATGACTGTGGGCGACGTCCAGCTGTTCGTCTCTTCAGCAATCGGTGGGGCTATGGTGGGTGAGACGGTTGAAGGCGTGGCCCGGTACCCTATTAACATTCGCTATCCGCAGGATTACCGTAACAGTCCGCAGGCGTTGAGAGAGATGCCAATCCTGACCCCAATGAAGCAGCAAATTACGCTGGGCGATGTTGCCGATATTAAGGTCGTTTCCGGACCAACCATGCTGAAAACCGAAAATGCCCGGCCAGCCAGCTGGATTTATGTTGATGCCCGCGGCAGGGACATGGTGTCGGTGGTGAACGATATTAAGACGGCCATCAGTGAGAAAGTGAAACTGAGACCGGGGACCAGTGTGGCATTCTCAGGACAGTTTGAATTACTCGAGCACGCCAATAAGAAATTAAAACTGATGGTACCGATGACGGTGATGATCATCTTCATCCTGTTATATCTGGCATTCCGCCGGGCTGATGAGGCCTTACTTATTCTGATGAGCCTGCCGTTTGCCCTGGTTGGCGGGATATGGTTCCTGTACTGGCAGGGCTTCCATATGTCAGTGGCGACCGGAACCGGGTTTATCGCCCTGGCCGGGGTGGCAGCAGAGTTTGGCGTGGTCATGCTGATGTATCTGCGTCATGCCATTGAAGCGCACCCGGAATTGTCCCGTAAAGAGACGTTCACACCGGAAGGCCTTGATGAAGCCCTCTATCATGGTGCCGTACTGCGTGTCCGGCCGAAAGCCATGACCGTGGCGGTGATCATTGCGGGTCTGCTGCCAATACTCTGGGGAACCGGTGCAGGTTCAGAAGTCATGAGCCGTATCGCGGCACCCATGATTGGTGGGATGATCACGGCTCCGCTGCTGTCCCTGTTCATTATTCCTGCCGCCTACAAATTAATCTGGCTGCGCAGACATAAAAAAAGCGTGTCCTGAACCTGAAAGGGCACCCCCTGTGGGTGTCCTTCTTTACTGATTCACCCTGACGTCAGGGTTTATATCGATAATATACAGAGGTGAGTATGAAAAAAGTGGTTCTAATGGCGCTGGCTCTCGGCCTTTCACTACCCGCGATGGCGAGTGAAAAAGTGATTGATATGTACAAATCTGAAAACTGTGGCTGTTGTTCCCTGTGGGGCAAAGCGATGGAAAAAGACGGGTTTGAAGTACGAACTCACGTCATGAATGATCAGGCGCTGTCAGCCCTGAAAGAAAAGCATGCTATTCCTGCAGGACTACGAAGTTGTCATACCGCGGTTGCCGGTAATTTGATCATTGAAGGCCATGTGCCTGCGACAACGATACATAAGGCAATGCAGTCTGGTTCGGGTATATACGGTCTCGCCACCCCCGGTATGCCAGCAGGAAGTCCTGGAATGGAGATGGGAGCCCGAAAAGAGGCTTACGATGTTATCGCATTCTCACCGGATGGAAGTAAAAAAGTCTTCCAGCGAATCGAATAGTCAGCGGAACGGCTGATAACGGGACGCCGGTAGCAGGCACTCCTGTGCCGGCGATATTCGTGGTAATCGCATCCATGACATACCCTGAAGACAGAAGATGCTTCGGTATGCATAAGGAGAGTTACTGTGAAAAATGACAATGCAGTGCAACACAACAACCAGACTGCTTCTGAGCAGACATTATCCCCGGACGAGGGCCACGTATTGCATAAGGTGAGAGATCCCGTGTGCGGGATGGCCATCCTGCCCGACAGGGCGCACAGCAGCATTCGATACCAGGACCACCAACTTTATTTCTGCTCCGCCAGCTGTGAGAGTAAATTTAAAGCCCATCCCGATCGTTATCTTACCGAAGATGCCAGTGAACATTCCCATCACCATCACCACGATCATCACGAAGTCAGCCCTGATCAGATAAAACAGCCTCACAACCAGGCGGAAAAAGAGAATTCTGAAGGTGTGTGGACATGTCCGATGCACCCGGAGATACGCCGCAGTGGTCCCGGAAGCTGTCCTGTCTGTGGAATGGCACTGGAGCCGCTCGTAGCTACGGCATCCACGGGGCCGAGTGATGAACTTCACGACATGACAAGACGCTTCTGGCTGGGGTTGTTGCTGGCGTTTCCGGTTCTGGTACTCGAAATGGGATCTCATCTGTTTCCCGACTTGAGGAATACAGTACCGCCACAGTACAACACATGGCTGCAGTTGCTTCTGGCCTCCCCTGTCGTGTTGTGGTGTGGCTGGCCATTCTTCGCCCGGGCCGGAATGTCGTTACGTAACCGCTCCCTGAATATGTTTACCCTTGTTGCAATGGGGACCGGCGTAGCCTGGGTTTACAGCGTCATTGCAACCGTCTTCCCCTCCTGGTTTCCTGCATCGTTCAGAAACATGGATGGCCTGGTGGCCGTTTATTTTGAAGCCGCAGCAGTTATTACGGTGCTTGTTCTGCTGGGACAGGTTCTTGAGCTGCGGGCACGGGAACAAACCTCAGGCGCCATTACTGCGCTTCTGAACCTTGCCCCCAAAACCGCCAGACGGCTGGATCATGACGGTCATGAAACGGATATTAATGCGGAAGATGTCCTGCCTGGCGATAAGCTCCGCATCAGACCTGGAGAGAGTATTCCGGTCGACGGTATCGTGATCGAAGGCAAAACAACCGTTGATGAATCGATGGTGACCGGGGAGTCTATGCCGGTTACCAAAACGAAGGGTGACCCTGTCATTGGGGGGACGATTAATCAGACAGGTAGTCTTATCATCCGTGCAGAGAAAGTCGGTGATGAAACGATGCTCTCACGAATTGTTCAGATGGTCGCTGATGCACAGCGTTCGCGTGCCCCCATCCAGAGAATGGCAGACAGCGTTTCAGGCTGGTTTGTTCCTCTGGTGATACTTATCGCGGTTGTTGCTTTCTTGATCTGGTCTGTCTGGGGGCCCGAGCCCAGGATGGCGCACGGTCTCATTGCGGCTGTGTCGGTCCTGATTATTGCCTGTCCCTGCGCGCTGGGACTGGCCACGCCGATGTCGATAATGGTGGGGGTGGGCAAAGGCGCCCAGGCCGGGGTGTTAATCAAGAATGCCGAAGCCCTTGAGCGTCTTGAAAAAGTGGACACGCTGGTTGTCGACAAAACAGGCACGCTCACGGAAGGTTCGCCTACGGTGACAGGGATTATCAGTCTCAGTCCGGGTGGGGAAATATCTCTTTTACGTGTAACAGCTGCAGTGGAAAAAGGTTCGCAGCATCCGTTGGGTATGGCTGTTGTCAGAGCCGCGCATGAAAAGGGGATCGTGATACCTGCCGTCAGTAATTTCAATGCCCCGTCGGGGAAAGGTGTCTCAGGCGATGTCGAAGGTCAACGGGTTGTTATTGGTAATGAACTGGCTATGCAGGAAAACAGTATCGTTATTGATAATCAAAAGGCCGTTGCGGATACGTTGCGGATGGAAGGCGCTACCGTTATCTATGTGGCCACAGACGGGAACCTTGCAGGCCTGATAGCTATCTCGGATCCCGTGAAAGCAACCACGCCGGATGCGCTTAAAGCTTTGCGTCAGGCGGGGATCCGCATTGTTATGCTCACCGGGGATAACCAGCTTACTGCTGAAGCAGTCGCACGGAAACTGGGAATAGATGAGGTTGAAGCCGGGATTCTGCCGGATGGCAAAAAAGCAGTGATAACCCGACTGAAAGCGTCTGGCCATGTGGTTGCGATGGCCGGAGACGGTGTGAATGATGCCCCGGCGCTGGCAGCGGCTGACGTGGGTATAGCCATGGGAACGGGTACAGATGTGGCAATAGAAAGTGCTGGCGTTACCCTTCTCAAAGGCGATTTGATGATACTCAACAGGGCCCGTCATCTGTCAGAAATCACCATGAAAAATATCCGGCAGAATCTGTTTTTTGCGTTTATCTACAATGCTCTTGGGGTGCCTGTAGCTGCAGGTCTGCTTTATCCTGTGTATGGAATACTGCTGTCGCCAGTTATTGCGGCGGCGGCTATGGCCCTTTCCTCCGTTAGCGTCATTGCAAATGCGTTGCGTCTGAAAAGTGTCAGGCTCGGGAAATAACCCTGAATGAAGGGTCTGTTACTAACAGAAGGAGTCCGGTATGAAAAGTACCACCTATGCGCTTATTGCTGTCGCCGCGATTGCGGCATTTGCCCTCCTGCGCGAACACTGGTCACATGTGGCAGGTTACTGGCCATATCTGTTATTGCTGGTCTGCCCGCTAATGCATCTTTTCCACGGCCACGGAGGGCATGGAGATCATCAACATCAAGGAAGTGAAAACGATAAAAAAAATTAATCCGGCAGACGGGGCCGCGTCGCGGCCCCGTTATCAGTCCAGGTATCGTTCGTAGTCTCTGGCATGCGCAAAGGCATGCTGTTCAAGTTTGTTATCAGCGGGTGCCGCTGCCCGGAACGCCAGTGAGTTAACAGGATTGTTATTGATGACCAGCTCGTAATGCAGATGAGGACCGGATGAACGTCCGCTGTTACCGGATAACGCAATAGCGTCTCCCCGGGTAACCCTGGCCCCTTTAGTAACGAGTATTTTATTGAGGTGGAGATAGCGAGTTTTAACACCGGCTTTTCCCGTTACTTCAACAAAATATCCCATGGTACTGTTGTATTCGGCCCGGGTGATTTTTCCGTCGATGACGCTGACTATTTTCGTGTTCATGGGCATGGAATAATCAATGCCATTATGGGGACTCACTTTTCCCGATACCGGGTTAAGTCTTGCAGGATTGAAAGGCGAACTGAGTCTTGCTGTGGCCGGTAACGGATAATCGAGACTGCCTTTCCCGGAAGTATCGGAAAGGTTATAGAACTTTTTATCTGATATACGATACGCCGTGTAATTAAATGAACCGGACGTAAATTTATAGGCCACGACACGTGATTTTCCCGCTTTCTTTTGCAGTACGAGTTTTAATGATTCATTTTTTTTCAAATGCCGCAGATTAAACCGGGAAGGCAAGGAGCGCTGAAGAGTAGCGATCTCGTTCGATTCCAGCCCCGAGCGGGTGGCTGAAAGGTAGGCATTTTCTTTTACGACATCGGTAGAATACATTTACTGGAATTCGCCGTTAGCATGAACACTGCGGCGTATGCTAGGGGTTTTCAGGAGGCGTGTCATCTGTCAGTTAATCGGGAGCACCGTTGATGGTCGTCATTTTTGTAACATATCTTGTTTCCCGTTTGCTCCTGAAGCTCTGGGAACTGTATGACCAGCCCGACGGTGATGATTAACGGGACTGAAACAGGTTACGGCAGAGCAATATGGGGCTCATGTCCTGCTACGTAACCCGTCAGTAAAGCCCTGCTGCGCACCTGACGCTAAGCACTAACCCGCCTGCAGTTACCTGGTCGAATACAGCCCGCGAAGCTTTCTTGCCTGCGTCTGATGTGCTTCCGCACCGGCATTATTGACCTGCTCATGCACGAGAGCGGCTTTTTCTCCGGCATTCAGTTCGTTAAAAGAAGAAGACGAGGTCTTTGAATTTGCATCACTGCCGGACAGCATTTTTTTATGTTCCTCAATCATTTTCTGATGCGCATAGGACGCGCTGTTGTTCATAAATGAATGAGCAACAATGGCCCTTTCATGTTCATTCATTTCAGAGAATGAGGGCGTGTTGTTTTTATTAACCCTGTCCGGTAAGTTTTCATGCGTCGAGGAGTTCACATGACTGACGGCTGAGGCATTATTAACAAATCGATGTGCTTCATGGGCAATATCACTGGACTGAGCAAAAGCTGCCCCACAAAATAAAGCTGTAAACGCAGTGGTCGTGATTAATATATTCATGTGTAATTACCTTCTGAGGTACATAAAAGATGTCCTTATGATCATATATAAAAAAATCAACCTGTGGAGAAGATGACGTAAATGTAATACAGCCACGTACATTACACGATTGTAATGAATTTGTTTCTTAAGGTGTGCTAGATTCATTTCATTGTAAGTGGATGAACCAGTAATTTAATTTAAATCGGTTCTCGAATTCTGTCAGTAACCATACTTTAAATAAGGGAATGCGCATGCTGTTGAAAACGTCTCGACGAACTTTCCTGAAGGGGTTAACCCTCTCTGGCGTAGCCGGAAGTCTTGGCGTATGGAGTTTCAATGCGCGTTCCAGTCTGAGCCTGCCAGTTGCCGCATCCCTGCAGGGTACTCAGTTTGACCTGACCATTGGTGAAACGGCCGTCAATATCACGGGCAGTGAGCGTCAGGCCAAAACAATCAATGGAGGCCTGCCGGGGCCCGTTCTTCGCTGGAAAGAAGGTGACACCATTACCCTGAAGGTCAAAAACCGTCTTAATGAACAGACGTCCATTCACTGGCACGGCATTATTCTTCCGGCCAATATGGATGGTGTTCCGGGGCTGAGTTTTATGGGCATAGAGCCTGATGATACCTACGTTTACACCTTTAAGGTTAAGCAGAACGGGACTTACTGGTACCACAGCCATTCCGGTCTGCAGGAACAGGAGGGGGTATACGGTGCCATTATCATCGATGCCAGGGAGCCAGAACCGTTTGCTTACGATCGTGAGCATGTGGTCATGTTGTCTGACTGGACCGATGAAAATCCTCACAGCCTGCTGAAAAAATTAAAAAAACAGTCGGATTACTACAATTTCAATAAACCAACCGTTGGCTCTTTTTTCCGCGACGTGAATACCAGGGGGCTGTCAGCCACCATTGCCGATCGGAAAATGTGGGCTGAAATGAAAATGAATCCGACTGACCTCGCGGATGTCAGTGGCTACACCTACACCTATCTCATGAACGGGCAGGCCCCGCTGAAAAACTGGACCGGACTGTTCCGTCCCGGTGAAAAGATACGCTTACGGTTTATCAACGGCTCGGCAATGACCTATTTCGATATCCGTATCCCCGGGCTGAAAATGACGGTCGTGGCTGCAGATGGCCAGTATGTAAACCCGGTTACCGTTGACGAATTCAGGATTGCCGTTGCCGAAACCTATGATGTCATTGTGGAGCCTCAGGGTGAGGCCTATACCATCTTCGCACAATCCATGGACAGGACCGGTTACGCTCGAGGGACACTGGCCACGAGAGAAGGGTTAAGTGCTGCCGTTCCCCCCCTCGATCCCCGTCCTCTGTTGACCATGGAAGATATGGGTATGGGGGGAATGGGACATGATATGGCAGGAATGGACCACAGCCAGATGGGAGGCATGGATAACAGCGGAGAGATGATGTCTATGGACGGTGCTGACCTTCCGGATAGCGGGACATCCTCCGCGCCCATGGATCACAGCAGCATGGCCGGTATGGATCATTCCCGGATGGCCGGAATGCCGGGTATGCAAAGTCATCCTGCGTCAGAAACGGATAACCCACTGGTTGATATGCAGGCGATGAGCGTCTCTCCGAAATTAAATGATCCGGGTATTGGTCTTCGAAATAACGGAAGAAAGGTTCTCACGTACGCGGATTTGAAAAGCCGCTTTGAGGATCCTGACGGACGTGAACCTGGCCGTACCATAGAACTGCATTTAACCGGCCACATGGAAAAGTTTGCCTGGTCATTTAACGGAATCAAGTTTTCAGATGCCGCACCGGTGCTGCTGAAATACGGTGAGCGGCTCAGGATCACGCTGATCAACGATACCATGATGACTCACCCCATTCACCTGCATGGTATGTGGAGCGATCTGGAAGATGAAAACGGTAATTTCATGGTTCGTAAACACACAATAGATGTTCCCCCTGGTACAAAACGCAGTTACAGAGTGACAGCAGATGCGCTTGGCCGCTGGGCGTATCACTGCCATTTGCTCTATCACATGGAAATGGGAATGTTTCGTGAAGTCCGGGTGGAGGAATGATGCGAATGAAGAGAAATTTGAAGGCCATACCTGTTCTGGTCGCCGGTTTGTTTACCTCACAGCTTTCTATTGCGGCGGGCTCCGTCTCTGCAGATCCCCACGCCGGGCACGACATGTCTGCCATGCAGATGCCAGCAGATGAGAATTTCACTGAGATGACGTCAATGGAGCCCATTGTAACTGAGAGCAGAACGCCAATTCCGCCTGTTACCGATGCCGACCGGAAGGCTGCATTCGGCAATTTACAGGGGCATGCGATTCACGACAGTGCGATTAATTATCTGGTTCTGCTGGATCAACTGGAATGGCAACGGTCGGATAACACCAACAATTTCAGCTGGAGTGTTAACAGCTGGATTGGAGGCGACACAGATCGGATTTGGCTAAAGAGTGAAGGTGAACGAAGCAATGGGGAAACGGAGGCGGCTGAAGCGCAGTTACTCTGGGGACATGCGGTTGGCCCATGGTGGGATTTGGTTGCGGGTGTCAGGCAGGATTTCAGACCTGCTTCTGCCCGGACCTGGGCTGCTGTCGGTTTTCAGGGGCTGGCACTCTATAATTTTGAGTCTGAAATTACGGGTTTTGTCAGTAATGGCGGAAAAGCAGCCCTTCGTCTGGGAGGAGAATACGACGTTTTACTGACTAACCGGCTCATACTCCAGCCATCCTATGAGGTGAATTTCTACAGTCAGGATGATGAATCGCGGGGTCGCGGCAGGGGACTGACTGACACAGAGCTGGGGCTCCGGCTGCGCTATGAAATACGCCGTGAGTTTGCACCCTATATAGGCGTTTCCTGGAATCAACTTTACGGGAAAACATCCGATATGGCGAAAAGAGAAGGTGAGAAAGACCATCAGGTAGTATTCCTGGCGGGAGCCAGAATCTGGTTTTAACGCACTGATATAAAACACTCAACTAAACAGGTAAATGAAATGTCGATTTTAAATAAAGTCATTCTTACAGGTGGCCTCGTTATGGGCGTTGCTTTCTCTGCTATGGCCCATCCGGAATTAAAAAGCTCTGTGCCACAGGCTGATTCAGCCGTAGCGGCCCCGGAAAAGATTCAGCTTAATTTCTCGGAAAATCTGACCGTGAAATTCTCAGGTGCAAAATTAACGATGACGGGTATGAAAGGCATGTCATCACATTCTCCGATGCCGGTCGCGGCAAAAGTGGCGCCAGGCGCTGACCCTAAATCGATGGTCATTATTCCGCGAGAGCCTTTACCCGCTGGCACTTATCGTGTTGACTGGCGCGCGGTTTCTTCAGATACGCACCCTATTACCGGTAATTACACCTTTACAGTGAAGTAATATTATGAACGACCTGATTATGATTGTTATTCGTTTTCTTCTTTATCTGGATTTGATGGTAATATTTGGATTGCCATTTTTTCAGATATATGGAATAAGCGGTGTCAGACATGAAACCTATAACCTGACTAATTTCAGGTCGTTTATAACCTTTGCTGTTGTTACAGGCATCATTCTTACTGGCATTAATATGCTCCTGGTATCTAATGCCATGAGTGGAGTAACTGACCTCAGAGAATTATCCATCCATGTTATCGAGATGGTGATAGAAGAAACTGATGTGGGTATTAGCTGGATTGTCAGGCTCTGTGCCCTGTTTACCACACTCGGTGCTTTGTTCCTTTACACTAATAAGAGAGTATTGTCCTGCCTGCTGATGACGATGAGTGGGGGCGTGGCGCTGGCTACACTTGCCTGGGGAGGACACGCCGTTATGCATGACGGTCTGCATTACTATCTCCATTTACTGAGCGATCTGACCCATCTCGGCGCTGCAGGTGCCTGGACAGGTGCTCTGGTTGCATTTGCTATCCTGCTGATGCGCAGAAACGAGCATAATGCACAGAGCGTCATTGTGATATCTGACTCCCTGGCAAAATTTGCCACGGCAGGAACGGTGATTGTTGTAGCCCTGATCCTGAGTGCGCTGGTCAACTATCTGTATATTGCTGAGGGTAACTTAACTCCCTTATTCAACAGTTCCTGGGGGAGGATATTGCTTGCCAAGACGGCTCTGTTTGTTCTGATGCTTCTTCTGGCTGCAGCAAACCGGTTTCACCTGGGTCCCCGGCTTGAAGTTATGGTCAGGGAAGGGAATTATGATCGCAGCGTTGCCCTGATGCGAAACAGCATCCTGACAGAATTCGTTGTTGCGATTATCATTCTGGGCGCCGTAGCGTGGCTTGGAATGCTTGCTCCGTCTCAGATCAGCTAGGGGACAGCCAAAGCTCATGCGTGAGATTTTTACTTTCATATCAGCGAGTTGACCATGCAGCGTATTTTAATCGTTGAAGACGAACAAAAAACAGGTCGTTACCTGCAGCAGGGACTGGTTGAGGAAGGCTATCAGGCCGATCTCTTTAATAATGGCCGCGATGGTCTCGGGGCCGCGTCGAAGGGACAGTATGATTTGATAATACTGGACGTGATGCTGCCTTTCCTCGACGGGTGGCAAATCATCAGCGCACTGAGGGAGTCCGGGCACGAAGAACCGGTCCTGTTTTTAACCGCAAAGGACAACGTGCGGGACAAAGTGAAAGGACTGGAGCTTGGCGCAGATGACTACCTGATTAAGCCCTTTGATTTTACGGAGCTGGTTGCACGTGTAAGAACCCTACTGCGCCGGGCACGCTCGCAGGCCGCAACAGTCTGCACCATCGCCGATATGACCGTTGATATGGTGCGCCGGACCGTGATCCGTTCGGGGAAGAAGATCCATCTCACCGGTAAAGAATACGTTCTGCTTGAGTTGCTGCTGCAACGCACCGGAGAAGTGTTACCCAGGAGTCTTATCTCGTCCCTGGTCTGGAACATGAATTTTGACAGTGATACGAATGTGATTGATGTCGCCGTGAGACGTCTGAGAAGTAAAATTGATGATGACTTTGAGCCAAAACTGATCCATACCGTTCGCGGTGCCGGATATGTCCTGGAGATCAGAGAAGAGTGAGGTTCAAAATTTCCCTGACCACACGCCTGAGCCTGATTTTTTCTGCGGTGATGCTTACGGTATGGTGGTTATCAAGTTTTATCCTGATTAGCACCCTGAATGGCTATTTCGATAATCAGGACCGCGATTTTCTGACAGGTAAACTTCAGCTCACCGAAGAGTTTCTTAAAACAGAGACGTTCAGGAACAAAACGGATATTAAGTCATTATCAGAAAAAATAAACGATGCGATGGTGGGGCACAATGGCTTATTCATTTCTATAAAAAACATGGAAAATGAAAAAATTGTTGAACTCTATGCCAAAAATTCTGTTGTTCCAGCGGTCCTGCTTAATAAGTCGGGTGATATTCTCGACTATATGATCCAGACGGAAGAAAATAACACCGTGTACCGCAGTATCTCGCGGCGGGTTGCCGTGACGCCGGAACAGGGTAAAAGCAAACATGTCATCATTACGGTTGCCACGGATACTGGGTATCACACCCTGTTTATGGACAAACTCAGTACCTGGCTGTTCTGGTTCAATATCGGTCTGGTCTTTATTTCTGTTTTTCTGGGCTGGCTGACCACACGTATTGGTCTGAAACCGCTACGGGAAATGACCAGTCTGGCTTCCTCCATGACCGTACACAGCCTGGATCAGCGTCTAAATCCCGATCTGGCTCCGCCGGAAATCTCTGAGACCATGCAGGAGTTCAATAATATGTTTGATCGCCTGGAGGGGGCATTCCGGAAACTGTCAGATTTCTCGTCTGACATCGCGCATGAGCTGCGCACACCAGTCAGTAATCTGATGATGCAGACGCAGTTTGCACTGGCTAAGGAAAGGGATGTTTCGCATTACCGCGAAATTTTATTCGCTAACCTGGAAGAACTGAAAAGGTTGTCACGAATGACCAGTGACATGCTTTTTCTGGCACGTTCAGAGCATGGTCTGCTGCGGCTGGATAAACATGATGTGGATCTGGCAGCCGAACTGAATGAATTACGTGAGTTGTTCGAGCCCCTGGCAGACGAAACAGGAAAGACAATCACGGTTGAAGGAGAGGGCGTTGTTGCCGGAGACAGCGATATGCTCCGACGTGCTTTCAGTAACCTGCTTTCCAATGCAATCAAGTATTCTCCCGATAACACCTGTACAGCGATACACCTTGAGCGTGACAGTGACTGTGTGAACGTGATGATTACGAATACGATGTCCGGCCAGGTTCCCGCTAATCTGGAACGTTTGTTTGACCGGTTCTATCGCGCAGACTCATCAAGGTTCTACAACACGGAAGGCGCGGGGCTGGGATTATCAATTACAAGGTCGATCATTCATGCTCACGGCGGCGAGCTGTCAGCAGAACAGCAGGGGCGGGAAATTGTGTTCAGTGTGCGTCTGTTAATGGATTAATACCGTTATTCAGGAGAAACCCGGAAGGTGACAAAAATGTCATCGTTCAGTCACGCGATAAACAGAGGCGGTTTTTTATAATCAGCCATAAATCAGGACAGCGTGATAATTCAATCGCCCGGTTCCTGGCGTGATGATCAACCAGCCCTGAGATCAAATGCTTTCTCTGTTATAAGCATTGATTGTTCGGGTATGAAAACACCGGAGACCCAACCATGAAAAAGATCCTTGTATCCTTTATTGCCATGATGGCTGTCGCTTCATCTGCCTGGGCTGCAGAGACAATGAACATGCATGACCAGGTAAATAATGCCCAGGCGCCTGCCCATCAGATGCAATCATCCGCTGAAAAAAGTGCAGTTCAGGGGGAGAGCATGAAAATGATGGATATGAGCGGTCACGATCAGGCCGCAATGTCCCATGAAATGATGCAAAACGGCAATTCTGCCGCCCATCAGGACATGGCTGAAATGCATAAAAAAATGATGAAAGCCAAACCTGAGAACACCCAAGAAACTGCTAAGCCATTTTCCGAAATGAGCGAGCATGAGAAAGCCGCTGTTGTGCATGAGAAGGCGAATAATGGCCAGTCTTCCGTTATTCATCAGCAACAGGCGGAAAAGCATCGCAGCCAGATCACCCAGAATTAACCCGCAGCTCCACTTGTCAGACCCTCATTTAACGCCGAAGTCACTGGCTTACGCTCCCGTCCGGGAGCGTTTTTTTTATAAGCGAAATGAATAATAATGAAAGAGTCCATACACAATGTTTTTTTTGGTCATGTCGACCTCACAATTAACTTATATTGTTTGAGAATCCTGTTCCCCGGTCATCTCCAGGGTGCATGTCGCGCCGTATCCTGAGACTGGCTGAGAATACGAATGACCGTAACCATAGAATGTGATGATACAAAATAGATCGTATGCCGGTTCTACCGGCAGTGTGCAGATATCGTCTCCCAGCTCTGCACAATGCGTGCCGATATCATGCATGGCCAGCACATCAAATACTGCAGCTATACGACCGATCTATGCATCCACCTGAACAACCCCGATCTGTCTGAAGCTGTAGTCCCAGATGGCCTCCAGATCCTCTTCTGCTTTGGGTGTCAGCTCAATCTCTTTCATTTGCCACCCTGGCCCTGACATTCCTCAGGAATGCATTCTTGTTCCATGGTTTCGCCTCGCCGCTGCTGATCCCTTCGGCCAGCAGATCGCGCAGTTCCTGAAGTCTGGATTCAGCCTGCTTTTCATGCAGCTCATCACCCACGTCCACCGTCATCGTACGAGCCATAACCCCTCCATATCTTAATGTAAGATTTATTCTTACATCATTAAATCAGCTTACTACGCTGCTTCCATCTCCGGCATTTTTTCAAAACAGCCCTGCTGCAGTCTGGAGATCCGACTTAGCCAGAAACCGGATCTGCGCGGCGGGAAACGCGCAAAGGATATGATAATTAAACCAAAAACATAAAATCATACTGAATGTGATATTTAGCATTAAACACTAACAATATTTGATATGATATTTGAATTATTAGTAAGAAATCATACATGATATGATTTTTAACCTAACCGGACATGTTCAGACGGAGCGAGCAGGATGGATGAGAAAGAAGTGAATTTTTCACTCAGCTATGAGCAGCTGACCCGGATAGCGGAAGAGCGTATCCGTGAATGCAATCTGGACAGCCAGGGCGCGATTTACATCAGCGAGTCAGCCAAGGCCGGTGCCGTGCTGAGCTATTGGTATGAACTGGCCATAAATGGCTATGCCTCAGTGAATGCCATAAAGAGACAAGAGCTCATAGACGCCGATCACCTGCGCCTCAGACAACTCATCTGGCCGGAGGCGGACAAGCAATGACTCAGGCGCGCCGACCATCGCCGCTGCAGCGGCGGGTGCTGATTGTGCTGGCCGCCCTCGATGCGAAACGGCCGGGCCCGGTGGCGACGCGGGATATCGAGCGGGTGCTGGAGCAGGGCGGGGACGCCCCGGTGTACGGGCCGAACCTGCGCGCCTCCTGCCGGCGCATGGAAGCCGCGGGCTGGCTGCGCACCCTGCGCGCCCCGAACCTGCAGCTGGCCGTCGAGCTGACGGAGGCCGGTCGCGGCATTGCAGAACCGCTCTTCCAGGCAGAACGCGAGGCTGAAACGGCACGACAACGACTGACAGACGTCCGGCGTCTGCCGTTACGCCAGACGGCTGCCGGTGACGCGGTGGAGCTGCAGCTGGATGACGGCCATTACACCATCAGGGAAGCGGCCTACGTGATCCGTCTGGACGGTACCACCTGTCTGCAGCTGACGGATGCCGGCGGCATACGCCGGATAAAAGAGGGCGATCCCCTGCAGGTGGCCAGCTGGTATCAGACCTGTTTTGATGCAGGCCTGCCGGTCACCGTCCAGGTGAATGAGAGCCGGGACTGATCGCCACCACACAAGGAACATGAGCATAAAATGAAAGTCACTGAACCCGGGCTGAATAAGCTGATCGATAACCTGAACACCCTGATTTGCGAGGACAGCCTGCTCACGCGCCAGGAGCGTGAAACGCTGGTACTGGCCGTCGCCGCTATCGGCGCCATGAAAGCGCGCGTCGGCTTGAAAAAAGGCGATGCGCCGACCGTTGCCAGACGGGAAAAAAGGGAGAAAAAAGACCGCCAGCCTGATCCGCGTTTTCCGCGAGCCGGTCATCCCTGGCAGGAAGACGAAAAAACCTTACTGAGTGATGCGCTCGATTCGGTACCGGACGAAGAGATTGGCAAGCATCTGTTCTGGCTTTCCGAGAAACTGGGCAGAACGCCTTTCAGTGTTGCTTTCCAGATCGCGGCAATCAGGGAGCTGCAGGACGGGTGGGAGGAGCAGTTCAGGGAGATTTCGGATAACATACGCTTGTCCGGTCTGAGCATCAGTGATTATCTTACGCAGAACGGCACGGGCCATAACGCCTGAAAGAAATTTGCGTTATTTGTAAAATTAAATACCATGGAAGCCTCAGGATATAAAAAAATAATGACCAAACAGGAATGGATTTTACGACTACGGCGCTGTACATCGAAGGAAACCCTGGAAAGGGTAATAGAAAAAAATAAATATTCTCTGTCAGATGATGAGCTTGAGCATTTCAATGCTGCGGTTGATCACCGGCTGGCGGAAATGGCAATGGGGAAGTTTTATGACAAAATACCTGCAGGCGTCTGGAAATATGTTAAATAATACAGCCGGCATCAGTCTGTTTGAAGTGGTTTACTGAATTTGGCCACCTGAACAGAGGTGATATGCTCACCTCAGAACAACACAGGTGCCATAATGAAAAAAAGAAATTTCAGCGCAGAGTTTAAACGCGAATCCGCTCAACTGGTCGTTGACCAGAACTACACCGTGACAGATGCAGCCAGCGCTATGGATGTCGGCCTTTCCACAATGACGCGATGGGTGAAACAATTACGTGATGAACGGCAGGGCAAAACACCAAAAGCCTCCCCCATTACCCCGGAACAAATTGAAATCCGTGAGCTCAGGAAAAAGCTACAACGTATTGAAATGGAAAATGAAATATTAAAAAAGGCTACCGCGCTCTTGATGTCAGACTCCCTGAACAGTTCTTGATAATCGGGAAACTCAGGGCGCGTTATCCTGTGGCCACTCTCTGCCATGTGTTCGGGGTTCATCGCAGCAGCTACAAATACTGGAAAAACCGTCCTGAAAAGCCAGACGGCAGACGGGCTGTATTACGCAGTCAGGTACTTGAACTGCATGGCATCAGCCACGGCTCTGCCGGAGCAAGAAGCATCGCCACAATGGCAACCCAGAGAGGTTACCAGATGGGGCGCTGGCTTGCTGGCAGACTCATGAAAGAGCTGGGGCTGGTCAGTTGCCAGCAGCCGACTCACCGGTATAAGCGTGGCGGTCATGAGCACGTTGCTATCCCGAATCATCTTGAGCGACAGTTCGCCGTAACGGAACCAAATCAGGTGTGGTGCGGTGATGTGACCTATATCTGGACGGGTAAGCGCTGGGCGTACCTCGCCGTTGTTCTCGACCTGTTCGCAAGAAAACCAGTGGGCTGGGCCATGTCGTTCTCGCCGGACAGCAGGCTCACCATGAAAGCACTGGAAATGGCATGGGAAACCCGTGGTAAGCCCGTCGGGGTGATGTTCCACAGCGATCAAGGCAGCCATTATACGAGCAGGCAGTTCCGGCAGTTACTGTGGCGATACCGGATCAGGCAGAGTATGAGTCGGCGTGGAAACTGCTGGGATAACAGCCCAATGGAGCGCTTCTTCAGGAGTCTGAAGAACGAATGGGTGCCGGCGACGGGCTATGTAAGCTTCAGCGATGCAGCTCACGCAATAACGGACTATATAGTTGGATATTACAGCGCACTAAGACCGCACGAATATAATGGTGGGTTACCGCCAAACGAATCAGAAAACCGATACTGGAAAAACTCTAACGCGGTGGCCAGTTTTTGTTGACCACTTCAGTGGGTGGTGGTGTTAAGAGCATGCGGTCTGCGTAAGAGAAAGGGGTGAGCATTTTACGCTGCTGTTGCTGCCGGATGCGGCTCGCGCCTTATCCGGCCTATAAATGAGCGTGAAACGCAGGCCTACAAATGAGTGTGAAATGTAGGCCTGATAAGCGAAGCGCCATCAGGAATAAGTGCCAGGTATTACACGCGGAAGTAGCGTGGTGGAATCAACGCGGAAAAGGCGTCGAACTTCTTCACCATCTTTTTCCAGAACAACATAACAACAATCCTCGATTTGAAACATCGGCGCTATTTTAGTCAGCGCCGACAAATCGTAAAGCCTGTCGCCTTGTTCCGTTTCTGGGGTGGTGTAAACCTTTTTGGTCACTGTGTCGTCAAATACGATTGCCGCGAATTTGACGGGGTTGACAATGGCTTACGCCATAAACCAGTAATAAAAGAGACCGACTTTCAGGCCAAGGATCACAATGTAGGCACAGCAGTATTTCATGGTGCCAGACATGATCTGATTGGCCTGACCGTCCATTTTGGTGGCAGAAACCGCGATGGCGATGCTTTGCGGCGAAATCATTTTGCCCCCCGTAGCGCCAGAGGTATTGGCCGCCGCCAGCCAGTTGGGATCGATATGTAACTTGCTGGCAGCTATGGTTTGCAGCTTGCCAAACAGAATGTTCGAGTTGGTATCGCTGCCGGTAACGAACGTGCCCAGCGCGCCAATCACCGGGGCGAGGAAGACGTACGAGCTGCCGGTCAGATCGACAATCGACTGCGCCAGTGTGGAGATAATCCCGCTGAGATCCATCACCGTGGCCAGCGCGACGATCGCCATAATTGCCACGATAGAGTTTTTAAGCTGGAAAATCGTTTTGATAAATACTTCCAGCATCCCGCGTGCGGACGCTCCCTGAATAAAACCGCCGATAATGGTCGCAAAGATAATCAGCATCCCTGGTGTGGTCACCCATTCAACTTTCAGTGCCATCGTTTTGCCGTCAGCCAACGTGAAATGCAGCACCGAAGCCAGTTGGGACGCCGCGCCTTTTATTGTCGGGAACAGCGGCGAACACAGCAGGATAAACACAAAAATAAACAGATAGATAGAGCCCACGCGGAACAACACTTTTGCCGAGCGCGGCGTGGTTTCGCGGGTATGGCTGACCTCAATGCGCCACTCTGGATCGGTTTTCCCTTTGCGCAGGCGACTGACCATCGCCACGGCAAACAGGCTGACCAGGCTACCGGCAAAAGCGGGTAATTCCGCGCCAAGATGGATGGCGACAAAATATTGCGGAATCAGCGTGGAAATGCCGCAAATCAACGTGATCAGAAATACGCCGCGAATGGCTTTCAGGCCACCGCCAATAATGCAGACAATCACAAACGGCAGCAGGATATTAAACAACGCGAGCTGCAAAATAATGGTTCCGCCTAAGGTATAAACCGGCAGATTAACCTGTTCAGCCAGAATAGAAACCGGGATCCCGACCGCGCCGAATGCGGTAGGAACTGTATTTGCCAC